>ONMI01000096.1 GCA_900318915.1 uncultured Prevotellaceae bacterium | reverse complement strand
ATCTCCTTGTCGAGCTTCGAGAGGAAGTCCTTGAGCACCTCCTCGTCCACATCGCCCAGGTCGTACTCCTTCTCGGCGTCACGGCGTATCTCCGATATCCATGTGCGCCGGGCCGTGATGTAGTCTTGGTGTATGCGCTTGGCGTCTTCCTCGGTTATCATCTCTAAGCCGTAATAGTCGCATATCATCTTGTAAGTCCAGGTCCAGCGGTATTCGGAGTAGTTGCGGTCTATCTCGCGGAAACGGTCGAGCACTTCGTAGATGTCGACGATGGTGCCGTCCTTGATGTCACTGATGAGGCGTGCCTCTTCCGACTCGGGCAGCAGCAAGCCGGCCAGGTCTATCCACTTGCCGGTGCCCACTCCGCATTTGGGCAGTTCTACGGCATGGCGTTTCAGTACGGCGCCCATGTAGATGCGCAGTGCCATGTCATAGTCTCTGATGCCGCGGTGCAGGTGGTGCTTCTTGATCACATATTCATGATAGTTGTAGGTCGACACATTGTCGCCCGATGCGGCACGCAGCTGTTCCAGAATTTTCTTGCCCTCCAAAATCTCTCCTACAGAGAAGGGACTCAGCCAGTCGAAGTTCACAATGCTCTTCTGGCCGCTCTTGGGGCGCATGTCGCGTTTGGGCCACTTGCGTATGTCGCGGTACAGTCCTACCGTGTTGATGTTGCGGCCTGGTATCATGTACATGGTGTCGCCGTAGGCCATGAGGTAGGAGAAGGGAAGGTTGCGGGTGTCGGGGTGGTACATCAGCTTGCCGAAGCACACAGAGAAGGTGCCTATGTTGGCGGGCATCAGGATGTAAGCGCCGCTGGCTGTCTTGGCGCCGCGCTCCAGGGTGCCGTAGTGCATGGGGCCCATCTTGTAGGCATGGTTGCTGAAGTTGGTGGCCGAGCCGGCGTTGTAGAAGGAGAACATGCCGCCTATCAGGAGCGAGCTTTTGTGGTGGCTGGCGGAGAACGGGCCGCAGAAGGCGGCACAGGCCTCGCCGTTCGACATATAGCTGTTGGCGAAGAATATGCTGCTCTCGGCGGTGAAACCGTTGGTTATCTGGCATGCTTCGCCCACGAAGCAGTTCTGCAGCTTCACGCTGTTTAGAATCGACGACCCGTCGTAGATGATGGAGTTCTCGCAGATCACGCCGCTGCCGATGTACACACTGGCTTCGGGTATGCTCTTGATGGAGCAGTCGCTCAGGCGGCAGGCGCCTATTATCTCGCAGTCGTCGTTGATGTGGGTGTTGTTGATCTCACCGGTGTTCAGTATCTTCACCCGGTTGCCGATGGTGCCGCGCTCGGGCACACTGGCTGCCGTCTCCTTTTTCACCAGGTCTTTCAGTGCATCGATGAGTTGCTTGTCGCGGTGGTGGTTCACCATGAGGGCGGCCAACTGACTGGTGAGCCCGTCGAAAAGAATCACGTTGCCGTCGCCCACCTCATTGAGTACGGATATCATATTGCCCTCGCCGAAGGTGGCTCCCTCGGTGGTCTCTATGGTGTTCACGTTGGAGATGTAGCACTCGTCGCCGATGGTGTAGTTGTTGATGAAGTTGCCAATGTTCTCAATCAGGCAGTTGTCGCCGGCAGTTACATTGCGCAGTGTGGTGCTCTTGATGCCGGAGTGCTTGAAGAAGCCCTTGCTCACTTCAATCTCTTTCTTGAATACGCCCAACTGTATCTTGCCGTAAAAGGACACGTTGCGGATATAGTCGTCAACAAAGTCTTCTGCCACGGTTACAAGGTCCCAGTCTTCGGCCTTGCATCCTCTCGATTCAAGCGAGGCGATTTCTTTTTCTGTCAGTTGTCTGTAAGCCATGATAAAATATTTTATTAGTTACTATTCAAAATCTGCGGGATAAAGGAAGTCGTTGTAGGGGTATTTCTGCACATGCAGCTCGCGCACTTTCCTGTACACAGTCTCACGGAATTCATCCATGTTGGTCTTCTCCTTGGCCGAGATGAAGATGCAGTTCTCCTGAAGCTTGGCCATCCAAGTGCGCTTCAGCTCGTCAAGCGACACATTCTCGCGGGTGGGGGCGGTCAGATCGTCCGATTCTTTTTCCACCCAGCGGTAGGCGTCTATCTTGTTGAATACAATCATAGAGGGCTTGTCGGCGCAGCCAAGGTCTTTCAGCGTGTTTTCCACCACACGTATCTGTTCTTCGAAATCGGGGTGTGAGATGTCTACCACATGCAGCAGCAGGTCGGCCTCGCGTGTCTCGTCGAGAGTCGACTTGAACGAGTCAATCAGGTCGGTGGGCAGCTTGCGGATGAAACCTACCGTGTCGGCCAGCAGGAAGGGCAGATTGCCCACAATCACCTTGCGCACTGTCGTGTCCAGGGTGGCGAAGAGCTTATTCTCCGCAAACACCTCACTCTTCGACAGCAGGTTCATGATGGTCGACTTGCCCACATTGGTGTAGCCTACCAGGGCCACACGTATCAGGCGGCCGCGGTTCTTGCGCTGCGTGCTCTTTTGCTGGTCTATCTCGGCCAGACGCTGCTTGAGCAGCGTGATGCGGTGCAAGATGATACGGCGGTCCATCTCCAACTGGGTCTCACCGGGACCGCGCAGTCCCACACTGCCCTTGCCGCCGCCTGAGCCCGAACCGCCGCCCTGGCGCTCCAGATGGGTCCACAGACGCTGCAGACGGGGCAGCATGTAGCGGTATTGGGCCAGCTCCACCTGTGCCTTGGCGTTGGCGGTCTGAGCCCGCATGGCGAAGATATCAAGAATGAGCGAGGTGCGGTCCAGTATCTTCACCTTCAGCTCTGCTTCTATGTTGCGTATCTGCTTGGCGGTCAGCTCATCGTCGAATATCACCATGCCCACCTCGCGCTCGGCCTCTTCCTCGGCCTGTATGTAGTCGCGTATCTCCTGCAGCTTGCCCTTGCCCACATAGGTCACAGAGCTCGGACCTGCCACGCGCTGTGTGAAGCGCTTCACGGTCACAGCTCCTGCGGTGTCGGCCAGGAATTCCAGCTCGTCGAGATATTCTTTTGTCTTTTCTTCATCTTGGTCTTTCGTGATAAGTCCCACCAGCACGGCGGTCTCGGCTTTCACTTCAGATATAACAAATTCTTTCATCCAGTTTCTTTTGCCGTTAACGGTGCACGCTGTCTCGTGCCTTTTTTTACAAGTTTGACTGCAAATTTAGACAAAAATCTTGAAATCTTGCACAGAATGACCTTAAATATAATAAAAATGGAAAGTATCATTTTACGTTATTATGCTAAAGTGCCCATTTTTCGTTTCTTTAAGATTTCCCGTATCGATGAGAAAGGCTATGAAAACGTTTACGTTGATTCTCACCCTTAAAAAATATTAAATCCCTTTTTTAGCCTCTATATTGAGTAATTTTGCAGCCGAAAACGAAATTGATTTATATCAATCCTAATGTTATATCATGCGTGAGCATCGTATCTTCAGAAGAAAAGGTTTGTTAGGCTAAAAAAATTGTTCAAGGATACATTATAGTCCGAAGATTTTCAAGAAATGATTACTGAATGAACGAAACTGCTGAAACATTCAAAACTGAAGCGCGGTCCCGACGAGATGTCAGGGCCGCGCTTCAGTTTGATAATCAATGATGTGATAATCAATGATGGCTGTACAAAGAAAATTGTAAATTTGTTTGTTGTTTTCGGTTTGAAATGTTATTTTTGCACCCGTATTTATGATTAAATTTCACAAGACCGACAGAACAATTTTAAATAAAAGGAAAAAATGAGACTGATTATCGAGAAAGACTATGCTGGTATGTCAAAATGGGCTGCCGAGCATGTGATTAAGCGCATCAACGAAGCTAAGCCTACTGCTGAGAAACCTTTTGTGTTGGGACTGCCTACCGGTTCCTCGCCCGAAGGCATGTATGCCGAGCTGGTGAAGGCTTGCCGCGAGGGTAGGGTGTCGTTTAAAAATGTGGTCACCTTCAACATGGACGAGTATGTGAATCTGGCAGAAGACCATCCTGAGAGCTACCATTCGTTCATGGCACGCAACCTCTTCGACCATATCGACTGCCCCAAAGAAAACATCCACATCCTCAACGGCAATGCTCCCGACCTGGAGGCCGAGTGCCGCCACTATGAGGAGATGATAGCCGAGGCAGGAGGCGTAGACCTCTTCCTGGGCGGAATAGGTCCCGACGGCCATATCGCCTTCAATGAGCCGGGTTCCTCGCTCTCCAGCCGCACACGTGTGAAAACACTCACCACCGACACCATCATCGCCAACTCTCGTTTCTTCGACAACGATGTGAACAAGGTGCCCAAGCATGCCCTCACCGTGGGCGTCGGCACCGTGATGGATGCCCGCGAGGTGATGATTCTGGTCAACGGTCACCACAAGGCTCGTGCCCTGCAGGCTGCCGTGGAGGGAAGCGTCAACCACATGTGGACCATCAGTGCCCTGCAGATGCACCGCCATGGCATCATCGTGTGCGACGAGGCTGCCACCGATGAACTCAAGGTGGGCACCTACCGCTACTTCAAGGATATCGAAAAAGACAATCTCTAATCCGTATTCATGTTATCATGCTGACGCGCCCATGTGGCGCGTCAGTTTGCAATTAATCAAAAACTGTATACTATGAATTTACACATCAGTTCTCAAATTGTCCTCAACAAGGTGCCGGCCAAGTTCTTCCAGCCGCAGACCGCCATTGAGCGCTCGGAGATAACACGCTTGGAGAAAATTCCTACCGACATCTTCGCAACAGCAGAAGAAGGCGCCAGCCGTATCGCCGACGATGTGGAGGCCGAAATCAGAAGCCGTCAGCGCGACGGTCGCTTCTGTGTGCTCGGACTGGGCACCGGTCTATCACTTACACCCATTTACCAGGAACTCATACGCCGTCATAAAGAGTGCGGACTTTCTTTCCGCAATGTGGTGGTGTTCAATGCCTATGAGTATTTCCCCATCAACCCGGAGAGCGGCATCCGAAGCATACAACAGTTGCGCGACCGCTTCCTCAACCATATCGATGTGGAGCCGCAGAATGTGTTCACGCCCGATGCTGGCATTCAGCAGGAGAATGTGCAGAGCTACTGCCGCCTCTACGAGCAGCGCATACAGAGTTTCGGCGGTATCGACATCATGCTCCTGGGTATCGGACGCATGGGCAATATCGCCACCAATGAGCCTGGCTCCGGACTGAATTCCACCTCGCGCCTCATCCTCATCGACCAGACCTCGCGTGAGGAGATGACACGCAGCTTCGGTACCAACGAGCAGGTACCGCCTTGTTCCATCACCATGGGCATCGCCACCATCCTGGGCGCCCGCCGCATCTATGTGGCCGCATGGGGGGAGGAGAAGGCCGACATCATTCAGCACACCATTGAAGGACCCATTTCCGACAGCATCCCCGCTACTTTCCTGCAGACGCACAACGATGCCCATGTGGTCATCGACCTGGCCGCCGCCGCACGCCTCACTCGTATCGTGCACCCCTGGCTTGTCACGTCCTGCCAGTGGAATGACAAATTGGTGCGCTCGGCGCTGGTGTGGCTGTGCCAGACCACCGGCAAGCCCATTCTCAAACTCACCAACAAAGACTACAACGAGAACGGACTGAGCGAGTTGCTGGCGCTCTACGGCTCTGCCTACAATGCCAATATCAAGATTTTCAACGACCTCCAGCACACCATCACCGGATGGCCGGGCGGAAAGCCCAACGCCGACGACACCTACCGCCCCGAGCGGGCCAAACCCTTCCCCAAGCGGGTGGTTATCTTCTCACCTCATCCTGATGATGATGTCATCTCCATGGGTGGCACCCTGCGCCGACTCGTGCAGCAGGGCCATGATGTGCATGTGGCTTATGAGACCTCCGGCAACATTGCCGTGGGCGATGAGGAGGTGACCCGCTTCATGCACTTCATCAACGGCTTCAACCAGCTCTTCGCCGAGGAGAGCGACCTCGTCATTTCCAGCAAGTACAAGGAAATAAAGGCTTTCCTCGCCCAGAAGAAAGAAGGCGATATCGATACAAAAGATGTGCTTACCATCAAGGGCCTCATCCGCCGCGGCGAGGCACGCACGGCCTGCACCTACAACCGTATTCCGCTCTCGCATGTCCACTTCCTCGACCTGCCCTTCTATGAGAGCGGCAAGATAGAGAAGAATCCCATGGGCGAGGCCGATGTGGCCATCGTGCAGCAGTTGCTCGAAGAGGTGAAACCGCACCAGATTTATGTGGCCGGCGACCTGGCCGACCCGCATGGCACGCACCGCAAGTGTACCGATGCAGTGCTGGCCGCCATCGACGAGGCCAAGAAAGCGGGGGCCGAGTGGCTCAAGGACTGCCGCATCTGGATGTACCGCGGAGCCTGGGCAGAGTGGGACATCGAGAATATCGAGATGTGCGTGCCCATGAGTCCGGAGGAACTGCGTGCCAAGCGCTACTCCATCCTCAAACACCAGTCGCAGATGGACAGCGCTCCCTTCCTGGGCAATGACGAGCGCCTCTTCTGGCAGCGTGCCGAAGACCGCAACCGCGCCACCGCCAAGCTTTACGACGACCTGGGTCTGGCCTGCTACGAGGCCATGGAGGCTTTCGTGGAGTATGTGCCGCTGTAACTTTTTAGGAGTGTAGGAGTGAATATCCTCAAGATACTGAAAGAATGGACCCTGCCCCTTTCCATGGGGGTGGGGACCATTGTTTATCTGCTTTTTGCGTGGATACCGGCGCTCGATGCGCCGGGCGATGCCATGGCGCCTTTCATCGATGCCATCTTCCCGCTCTTCATGTTCCTCATTCTCTTCGTCACCTTCTGCAAGGTCGATTTCCACCGGCTGCGCCCCGTGGGGTGGCACTGGTGGGTGGGGCTTTTCCAACTCCTTTTCGTGGCCATCGTGGTGTGCGTCATTCTTGTCTTTCACCTCACGGGTCCCAACCTCATCCTCATGGAGTCGGTGCTCACCTGCATCATCGGACCGTGTGCGGCGGCTGCTGCAGTGGTAACCGCCAAACTGGGTGGCTCGCTCGAGGAGATGACCACCTACACATTCTTGTCCAACTTCCTCACGGCGTTGCTCGTGCCGGTCTGCTTCCCCTTGATCGACAAGTCGGTCAACATGAATTTCCTGCAGGCTTTCCTGCTTATTCTCTACAAGGTGACGCTCATCCTCTTGGTGCCCATGCTCCTGGCCTACATCGTGAAGCATTTCATGCACCGCCTGCACCGCTGGATAGTAAGTGTGAACGACCTCTCCTTCTATCTCTGGGGCATCTCGCTCACCATCGTCACCGGCACCACCGTGAAGAACATCCTCCATGCCGATACCACTGTGGCGTTTCTACTGCTCATCGCCTTCCTCTGCCTGCTTCTCTGCCTGGTGCAGTTTGCCGTGGGCCGCTACATCGGCCATTTCTTCCACCGTCCGCAGGAGGCCGGTCAGGCCTTGGGCCAAAAAAACACTGCTTTCGCCATCTGGATAGCCTACACCTATCTCAACCCGCTATCCTCGGTGGGTCCAGGCTGCTACATCCTCTGGCAGAACATCGTCAACAGCATCGAACTGTGGCACCACGAGCGCCAGC
>ONMI01000095.1:2146-9746 GCA_900318915.1 uncultured Prevotellaceae bacterium | reverse complement strand
AGAGTGTAAGTTGAAGAGGGAGTATAGCGGGCTATACGACCGATGAGACTTGACGCTATGCACCGAATAAAAACAAAAAGCGACCGAAACAAATTCTATAGAATACTGCCTTTAATATCAAACAGAATTAATAGAACACACCTTAAGTGATTGATGTAACAGTTGTAATACAGAATGTTCAAAGCAATGAAAAAGATAAAGTTTTATATAGCATTGGTGGTGGCGATGATGGCTATGCCGCTCACACAGTCGTGCTCCGACTATCTCGACAAGGAACCGGATACGGAGCTTACCACCGAAATGGTGTTCGAGAACCGAGACAAGGTGTATTCCTGGCTCAGCTATGTCTACAACATCATACACACCCCCGACAAGTGGGCACTCACAGCCGACGGCTATGAGGTTTTCGCCGATGATATCACACCATCGGCCAGATGGCAGCAGTGGGACTGGGGTGGCGTAATACCCAAAATCCTCGGACAGTGGACCATCAACTCCACATGGGGCGGTAACCTCTGGCACATGATGCCGCGCTACATCCGGCATGGTTATATCTTCAACAATATGGTCAAGGCCATGCCCGACCATGACCTGCCGCAGTCGGAAATCGACAATATGAAGAATGAGGTGAAGTTCCTCTGCGCCTATGCCTGGTGGCAGATGGCCGAAAACTATGGAGGAATACCCTTCAAACCGGATTATATCGCTCCCACCGACTTCGAACTCTCCGACCTCATGGTGGGACAGTCGAAATTCGATGATGTGGTCGACTATTGCGACAAGCAGATGCTCGAGGCGGCCATGGCACTGCCCGCCGTCTACGACGATCCTTCGAAGTATGGACGCATAAACCGCATCATGGCGCTCACCGTGCGCTCGCGTATGCTCCTCTTCGCTGCCAGCCCGCTGGTGAACGGCAACCCGTGGTATACGGATTATGTCAACGATAAGGGCGAGCAGATTTTCAATCCTACCTACGACCCGCAGAAATGGGTGAAGGCTGTCGAGGCTTGCAAACTGTGTATCGAAGAGGCCGAGAAGGCGGGTTATGCGCTTTATACCGAGGCCGGCCCCAACGGCGGCATCGACCCCTTCCTCTCCACTTACAATGTGCACATCAAGCGCTGGAGCGAGGGCAACCACGAGATTACCTTCCCGGTGACAAAGGGCAACAGCTACCGCGACACCTTCCTCCGTACTGTGTCGGTGCGTGAGTACGGCGGCGGTAACGGACTCGGCGTCTACCAGGGACTCGTCGACGCATTCTTCACCAAGAATGGTCTGCCTATCTCCGATCCCAACTCGGGATATGTAGAGGAGGGCTTCTCCACCGTGGTCGACAACCGCTCGGATGTCACTTCTTGGGAGTATGGCACGGGTGTGGCTGGCGAAGTCACCGCACGCGGAACTTATAATATGTACTGCAACCGCGAGCCTCGATTCTACAATGCGGTCTCCTTCCATGGCTCATGGCTCGCTGTGGGCAACCGTAAGTACAACTTCTTCAACGGCGGACGCGACAATGTGCAGACGTCTTCGCCTCACGATGCGCCGCAGAACGGCTACCTGGTACGCAAGGGTCTCAACGTGCTCGACAATTATCTCACGGGCTCCATCACCGACCGTCAGGGATTCACCTACCGTCTGGCCTTCACGTATCTCGACTATGCCGAGGCACTCAACGAGGCTTACGACAATGCTGCCACGCGTCTCACCGCACTGGAGTATCTGAACCGCATCCGTGAGCGCGCCGGTGTCAGAAAGTATACCTTCGACGAGGTGCCGCTCACCGACGAGGAGTTTATCAAGGTGCAGAACTCGCAGGAGGATGTGCGCCGCGTAATCCGCGCAGAGCGACGCGTGGAGCTCTGCTGCGAGAACAACCGCTGGTTCGACATCCGCCGTTGGAAGGAGGCGGAGAACCTGCCCGAGATGTGCGGCGACGACTATGGCATGAACTTCCAGGGACGCAACCAGCAGGAGTTCTTCAAGCGCACCGTCTACCAGACACGCGTGTGGAAACGCCAGTACTACTGGATGCCTATCTATATCGATGAGTATGAGAAGAATCCCAACCTCCGCGAGGCACCCTTCTGGGTGGTGGAGAAAGGGGAGGAGTAACCGTCCGTACACCATAATTCCAAATTTATAGTTCATTCCTTAAGTATATTGTCTTATGAAATATGTTTCTTATCTTTTCAGTTCCATGTGCGTGGCTCTGCTCTTCTCGGCCTGCAACGAAGACCCCGAACTCTTCAAACTGGAGTCTTACCCCGACGAGATGCACATACGCAGCTCCGTGGAGGAGGTGGTGCTCAACAAGGGCAATGCCGACAAAGAGGCGGTCACCTTCACCTGGGATGCGGCTACGAGCCCCATCTCCAGCGCCGATGTGGTCACCTACAAGGTGTGTCTCTATCCCTCGGCCATGAAGGACGACAAGTCTGAATATATCGATGTGGGCACCAACCGCTCGCTCTCGCTCACCAACGATGAGCTCAACTCCATGGTGGCCAAATGGGCGCTGCCGGGCACACCGGTCAAGGTGACCGCTCAGGTGCTCAGCAATGTGAACAATGAGCTCCGCTATGTGAAACCCGAAATCTCTACCGTGGAGTTCACCGTCACGGGCTATGAGAAGTATCCGGTGTGCCTCTACATGGTCATCACCGACGAGGCGGGCAATGTGTCCTCACAGCGGCTCGACCAGCGGCAGCTGGGCTCCGGTATCTATGAAATCTCGTTCAACATGGTGCCGTGCTCCTTCCACTTCACCACCACCGCCGAGCCGTATCCGGCTTATGGCGTCGATGAGGACGGACAACTGGAGTATGTGGTCGAGGGCAATGTGAGGGATTACCACAACAATGTCACGGGCATGCGCACCATCATCGTCGATACCAATACGGGATTCAACGACTGCCGTGTGCTCAACATCGTGCAGCTGCCTACAGCGGGACTCATCTGGATTTGCGGCAATGGCTGCTCTGTTGGATGGAACACCAACTCCACTGCCGGAAGAATGGAAATGGTGGGCTCGGCGCGCGAACCGTATCTCTATGCCTGGACGGGCGACTTCGTAGAGGGCGGCGAGTTCAAAATCGGTCTCGGCAACGGATGGGGCGACCAGTTCTTCTATGCGCCTACAGAGAATGCTGATCCTGTGACCGACCACCGGCTCTTCATGTACCGCTTCCAGGACGATGGAGGCGACCTGAAGTGGGTGCCTTCCGTGAGCGGACGCTACACCTTCACCATGTGTCTCCTCGCAGACGATATGTGGACCAAGTTTGAACCTGCCAACTGATAGCTTATGGTACATAGTATTATCAGATTTGCTCTCGCTGCCGCCATGGCATGGGGCGCCGCTACGGCGGCCCATGCCGGCGACGGCACGGGGGTGTACAACAATCCGGTCATCAAGTGGAGCCTGCCTGACCCTACCGTCATCAAGGCCGACGATGGCTATTTCTACCTCTATGCCACGGAGGATACGCACAATGTGCCTATATACCGCTCAAAGGACCTCGTGAAGTGGCGCTACGCGGGCACTGCTTTCACCGATGCCACACGTCCCATGGACTTCGTGCCGAATGGGGGCATCTGGGCGCCGGACATCAACTACATCAATGGCCAGTATGTGCTCTACTACTCTAAGTCGGAGTGGGGCAAGACGTGGGAGTGCGGAATCGGCGTGGCGGTGAGCGATAGACCCAACGGGGGATTCCATGATGCACACAAGCTCTTCATCTCCAGCGAGGTGAACATCGAGAACTGCATCGACCCCTTCTTCATACGCGACGACTCGTGCAACTATCTCTTCTGGGGGTCTTTCCACGATATCTATGGCGTGCAGCTCTCCGACGACGGACTCTCCATCAAAGAGGGATGTGTGCCGCAGAAAATTGCGGGCGGACTCATCGAGGCTACCATGATTGTGAAGCACAACAATTATTATTATCTCATCGGCTCGGCTGGTACTTGCTGCGAAGGGGCCAACAGTACGTACCGCCTGGTCATGGCGCGCTCGCGTAACCTCTTCGGACCGTATGTCGACAGGAATGGTCAGTCGGCTATCGGCGACCACTTCTCGCCGCTGCTCAACAAGAGCCCGGAGGTCTACGGACCGGGCCACTGCTCGGAATTCGTACAGGATGATGCGGGGCAGACGTGGATGCTCTACCATGGCTTCCAGGCCGGGGATGTCGACGCGGGGCGCGTAGTATACCTCGACAAGATAACATGGGGCTCCGACGGATGGCCGCAGGTGCAGGGCATGAGACCCTCGACCGAGGCCGAGGTGCCGGTCTTCAACGATGAGGCGGGCATAACGGAAAAAAAAACGACGCCCCAGGACTCGTATCTCATCGACTCCCTTGAAAACGGGGCGTACCTGAGGATTGACAGTCCCGACAACTTGCCTTTCTCCTGGAAACTGTACAATGTGGCGGGACGACTGGTGGGAAACGGACAGGCCACCAATGTGGCCATTGTCGATACATCGGCCATGCAGCGGGGACTCTATTTGCTCAAAGTGAGGGGAGCGGCAGGAGATTTCTGCGGAAAAGTGATGCGGCATTGAGCTTTTTTTGTATTTTTGTAAAAAATTAGTTCTTTCTTCCGCTATGAGACTTTTATGCTCCCTTTTACTCGGCCTCTGGGCATGCGCCGCCGGGGCCGAACCCATACCGCACCCCGAGTTCTTCAGACCCTATGCCGCCACGCAGCTCCGTCTGCCGTCGGTGCCGCTCTTCACCAACGACCCGTATTTCTCGCTCTGGTCACCTTTCGACCGGCTCAACGAGGGGTCCACGCGCCACTGGAGCGATGCCGAGAAGGCCATGGACGGCTTGCTCAAGGTGGATGGCAAGACGTATCGGTTCATGGGCGACGAAAACCACCGCTTGTTTAAGGAGGTGGTGCCCATGGCGTCGGCACAGGAGGGCTGGACGGCCCGGGTGTCGCACCAAAAGCAGAACACGCCCGACTGGACCGCTCCTGCATTCGACGATACGGCATGGAACGTGGAGCAGGCGGCATGGGGCACGGTGGGGGAGTATCCTTTCTGCCGAAACTTGTGGAACCAGCAGCATTCTGATATCTATATACGCCGCGCCGTCGACCTTACCGCGGCTGATCTGAAAAAGGACCTCTGGCTGCAGTTCTCTCACGACGACGACTTCGAACTCTTTATCAACGGGCAGCGCATTGTGGCCACCGGTGAGACGTGGGTCATGGGCGAGCAGCACCGCCTCTCCAAAGAGGAGATGCGTCTGCTCAAACCGGGCCGGAACATCATCGCGGCGCATTGCCACAATACGCTGGGGGGCGCCTATGCCGACTTCGGCCTGTTTGAGTGTGTCAAAACAGCCGAACCGTCGGTCTCTAAGGCCGAGCAGCTGAGTGTCGATGTGATGGCTACGTCTACTTATTATTCCTTCCGTTGCGGACCGGTCAGGCTCGACCTGGTCTTTACCGCTCCCATGCTCATCGACGACCTTGAACTGCTCTCCACACCGGTCAACTATCTGAGCTATCAGGTGACGGCCACCGATGGAAAGAAACATGATGTGCAGTTCTATTTCGCCACCACGCCGCAGCTCACGGTCAATGAGATGAACCAACCCACAGTAGCGGAGCAGGTGGTGAGTGGCGGGGTGCAATATCTCAAGTGTGGCTCTGTGGAGCAGCCGGTGCTCAAACGGAAGGGCGACCTCATCTCCATCGACTGGGGCTATCTCTACCTGCCGGCTTTCAGCGGCAAGGTGGCGCTGGCCGACGCCGAGAGGGTGGAGCGCATTTTCGCCAAGAAGGGTAGGGTGGACTCCATGGGCGCCGGACCGGTAAAAAGCCAGCAGGCGCTGTCTACGGCGCTGGTCTATGTCGATGACTTGGGCCGGACCGCCGAGGCAAGGCGCTTCATGCTCCTCGGTTATGACGAGGTACGCGACATCCAGTACATGGGCCGCGACTACAAGGGCTATTGGGCCCGCAACGGTAAGACCATCTTCCAGGCCTTCGAGCAGATGAGGGCGCAGTATACGGAAATCATGCAGCGCTGCCGGCAGCTCGATAGCCGCATCTACGACGATGCACTCAGAGCTGGCAACAAGCAGTATGCTGAACTGCTCGCAGGATGCTACCGCCACGTCATGGCGGCGCACAAACTCTTCGAGGACGACAGGGGCAACCTGCTCTTCTTCTCAAAGGAAAACAACTCAAACGGTTGTGTCAACACCGTCGACCTGACGTATCCCGAGGCTCCGCTCTTCCTTTGTTACAACACGGATCTGCAGAAGGCGATGATGCGCTCGGTGTTCGACTACTGCAAGGATACCTCGCGGTGGGGATTCGCCGACTTCGCTGCCCACGACTTGGGCACTTATCCGCATGCCAACGGACAGGCTTACGGCATCACACGACCGGATGCCGACGGGGGATTCGGAGGGAATATGCCTATCGAGGAGAGCGGCAACCTGCTCATCCTCACAGCGGCTGTATGCCGCATAGAGGGCAATACGAAATGGCTCGATGAGTCCGACATCAGTCTGCTGCGCAGATGGACCGACTATCTTATCAAAAATGGACAGGACCCGGAAACGCAACTCTGCACCGACGACTTTGCCGGACACTGGGGGCACAATGCCAACCTGGCCCTGAAGGCGGTCTTCGGCGTGGCGGCTTTCGGTGAGATCCTGCGTCTGGCTGGTGCTCCTGAGGCGGAATGGAAACCGTTCCGAACCAAGGCGGCCGAGATGGCAGCGCAGTGGGAACGCGATGCCGACGATGGCGACCACTACCGCCTGGCATTCGACCGGCCCGGTACGTGGAGCATCAAGTACAACCTGGTGTGGGACAAACTGTGGAACCTTCATCTCTTCTCTGATAAGGTCATGCAGAAGGAAATAAGCTATTACCTCACCCAGCAGAATGAGTTCGGACTGCCGCTCGACTGCCGGAAAGCGTACTCCAAGTCCGATTGGATTATGTGGGCTGCCGCCATGGCGCCGGACAACGACACTTTCCTCCGCTTTGCCGACAAGGTGTATCACTATGCTGACAAAACACCCACCCGCTGGCCCATCTCCGACTGGTTCTGGACCGATGGCGAAGGCACAGCGGTTGCCTTCCGGGCCCGCAGCGTAGTGGCCGGACACTGGATGAAAGTCCTCGCCGACAAACTCACCCACCAGTAATCTCACTCCCCACCGATAATCTCACTCCCCACAGGGGCGGGGTCTCTGCTCAGGGGCGGGGTCTCTACTAATAAATCTTTCAATGTCGATAAGCACTGAAAGAAATTCGCATCTCCGATGCGAAGAACTTGAACAGAAATTCCCGTAATTCACGTAATTTTTCATAATCAAATCATTCTCCCCCACAGTTCGCAGTTCTGTCGGATTTGCAATCCGCCCCAGCGACCATTTCCGTTGATTATCCCCATGCTCCTACGCCCAAGTAAAATTTCCGCGCATTACGATAATTTCTTTCAAGACCATTATTGAATAATTACGTGAATTACGATAATTTCTGTTAGGTCTTCCAGCGCGCAGCGCGATTATTTATTACTACTTCCTGCTGTTTTTTCTTTCTTTTTGAG
>ONMI01000095.1:0-2121 GCA_900318915.1 uncultured Prevotellaceae bacterium | reverse complement strand
CCAAGGATAATTTCCGAGCATTATGGCAATTTCTTTCAATACCATTCTTGAATAATTACGTGAATTACGATAATTTCTGTTAGGTCTTCCAGCGCGCAGTTCTGTCGGATTTGCAATCTGCCCCAGCAAGCATTTCCGTTGATTATCCCCATGCTCCTACGCCCAAGTAAAATTTCCGAGCATTATGGCAATTTCTTTTAATACCATTCTTGAATAATTACGTGAATTACGATAATTTCTGTTAGACCTTCCAGCGCGCAGCGCCCTTTCCTTTGTCCTGTAAAAATTTCTGTGCAAAGCACATTCCTTTTTTATAATATTTTGCCAATCTCCTCGTTATATAAAAAATTAATCCCTAATACCAATCTTTACTATGCGCAAATCCTTACTTATCTTCATCGCCGCTTGCTGCATGACATTGGCGGCAAACGCCCAAGAGGCGCTTTGGAGCGGCACACAGGTGCAGTCGCCTGTGGTCAATCCAGACCGTACCGTCACATTCAGTATTTTCGCACCAAAAGCCGTCAAGGTGGAGGTCACCGGCGACTTCCTGCCCCCCGTCGCGTTCGACTCGCCCATGGGCAAAGTGGAACAGCCGGGCACAGCCGAACTTACCGAAGACAAAAACGGGGTGTGGACCTTCACCTCGCAGCCCCTCGCACCGGAACTCTATTCTTACTCCTTCATCGTGAACGGTATGAAAATCCTCGACCCGGCCAATGTCTACGTGAACCGTGATGTGGCGTCGCTCACCAGCATCTTCATCGTCTCGGAGAAGAGTGGCGACAAGGGCGATATCTACCGTGTAAACGAGGTGCCTCACGGCGACGTGGCCAAGGTGTGGTACGACAGCCCCACGCTCAAGATGAAACGCCGCATGACCGTCTACACACCGGCGGGCTACGACCGCGGACGCAACTACCCGGTGATGTATCTGCTTCATGGCGCCGGAGGCGATGAGGACGCTTGGACCACACTGGGACGCACGGCGCAGATTATGGACAATCTCATCGCGGCTGGCAAGGTGAAACCGATGATTGTGGTGATGCCGAATGGCAATACCGACTGCCAGGCGGCACCGGGAGCTTGGTCGAGAGGCATGTACCAGCCGTCGTTCATGGCCAGCATCACACCGGATAAAAAACCGGTGGCGTCGATGGATGAGAGCTTCCCGGATATCGTGAAGTTCGTGGAGAGCCACTACAAGGTGGCCAAGGGCAAGAAAAACAGGGCCATCTGCGGACTCTCCATGGGCGGCGGACACTCTTTCGCCACCTCCAAGCGCTATCCTGACATGTTCGACTATGTGGGACTCTTCTCTGCCGGTCTGCACATCAGTGGCGACCGCAACAAGTCGTTCTACCAGTTGCTCGGTGAGAACACAGAGGTGCAGCAGCAGCTCAAAAAACTCTTCACCGCCAAACCGAAGCTCTACTGGATTGCCATCGGAAAGACGGATTTCCTCTATCAGCAGAATGCCGACTACCGGCGTTTCCTCGACGAGAAGGGTTATCCCTATGAGTATGTGGAGACCGACGGTGGCCACATCTGGCGCAACTGGCGCATCTACCTGTCGCAGTTCGCACAAAAAATCTTTAAGTAGCAGTCGGACTTGCACACCGCATGCCGCATCCTGCTCAACAAGAAGTCTGCCTGAAATGGGCAGACTTCTTTTTTTTCTCTGTTTTCCGAAAGATTACGCATGGCTCCCGTCGCTTCCGTCAGGACATCGGCCATTGGAATTCTGATAGTGAGATGTATACGGATAGTTGAGTAAAAAACAAAAAAACAAAAAAACGATGGCATTACTGATTTTTTTTCGTAACTTTGTAACTTTCAAGAATAGAATTTGTTCCACAACGTCTGTCGTCTGACTTGGGTCTTATTTTTTTGAATTTATCAAACAGAGAATCATATAACAAGATGAAAAGAATTTACACAAAGCCCACAATAGAGGCAGTGCCCTTGAAAATGGACAGCCCCCTGCTCGCCGGGAGCGACAAAAAAGGCATCAACGCTACCATTTCTGGCTATCAGTCGTCGGATAATGATAACGGCGACAATGGCAGTGGTGACGAAGAGGATGGCTTCTCACAAGATTTGTTTAATTACTAATACCTT
>ONMI01000057.1 GCA_900318915.1 uncultured Prevotellaceae bacterium | reverse complement strand
TATATCTCGCAGAACCTGATAGTGGCGCGCCATGTGGTGCCGCAGGTGGTGTCCGACCGGCTGGCTCAGGGACCGCTCCTCATGCCGGAAATGAGGGTGCTGGTGGTCAAGAGCGGAGGGTCGGACGTGGTGCTCAACTTGCAGCCGCGTCACCTGGAGAAGGGCATGCTGCTCTTTCTGGCGGAGAACAGCGTGGTGGAGTTCCAGCACATCATGCCGGAGACAAGCGGCTTCGGACTCTCGCTGAGCCACGACTTGTTCAGCCTGGCGCTGGGCAACCATGTACCGAAGGCGTTCGACGGACGGCTGCGCGATTTTCATCTGCGGCTGCAGCCGCACGAGGTCGATGTGCTCGACCGTATCCACCAACTCCTCTACGATGTCACGTCAAGACCTGATCACAGCGCGCTGGTCACACTGCACCTCATCGGCAGTTTTCTGTGCCAGGTGGATCATCTATGGAGCCGCTCCGAACAGGTGAGCCGCGAGGGGCAGTCGCGCGAGCAGCGCCTCTTCGCCGATTTCATCCAGTTGGTCAACGCGCATGTGGCGGCCGAGCACAATATCGAGTTCTATGCCGACCGGCTTTTCCTTTCGCCCCGCTACATGAGCACGGTGGTGAAGAAGGTGAGCGGCCGCTCGGCCAAGGAGTGGATAGACGATGCGCTCGTGGCGCGCATAAAGGTGGCGCTGCGCTATACCGACCGGCAGGCGGCGCAGATAAGCGACGATTTCGGCTTCCCCAACACGTCTTTCTTCAGCAAGTTCTTCAAGCGCCTCACAGGGCTCACACCGCTACAATATCGCCAGTCGTAGGTTAGAACTGTACCTTTTTCGCTTTCCCGTTGTATTTCACGGTCTTGCGCTCACCGCCCGGCAGCGTCACGCTGAAGGTGCGCTTCCTGGGCATGCCTTCATAGCTGCCCTGGCGCTGGTCGATGCGCAGGGTGCGGCGGGCGTCGTCCCAATGCAGACGGATGCGGCTGCACTGCCCCTGTTCATAGCGGGTGGTGGTGCCGTCGTCTTCATAGAGGGTGAAGGTGGCGTCCTGTCCGGGGTAGACGCGCAGCTCCATGGGCTGCCCGGTCTCCTCGGCGGTATATTGCTTGCCGCTGCTCAGGGGCAGGATGGAGCCGCCTTTCACATACACGGGTATACGGTCCACGCCCACAGCGCGCGTCACTTCGCGACTGCCGCTGTGGTGGCTGCCATCGTAGAGGTCCCACCAACCGGCGGCATGGCGGGGCAGATAGGTGGTCCAGCTGCGCACGCCGGGCTCGGTGACGGGACTCACCAGCAGGGCGTCGCCCAGCAGGTATTCTTGCTTCTGCTCCAGGGCGCGGGGGTCGTCGGCGAAGTCGAACACCAAGGGCCGCATCAGCGTCGAGCCTTCAAAGGTCACCTTGGCGGCATGGCTGTAGAGATAGGGCAGCAGCCGGTAGCGCAGCCGCAGGTTGTCGGCGATGATGCGCTGTGCCTCGGCGCCGTAGCGCCAGGGCTCGGTGTCGCTCATGTAACCGTGCACGCGCATCAGCGGCAGGAAGACGGAGGTTTCTATCCATCGCAGCATGCGCTCTATGTAGGCGGGGTCGGTGTATTGGTTGGAGGGACGGAAGAAACCGCCTGCGTCGTAGGTCCACCAGGGCACACCGGCGGCTTGCATGCCCAGACCGGCGGTTATCTGCCGCCGCAGCGTCTCCCAGTCGTTGCCCACGTCGCCGGACCACAGGGCGGTGCCGTAGCGCTGTATGCCGGCAAAGCCGCAGCGGGTCAGTATCATGGGACGCTGACCGGGGACGTCTCGCCTCAGGCCTTCATACACGGTCTTGTTCACCAGCAGCGGATACACGTTGCGCACCTGCTCGCCGCTCCACAGCCCGTGGTTCACACGCCGGCCCACCAGGTCGTCGTTCTCGGGCTCGGTGGCGTCCTGCCACCAGGCGTCGATGCCTAAGGGCACGAGCCGTCGGCTGAACTGCTGCCAGTAGGCGGCTGCTGCGGTGGGCGAGAAGAAGTCTATCCAGTCGGTGCCGGGTATGTAGTGGTTGTCGCGAACCATCTGCCGGCCCACTTCCGACTGCTTGTCTATCTTCGACCATACGCTCACCATCAGGCGCAGGTGCATGCGGTGCAGACTGTCGGTCATCTGCTTGGGGTCGGGATAGTGCTCCTCGTCGAAACGCATCGAGTTCCAGCCGTACTTGCCCCAGTATTGCCAGTCCTGCACCATCACGTCGGCGGGCAGCCGCTCCTCGCGGAACCGCCGTGCTGTCTGCAGCAGCTCGTCCTGCGAGTGGAAGCGCTCGCGGCAGTGTATGTAGCCTAAGGCCCACAGAGGGGGTAGGGGAGCGGCGCCGGTCAACTGCCGGTAGGTGGCGATAATCTCGTCGGCGCTGCCGGTGAACACGGTGTAGTCTACGGCGTCGGCCACGGGCGAACGCAGCACGGTCTCATCGCCCACGGGCTGGTAGTAGACGGTGGGGCGGTCGTTGGCGGTCAACTCGGCGCTCAGGGTGTGGCGGCCGGCCTCCAGGTGCACAATGGCCGAGGCGGTGGGGGGCAGCCACAGGTTCTGAAGGTCTATCACGGGCTTGCCGTCTATGCTCAGGTGGTGGCGGCGGGCCATCGTCTGCCCCACATCGAGCAGCAGCGAGTAGTCGCCCGCCGTGGCAATGTCCACCTGGGCGGTGTAGATGTTGCGCTCGCGCACCTCGCGCTTGCCGCCCTCGGTCGAGGTCACCTCCACTTCTTCCTTCTCGCCGACCTCCTTCTGTCGGGTCAGCGCCACACTGCTGGAGGCGGGGTTCAGCTCGGTCAGTCCGTAGTTGTTCCACAGCAGCCCGTAGCCTTTGCTCGAGAGCAGCATGGGAATGGATATCTGGGTGTTCACCTGCGTCAGCCGCCGCTGAAGGCCCCGCAGGTCGGCATAGCCGTCCTGAAACTGCCCCAGGCCGTAGAGGTGCTCGTCGGCGGGAGAGGCAAGGGTGAGCTGCGCGGTGCCTCCGGCCAACTCGTGGCGGGTGGCGCGCAGCACCACACGGCCGTCGCGGTCGGCCACTTCCACCGTCTCAGTCTTGGGGTCTACCTTCACGCGGATGTCGTTGCCGCTCGTCTCCTCATGGCGCACGTAGAGCCAGTCGGGCAGACTGTCGTGGACGTCGGCGCCTTCTTTGTATTGTATGCGCACGGCGTTGTGAGCCACTTGGCGCACGATAATCCGGCCCTTGCCGAAAGGCTCTTCCACAGCCTGGACGGCCAAACGGCTCACCAGGAGCAGCAGGAGTAGGATGCTGGTTCTTTTCATGTCTTTTTAGTTGGTTCTATCAATTCTGTCGATGCGATTACCGTTTCAATGTATGCCGATGTGATTCTTGGTTCAATGTATGCCGATACGATTCTGGGTCCATTACGTTTTTTTGCCCCTGATAATGGTGTTCCCGTCGCATTGCAGCACCTCGGCGCCTTCCAGATGGGCCATCACTTCCTCCTCGTCCACGATACGGGCGTTCAGCGCCGACGAGTTGGGGTACCGGTTGAAGAAGATGTCGTTGCTCATGAACAGCTGTATGTAGGCCACCGTAGGCTGTTTCTTCATCTGGTTGTAGTAGTACACGATGCGCTGGATGATGCGGGGCAGCACCTTGACGGCGAACCGCCCGTCGCACAGTTGCAGCACCGCCACCACATGGTAGCGCGGTCTCTTGTCTTGCAGGGCTTCCCGCTCCGCCGCCGTCGTCTTGTAGCTGATGGTCAGGTGGCGTCCGAACCGCTCATTGATGCTCTTCATGATGTGTTGGAATATCGGCCCGTGTGCGGAGGCGTCCTCCAGGTTCTTGTAGGCGATGAAGTAGTGTATCATCTCATGGATGATGGTGTCTTCCACCTCCTGCTCGGGCAGGTCGAGGCGTGTGTTCATCCTGAGCGAGAAGTCGTAGTAGGCGGTCTTCCCGTTCGGCAGTTTCCGCTTCTTGTAGCAGAATTTCCCCAAGAACGTCTTCGCGTCGCTCAGGTAAATAGGTATCTCCGGCAGCTCACCCCCGAACATCAGCCGGTTGAACTCCTCAAACTTCCGCTTCGTATAAGGTATATCTACTATCATCTCAAATCAATTTAATCTATCCTCCTCCGTTCAGCTGGAATTGTAATCCAGCTGCCCTTATTCCGCGGATTTACAATCCGCTCCCACAGCAAGGAATAATTTCCGATAATTATCCCTGCCCCCTTGCATCCGCCTGCACACAAAAAACTTTCCGCGCATTACGATAATTTCTTTCAAAGAATAACCTTCAATGACCAATTACGTAAATTACGATAATTTCTGTTAGTCCTCAATTTCCACGCGGAGCGTGCCGTCCTTACAGTGTGCCTTTAGGCGCACTGTCTCAGAGATTCAGTTTGATTTTGAACCGATTCTGTAAGATTTCTCGCTCGAGCGACTCATTTCAGTGCATCAGCCGGGTCACCATGCTGCAGCACCACATTCCCATTATACTCAGCACCGCCATTCTGCCGCAGGTAATAATTACCGACCAAATTCCCTTCTCTGTTCAGCACGAACACACAGTCGAAGGCAGGTTTACGTGTATCCACTTCACCTTCGTCGGTCATATCCTCCTCAAGATCCTCCCTCACGATTATTTCACCCTCGAATACCGACAGCCAGACATCATACTCCGTGCTGCCGTAGATACCGCAGTCGGTAGCCGTCAAGCCCCTCTCTTCGTCGCGGGAGATGTTGAAGGTGATGGCCGGCTCCTCCTTGTCGAAGTTCACCCACACACCCATCACTTTCTCCTCCAGCTCCAGGTCGGTGCAGCAGTTATATTCCACAAAGTCTTTGCCGGTCCACTTCAGGAAGTGCCAAATGGGCATTTCTTCACCCTTGTTGTCCACCTCGCCCACGCGCATCACACCGGCCGCACTCGGCATCCTGTAGGTCAAAGTGGTGTTCGGCAGCATAGGCTGATATCGAGTCAGCGCATTCTCCACAGGTTTCATCACCTCGGTTTTGGGGTCGTAGTCGTAGCAGCACAGGGCCTGATGGGCGGCTAAGTCGCGACGGTCGGTCTGCGTCGTCACCACGTTCAGGGCAAAGAGCAGATGCCCGTTGTCGCATTTCCATACCCCGGCGCCCATGCAGTCGTCGTCGCTGTCGCCAGCACCCAGCTCGGCAAAGCCGTTCTCGCGGTCCACGGTGATGGCGGCGCCAATGTCGGTGTTTACGCTCTCCGTAAAGTTAGGGTCGCTGGCCTCCGCCAACAGGTTATTCACAGCCTGCGTGCTCCACACTTTGCTGAAGGCTTGCAGCAGCGTCACCACGTCGGGTGCCTCGCCGCCGCCCTTCACGGCGATGGCCTTCTCGCTCCATTTTTCCGCCAACTGTTGTGGCGTCACGTTTTGGGCCGCACCTTCTGCGACGGCTACTTCGGCGCTCTCACCACCGGTTGTCTCACTCGATTTCTGCTTGCAGCTTGCCGTCAATGTCAGCAGGCACAGCAGTGTGATAAGTAATTTCTTCATATCTAAGGTCTTGATTATATTCTAAGAGGGGTCCCATCTTGAAACCGCCTTTGTTTTCAAAGATAACTTTTGATACTGCAAATATACCATTTTATCTTGAAAAAACATTGCCTCATCCCCCTTTTTTACACCATACCCCCATCATCACAAAGAAAAGCCCCAATCACCCCCGCCCCTCACAGTGAAGAGGTAATCAAACTCCCCGCCCTTGCAGGGGAGAGCAGGGGTGGGGTCTCTGCCCATGCCACTTCAGCAGTATCCCATCGCATGCCTTTAGGCGTACAGCCAAACTAATTTCGGCGCGCAGCGCGATTAATTTTTGAACTTAATTTTTGAATAATTTCCACGCGCAGCGTGCCGAGATATCAGTATGCCTTTAGGCGTACAGCCCCAAGATTCTGTTTGATTTTGAATCGATTCTGTAAGATTTCTGCCCGAAGGGCACCCCAAAAAAAGGTGCGCCGACCGGCGCACCCGTATTAATTTTTGATTAATTTTTAAACCTAATTTTTGAACTTTTTCGTTAAGCCAAATGAGCAATGTCAAGCTTGCTTGAGCATTGCCATGGCGAGAAAAAGTAGAATGAAATTCAATAATTTCTCACTCGAAGAGCGATTCCCCTAGAAGTCCCGTAGGGGCTTCCCCTGCACACATCAGCATAAGAATTTTGTTTAATTTTGTTTTTAATTTTGAATAATTTCCGCCCGAAGGGCGCCGCCCTCATCAGTATGCCTTTAGGCGTACTGCCCCAAGATTCTGTTTGATTTTGAATCGATTCTGTAAGATTTCTGCCCGAAGGGCACTTCAAAAAAAGGTGCGCCGACCGGCGCACCCGAAAATATTTTTGAATAATTTTTAAACTTAATTTTTGATAAATTTCTCGCTCGAAGAGCGATCCCCTCTCAGTATGCCTTTAGGCGTACTGCCAGACCAGATTTCCGCCCGAGCGTGCCGTCTCCCATTCATCACACCGTTTGGAGATCTTCCTTGTGGAATACCTGGAGAATCGGAGCATCGAGCGCAATCTCTATGGACACCAATGTGTCTATTGTGAAATTATGAGTCCCACGCATCCATTTACTGATTTCGGGTTCGCTCTTGCCTAACAATTCAGCCAAGTCTTTCTGCCTAAGACCTTTCTCCTCCAACACTTGATGAATTCTGTCTACTATCTGGAAGGACAGGTCTACTGATCTTCTTGTCTCGGGATTGACGTGCTTTCGCCGTTCCTCTAATATCCTACTCCTTTTCATATCTTGTGAAATTTAAATCACCAACTATTTCTTTGTCAACCAATATGACACCGACTCCATCGCCATACCTTCCTTCAGGTCGGAAATACCTTTCTAAAGCACCTCTTTCTGCGATTCTATCCAGCCATGAGATAATGACATCTATGTCTTCATCGTATTCGCAGCCAACGGGGAATTTTTCGAAAAAATCCTCAAACTCCGACAATTCTGAATCAGAAAGATGGATGCTGTAGAAATTCACCTTGTCATATTCTTCTATGAGTTCAATATTGTAATATTGCATTGTTCTTAACTTATAAGTTATTTTCGGCAAAAGTAAATAAAGTTTTTAATATACGCAAGAAATTAACTTAAAAATTAAGCGGTAATAGGCAATTTATAGGCTGCACCTCAGCAATTCAAGCAAGCTTGATTGCGTTGACATATGTCGACCTCAAACGCGACTCGGCAATGCTTGAGCAAGCTCACATTGCTCTCGCTGCTCTTTCGGTTCGGTTTGCACTGTCTTTTCACGCGCAGCGTGCCCCCTCAATATGCCGTCCGGCATACAGCCCCAAGATTCTGTTTGATTTTGAATCGATTCTGTAAGATTTCTCGCCGTTAGGCGACTCCCAAGAAAAAAGTGCGCCGTCCGGTGCACCCCTATAAATTTTTTATTAATTTTTGTTCTTAATTTTTGATTAATTTCTCGCTCGAAGAGCGATCCCCCTAGAAGTCCCGTAGGGGCTCCCCTGCACACATCAGCATAAGAATTTTGTTTAATTTTGTTTTTAATTTTGAATAATTTCCGCTCGAAGAGCGCCGACATCAGTATGCCGTCCGGCATACAGCCCCAAGATTCTGTTTGATTTTGAATCGATTTTGAAAGATTTCTGTGCGAAGCACACTCCAAGACTCAGCATCCCTTTAGGCGTACTGCCAAACCAATTCATTCTCCACCAAAATTTTATATAAGAAATAATATAATTTTAGCACATTATGTTCTTTTTATATCAGAAATAATGTAATATCAAAATCATTTCGTAATTTTGTATCCGAAATAATATAAAATGATATGGAGCGAACACAATTGTCTGCTGTAGTGAAAGCCCTGCGCAAAGAATATGGACTTACACAAGAAGACCTCGCCATGAAATCAGGGGTCGGACTCTGCTTCGTACGCAAACTGGAGCAAGGCAAACCCACACTGAGAATGGATAAGGTAAACCAACTGCTCGATTTGTTTAACTATGAACTGACCGCAACACCCAAGCAATGAGACAAGCAAGAATATACCGCAAGAACATCCTGGCCGGCATCCTGACCGAAGAAGGGGGTGAATATCGCTTCAGCTATGATGGCGTGTATCTCGCCTGTGAGGATGCACAGCCTGTAAGCCTTACATTGCCTTTACAGTCGGATGCCTACGTAAGTCCTGTGCTGTTCCCTTTCTTCGACGGATTGATTCCTGAGGGATGGCTGCTTGATGTGGCACTTCGCAACACAGATATCAGCATCCTCGACCGCATGTCGCTCCTCCTATTGTGCTGCAAAGAATGCATCGGTTCTGTCAGTGTCGTACCAATTGACAAGAAAGGAGGCGAATGATGTGCAAGTGCCTGTATTGTTATCAACCTTTGGAAGAAGGGCAGAAGGATTTCCATCCCCATTGCGCCCGAAAGTTCTTCGGCACAAAGGATGTGCCTTTGCTGGAATATCGGCATGAGGACCTCGACAGCCTTGCCAAACAAATCATCCGTGCCCAGACATCCCTGACAGGTGTCCAGCCCAAACTGTCACTGAACCTAAGTAAACATGAGGGATGCAGCCGACTGACCATCGTCGGTCTATGGGGCGCTTTCATCTTCAAACCACAGACGGAAAGTTATCCGCAACTGCCCGAAAATGAAGATTTGACCATGCACCTCGCAGAAGCGGCAAGGATAAGTGTCGTGCCGCACAGCCTCATCCGTTTGGCGGACGGGAGACTAGGCTATATCACCAGGCGTATTGACCGTACCCCAAACGGTGAGAAGATAGATATGGAAGACATGTGCCAGCTCACACTGCATCCCACGGAATATAAGTATAAAGGCTCGCATGAGCAAATCGCCAAGGCCATAGCACAGTTCAGCGGTACGCCAAAGCTCGACCTGACGAACTATATGCATCTTTTGCTCTTCTGCTTTCTTACGGGCAACAATGATATGCACCTGAAGAACTTCTCGCTCTACCGCCCGTTTGGAAGGTATCAGTTGACCCCTGCATACGACCTCCTCAATGTCGCTGTAGCCAATCCAAGGGACAAGGAAGAAGGCAATGGGATTGGAGGAGAAAGTGGTGCTGCGTCTTATTGCAAGTCTTCAAAAGGCGCTCCCCAAGTGGCAGCACCTCATTCAGAATTCGTTCCTCGATGAAGACATGAAAATCGCATACATGAATCTAATCACCTCTCGCATAGCCCGATTGCAGCCATGACATTCGTCCCAGTAATTAACCCCCGCCCCTCGCAGAGAAGTGGTAATCTAACTCCCCGTCACCGTAATCCCGGTTGATGTCGAGCAGTCCGCTAGGCACTCCCCCCTTGCAGGGGAGGGGCCGGGGTGGGGGCTCTGCCCATGCCACTTCAGCAGTATCCCATCGCATGTCTTTAGGCGTACTGCCAAAATAATTTCGGCGCGCAGCGCGATTAATTTTTGAACTTAATTTTTTATTAATTTCCGCCCGAAGGGCGCCGCCCTCATCAGTATGCCTTCAGGCGTACTGCCCCCAAGATTTTTGAAAGATTTTAATTCAGTTTTTTGAAAGATTTCTGTGCGAAGCACACTCCAATCCTAAGTATGCCTTTAGGCGTACCGCCCAAGATTTTTGAAAGATTTTAATCTGATTTTGAAAGATTTCTGCCCGAAGGGCACTCCAAAACAAAAAGTGCGCCGTCCGGCGCACCCCTATAAATTTTTGATTAATTTTTGTTCTTAATTTTTGATTATTTTCTCGCTCGCAGAGCGACTCCAATCCTCAGTATGCCTTTAGGCGTACTGCCCACCAGATTTCCGCCCGAGGGCGCAGCACACCAAGACATCAATTCCACAAATCACCGAATAAAATCGTCCCAAATCACCGAAAAGTCAAAATTTTTGGTCTATTGTGTTATAATCACATATTGTCAGAATCCCATTCTGACAGTTCGGCATCCGTTTCCCTGGGATAACCATAGGCGGCTTTCAGTTCCTCCTCAGGAAAAGACTGTTTGAACTTATCGCCCAGCAACAAAATAATCATATCGTCTATCTTCTCATTGTTGCGTTTCAACGGTTCTACGCACAACCCTTTGACGGCCAAAACACACAGATAGGTACCAACAGAACCTTCCATTATACCATCAAAATGAGAGATAAGTTTTTCTGCAGACTCCCGATATTTCAGCAACACACGTAGCATACTACGCCGTTCTTGGTATTTTTTCCTTTCGATGAGAAAAGGATGCTCATGATGGTTGCCATCCATACGCAGGAGAGATTCATATCGACGGTCGTCGTTCATCGCTTCCTTTACCAATGCCATCAGCGTGGCATGATCTTCTTCCTGCAGCGGTGACTCTTCAAACAATCGGTCGAAATCCCATCCGTCGAATGCTGATGAAATAAAGTCTATCGGGTTTCCCTCCGTTTCCTTCAACCCCATAAAAGCATGGAGTGCAGATGCTATTCGCTTGATTCTGATCTGGTTTGACCAGGCTATGTCGTCGAATGACTTTCCGTGATAGGATTTTATCAGACTGGCCATTTTGAAATACTCCTGAATAAGGCGCTTGGCATCCCATTGGCTGCTGCTGGCGGTTTGTTTCATTTTGTCAGTTTTTGTTTTTCAGATATTCAACATATTTCTCAATGATAACAGATGATGTACCGTCAGGATGATTGAAAATAAGTCCACCCTCTTGCGGATGGTGTTGACGAACCAAATGTATTATCCGAATATAGCAAGTGTTTTCATGACAATGACGGGAATAGTTCTCTATTTAGGAGTTATTCTTCATACGTTCAATCCCTTTCATAAGAGCCTTTCGAATCACAACGTAACTAGAGAAGAAACCGTCAATGAGATTTGGGCTTAAGCTCCTTTTGGCATCAGCCAGTTCTTCTTCTGTCAAATCCTCGACTGTCAGCCCATAAGGCTCAAGTCTTTTGTTTATTTTTTCGTTGATAGTCATACTATTTCCTTATTCTGATAGAATTTCCTTGTTTAATGAGTTCTTTGGCATCCTTCAAATGCTCCTCTAGTTCTTCCGACGGGACAAAGTATATGACGGGCTTGGTAGCTTTGGGAAAACGGTTGAAATAAGGGTCGGTGGAAACTACCCATTTCCATTCTGCCATATTGGGGATATTGGGCATGGCATCCCATAGTTCAAAGAGGCGTGATTTCATGGCAAGGGTCACGCCGCGTTTCCCATTTCTCAGACGCGATACGCAGACGAGATGCTGCTGTATCCGTTTATCACTGTTCTGTTCTTCCTTCGTAGAACGATGTGTGACAGATAGATTGCGATTGAACTTCACGTTTATCTCTTTCATCTTGGCGATAAAAAGTTTTCCGTGAGGTCCGGTGTCCTGCATCTGATTGCTCAAAATGTAATAATGTATCATCTCATGCAGAATGGTATCCTCAACCACATTTTCAGGCAAGTCCATGACAGTACTGATTTTGAACACGAAACCATAATAGTGCCAAGTTCCATCAGGGTTCTTCTCGCGCTGGTAGAACACTGCACCCAAAAATGACTTGGCATTGCTTAGTTTGAAGGGAAGTGGTTTCAACTTCCCTTCAAAACAAAGCTCGTTATATTCATCAAACTTACGTTTGATATAATCAATTGTTGCCCTCATTCTGCTCTTCGTCTGTTTGGTTCGCCAGTTCTACCTGATAGAGGTCCAACGCCTCCTGGTCTTCGATGGTCAGCTTTTGTTCAAGCACTTCATCCAAATGCAGTCCTATAAACCAATCACCTGCTGACCAATCAGAAACTTCACTTCCCACATTTGATTCGGAATAAACTATATCTTGCTGTTCAAAAGGTTGGCAATCCATTTCATAAGGATTATCTTCATCGAGTCTGACAATAGCCTGGCTACCGCTAAAGTCCATGGATGTCCTGTAGTGAACATACTTGTATCTCTTAACTTCAAATGGGAACACATTATTATTCACAGTAGACAAATCATAATGCTTGTTTGGATCACATCCTTCCACAAGAATCAGATTACCCATCAAATCCTTCTCCAGGAATGTGTTGACTGTGGTTGGTTTGATATCACGCCAATTGATTTTCCGTATACCAAGCAGAATATCGAAGAACAAATCCTTTTGTATTGTCAGAGATACCACTTCTTCTTTGGGGAAGTGGTTGATGCTATCAAGACTGATTTGCTTCTTTGCCTTGCGGAATTTCTTGTTGCCATTGATTGTGAAGATGCCAGCCTCCATATTCTCTGGCAAGGTTAATACAGGCCAATAGAATGCTGTTCCTCTCCATCCTTGGTCAATCATACCATTTTGTTTGAGAAATACAATTACAGGACGGTCTGTTGCATTTCTGCGGTCAATATTGATTTCACTACCAGACTCTGGAGCATCTATGAAACGTCCTCGCTTGTCATAAATGTTTTCACGTTCACGGCTCAGGTTACGGTCGTCTCGTACTGCTACGAGAACCATGCCGTCTGTATCGTATGTAAGATGTTCAAGGGGTGTTACCATGTCATTGATATCCCATTCCAATCCCACATTATTGTAATCTTCTTGATAAGTATATGATTCACGAATGAGTGATATCACTTTCACAACATCGTTGTAATGCATAAGGAAGAAACCATCATCATTTGGCCTGTTCTGTAACCTTACACTTTGCAGAATATCTTCAATCTTCTGTGTGATAAGTTCATTTTCAGCAGGTTCTAATGTTTGCATACCCACGGGGTAGGTGCGCTGTCCCGGCTTTAAAACCTGAGTGTTGGCTGGCAGATATTTGTTCTGTGCGCTTGGGCTGATACGCTTGTCATATCCGATGACCATGCTTGTAAAGTCATTGGATTGAACTGAATTGCGGTGTGCTTCCAAATATCGATAGAGATAGTCGTCGAACACATTGATAGTCTTCAATACATCATAGATGTCATAAGTGGTAAAGAAACGTGTACAAGCCATGTCCTCTTTGCTGCGTGCGCCATACATACGGGCATGCTGCAACACCGTGTCCATTTGGAACTTTTTGGGGTCACGGCCATAGAAGAAACACAGCATATTGTCAATAGTTATACCACGGTCAAGAATGGATCCTCCAATGAAGAAATTGAGTGCCTGCTCCAAACGCAACTGTCCATGTTCGTTAAGCATCAACGCTACATGTTCCTCGGAGTTAACAACTTTAATGATATAGTCATTATATTCCAATATGCGCTTTACCTCTGCTTCTACTTCTGCAAAGGTCGGGAACTTTTCATCTATAAGGTGTTGTTTGTTGCCTAACTCGTTGCTTTGTTTTAGACTTTCATAAGCATCTGATTCGAGGTCGAGGATATGTAAGTCAGAGTTTCCTTTCTCAAGAACGGCTTGCTTTACATCGTCAATGATTTCAGAAATCAATTCTTCTTGCCATCTGTGTTTGGCTTTATTTACTTCGCAGTGAATCAAACAACTTGACTTGTATTTGATTCCATTAGGATCCTTCTTCTTTTCTTGAATGCTACGTATCGCTGTCGCAAACAGATAGCTGACAACAGCAAAATTCAAGGAGTCAAGGTTGTTTGAATGAGCCTTTGATTCCAAGTAGAACTCATTACGGGCTGAAAGTATACCAATACAAATATCATCAACTGGTTGGAAAAGGTGGCCATACATGTTTGCGGGATGGAAATTGCCGTTTTCATCTATTTCCCCTTCCTGGCTATCAATGTAATACTGTTTGCCGCCCACATACCGGTCGTGAATGGGCACCAAACCCGTATATCTGGGCAGCCATGCCAATGCTTCCTTGCCTTCGCGAAGTTGTACGGTACCGTCTGGATGCAGATAGAGCGAATATGGTGTAGCCGTAATCTGCATGTAGCGACAGAAACGAGGCTGTTTCCTGAGCTGCTCAATAAGTTCCGCAATAGCCAATAGTTTGAGTTCACCCTTACGTCTCAAATAGGCGTGACTGGCAAAATCCGCCTCGTCATCGCATATAAGCACCTTCTTCAGACGCATTTGTTCATTTTGGGTAAAAAGGTCATTGAGATAACGCAAATTGGTATCTTCTTTCTTGCAAACTATGATGAACTTCCTCACAGGGTCATTCATTTCGTAGTCGCTCAGTCCACCTCGTCTATAGAGATCGAGTATGTCATAGATTTTCACGATTGCCTTTTGCCCATAAGTACCATTGTCTTTGAAAAATCGGAAATCTTTGTTCAAGCGCTCAATGGTCTGATTAGTGAGCATGTTTGTCCCCTTGGTCATCACAATGGCAATTTCGATTCCTCTGTCAAAACACAATGCAATGACATTCTCAAAGGTATCGGTCTTACCACACTGAACCTTTCCTAACAGCAGACAAGGCTGTGTAGCTTTCTCACCTTCCATCATCAGTTGGTCGGTCATTTCACGCACCACTTTTTCCTTTTGGGGTGTCATGAATACGTTGTGTGCAGCCATGGTGCTGAAGATGTATTCATCGTCACGTACATTCTGAGCTGCTTCCAGTCTTGCTTTTTCAGCAAGCATCTCTGCTGTTGGCTCTTGTCCGAAACCACGTAGCTGAGCCTCGAAAGCCAAATAGGCCTCTAATGTTTCAAAGTGCATAGGCTTGTGTATTAGTTATTTAATAATGAATTCAAAATATGGGAAAGTATCAATAAAATCGTTCTCTGTCATAGTTGGATTGTTCAGCAGGAATGACTGTTTATAGACATCTATGGCTTCTTCGGTGGCCTTGCTAACCTTTAATACCTTATAGACTCCGGATTCCGGTCGCTCCAGTAGTTTTGCCTCTATCAACATAGGCAAAATGCAATACAGGGCATTGGGAAGGGAACGGTTGGAGCCGTATTTTTCAGCCATTTTTTGTCTGATCAAATCCGTTGTCACAATATCTTGGACGTGGAAATATTTGCCGAGCAAAGACACCACATCGTATCCGAAACAATAAGCAGAACAGATGACAGCTGTGAATAACAAAGTCCTGTTAGGTTTGTTTCGCAACATTAATTCCACACGGTCCTTGTTCTCCATAAGGTAAGGCATCAATGGATTCTTCTTTGTCAACCGGTTGATAACCGTTACAGCCTTTCCAATACGGTTTTGTCCCTGATATTCTGTCGAGACCAACTCTCGGAAATAGTCTGATGTGGCGTTGCCCTGCAATTCTGCAAGCAATGCCATTTCCAGTATGGATATAGGAATTCTTTGATTGATACCTATATCTTGTTTTAATATGTTTTTCTTTTGATTCATAATATACAACCTTCAAATATCATTTATCAATTTTCAATTTTACAAATGGTATCACCACTTCCGTAAAATGGCTTCCACCATGTGTAATCATGGCGCTTCCTTCTCTTGCAAAACAACTGTCATTCCTGATGGCAATCCAGTTGTCATGGTTGAGAAGAGAAAGGTCTTTGTTTTCTTTGTAGAATCGTGTCTGTTCATCTTTGTTGTTATAAATAAGATGACGTTTTCCCCGACTTCCATCTTTATAGAGGAAAACCGATTCTATTTGTGTTAGTGGCCGCCATCCATACGACAAGACACTTCCGTGATCCGTGGTTAAATACAGATGGTATCCCAAGCGTAAGATGGCCATGATTTTCTCCGTTATGCGCGGGCACCAGTTCTCTGTCAGTGAAAGCAGGTCTTTATTGTCAGTAGAAGAATGCATTTTCTCATCCATCTCCACCGTGACAACAGCAAGGCGTTTCACTCCCTCATTGATGGCGAATTCGTCCTTATCGCTGATATATTGCAACTCATGAGAGCCAAATCCCTGCTGTTTCCAATAGTCCATCCATAGTTTGCCTTCGTTGGTCGGATTTTGCTTGTAGTCTGGTTGTGGGACACCGCCTCTGAAGATAGCTTGGCGAGATAGCATTGTGATACTTGGAAGCCAGGACAATGTGGTGCCATCCTCTGTTTTCACGCCTTTTGTTTCTAAAAATTGCCTTAGGATGGTGTATTGCCAGTAGGTAAATCCGTCCACAACCAATAAAGCGACTTTATCTTCCCTGTCATGTTGAATTACAAGATGAGGTAGAATTTTATTCACACTCTTTGGATGAATGAGGTGGTTGCTTTGAAGGGTAGCAAAGTAATTTTCATCCACCCACTTTTGAAAGCTATGGTTGATAGCATCTATGCCAGGAATGATTTGATGATAGACTCCATTTTTTACAGCATCTATCGTAATGCTGGATATAGTCTCCATCATCGACTGTGGCTTAGTCCAGTCCACCTCTATATTTCTCAGTCTCGCCAGGCAATAATCCGCAGATTGTTTCAATTCTTGTTCTCTTTCAACAATCAACCTCTCAACCAAGAAACTGCACTCACTCATTGTAACTCTCCGAGTCGTAGTCAATGGGTACAATTTGTCGAGAACCTCAAAAGGAAGGCAACGCAATAATGACTTGTTCGCAAACAATGGGAATGCATCGCTGATGTTGAATGTGCAGACGTATGCTTGTTGTCGCATATCCGGAAGAATGGAAGTGGTGTCTTCAGATACATACAAAAACCGTCTGTCACTATTGACCTTGAAAATCAGCTCAAAATGTATGCGTAGCTGCAGGTTGCTGCCAACAATTACTTCCACCCTATAGTTTTGAAAGAGTAATGAGCGCACAGCTTCCTGAGTGAGCAAACCGTCAGGGTTGTTCACTATACTCAGGCGTTGGTAGTCTACCATCACCTTAGTGGCTATACGCTTGATAAGATTACTATTCATCTTCTTTGGCGTTCGACTTGGGTCGTCTATAAAGACAATCTGAGCCGTTCTTGTTTAGGACACCAATGTCCTGAACATCGGTTATCATATCACATTATAGTTTATTCAGAGCGATATCGTAGAATTGAAGGAGAACCTCGTCCTCGTCGCGCAAGTTCTGCGGTATCTTGTCGCCTACAGTGACGATAGTCTGAAAATCCTTGTCGATATAGCACTGTTTGAAACCGGCTCGGAGGGCTTCCACACGCACTTCGCGAAGTTTTGCTTTAGGTTTTAGAGCTTGTTCCTTGTAGAGGTTAAACTCTCGGAGAAGAGCTTTTGTGCGCATCAGATTCTTATCGACGTCATCTTGGATATTAGGTAGTCGCCATTTGCCATCTTCCATCTCTATGAAATTTTCTTCCAACAGGGTTTTTAATTCTGGCAATATGTCACCCTTACGTAGTCCGTTGATAGCCTGCATCCATTCTGGTTGAATTTGTTGGTAGGTCTTAGGTGACTCCCGGAGTTGGTTCTTCAACCATTCAATCCCGTTGGCCTCGTCGCTAACGATAATTCCCATAGGAACAAATTCTGGAGCAGTTTTTTTCTTCTCTTCATATTCTGCTGCCTGTGCAGCAGTAAAGAACATACCATCCTTTTCAATGTATCTTTCCCGAAGTCCTTGTTGAAATTCTGTAGCATCAAGAGGTACTGAAAATCCTCTTTCTATACAAGAGGATATTAATCTGTCATAGAGAATTTTAGGACTTCTTTCGATAATAGTTGTGAGCTTATTCTTTGTTATTTGTGCTATAGGTAAGTGTTCTAAGTGTTCATCAATAAAATTCCAAGTACTTGCTTCAGAACTTTTTTGAAGATTGGCAACAACTTCATCCGAATTCTTATAACAGGAGATAACAAGGTCTTGCTTAACAGCAGTCAAAGAGGTTTGTGCATTGTAACTACCTTGTTTTTTGTCAAGACCTCTAACTACAGAAATGGTAAAACCTGCTTTTGTCAAAGAACGTTGGATCGAATTCCATATCGCAGCTGAAGTGTTTGAAAATTCGACAGTCATCCATTTCCCTGGTTTTAAAATTCTATAGTATTCGATAAATGCTTTGGTCATAAGACCCATATAGTCTTTTATATTTTTGTTTTGAGATGAATTTTCTATAGCTTCTTCTGTATTCTCTGTAAAAACATTTAGCCAACCTTCATGGATGAAATTTAATTCTGAGTACATAAGATTATGGCCGAATGGAGGATCCGTAAAAATATAATCAATTGATTCGTTAGGAATGTTTGACAAATCTGTGGCTGATTGAATTTGATTAATGCAGCGATGAAGTTTTTGCGGAGACATCTTAACAATATCCTTCAGCTTGCCCTCATAAAGTTCAAAGACATTTCTCTCTGCCAATGCACTTGGAACGAACAAGGCATTTGGCAATGCACCTGCAAGATTAATTTTTCCATCCTTTAACCCAATATTGTGAAGTAAAGAACCTGTCTTTACTAAGATTGAAGTTAAAACGAAGCGTAAAATGGGAATATCTTTCATTTCATCCCAAAGTGAGGCAAAAATGATAAGATTACGTCTTGTATATAACATAGAAATATCTGTATAACCAGAGCGAAGAAGTTCTCCTGTTTTTACTCCTTCTTTTATTCGGTTATCTGGGAATCTGTGTTTTGGCTTTACATCATTCAATTTTTCGATAAATGCTATATCATCAGAGTCCGGTTCTTTAGTAAATTTTTTTCCTTTGAAACTATACTTTATAAGAACTGGTCTTTTCTTTGGAGGAGAAACCATGTCGCCATTAGCAGACATTACGGTTTCCCGACAAACAGACTCCGCTTTTTTTATAACATATGACCCACATTTTGGACACACAATCTGTGATTTTATGTTCATCGAACTATCCAAAGACTCTTTCCAATATGATAATTCATGTCCACAATTAGGACAAGAAAGAAGATCACTCCAAATAACATATGATATTTCACCCAATTCTCCGTTAGAATGTTTGGTGTAATATAAATATCCATATTTTTCTTTGACTCGTTTTATAATCTCTGCTGATTTATACAGTAACCATTTGTCATTAACAGGATTGTTAAAGTTATATGTTATGAAAGATGCAATAGGTGACAAATCTCCCAAAATACAGTGACGTTTTCCGGGTTTTCCTACAACATTATATGCATTAATCTCTTTCGTATCTTCACATTTTCCAGATGCCACACCAGTCATTCCTGTTCCTGCAAAGCCATCAAATATAATATCACCAGGCTGAGTATAATGCATGATATATCGCATAATGGCAGGATGGGGTACTTTCGTATGATAAGCATGTGCCATATAGATAGGATTACTTTTACCTTCACTTACATCGCTTGCATATGGCTCTTTTACATCGAAGTTCGCTTCGCGTCTTCCATCGGCTTCAAGTTGTTTCTTTTCTTCCTCCCATTGAGCGATGAAGTCATTAAGCCAAGGATTAGGACAAGCCGTATAATATGGTGGGTCTGAAAGATTAATTATATCATCATCAGTTCCTATTGGGAAACCCTCTATATTCCGGAGTTCTGGCAATTTCTTCCTAAGTTCCTCACGAAAGAATTCACGTCGTGCTTCTTCATTGGGGAACTTTTGTCCTAAACATGTAACAGGCTCATCACGCTCTTCCCAAAGGTCACCAGGTGTGATTCGTCCCATTTCTTCTGCATCAAAAAGCAATTGCTTGTCGGAGATACTATTTTTTTTGCTCATGGCGAATGTGTCTTATTTTAATATGATACGTATGTTCTCACTTTTGCTACCTACAGTCAAAGAGTTGATGTATTGCTTGAATGCCTTAATTGCATCTTCTGGAGTCATTGGTCGGTTCAGCACCTGACGAATGGCATCACTACTGATGACAATTTTATTTATACCTTGGTGTAACTTACCCACAATCTCCACTAAACGCTCCGCGTTAAGGGGTGAGAGCTGTTCTGCATCGGTATTGAAACGGTGAAGAAGCCCCTGTTCACTATCGTCGAGAATATCCTTGTTGGCAAGAAGGGTCTCGTCTTTCAATATCTGATGCAGGGATTTGTCTACATTCTCAAAGATGCTGTTCAACTCTTCGCTCAAATCGGCAATTTTAGGCAATTGCTTGCCAGCAAAATGTAAAGGATTGAAGCCTTGATAGGGAACACGGAGGATTGACTCACGAGTCACAGCACTGCTGCCTACGGTAAGAGATGACATTTTTCTCGTCCATTCGCCATATTGTGCAGAAACAGAGAAATAACCTTTGTCATGGTCGGCACCGCAGATGGCATCACAAATCTTTTTCTCGGGACTGTTGATAATTTTTCTCTTCTCTGTATCTTGGAATGCATTGATATGAAGACGGTTATATTCACTCAGATACCAATCAGCGTATTCTCCCATTAACGTGTCTAATTCCTTGCGATAAGCATTTACAATTTGTTCGTCGCTCATCTTGCTTATGACATCTTTAAGTTTCAACAAGGCATCATCCACTCGCTGTTTCATGGATTCGTCAGTCATATATTGACGAGCTTGATTCAAATAACTCATTCGTGAACGGAAATCTTCCACGAATAATAGGGTCTTGCTAATTTTAGCCATATCCTTCCTGACAGCCGTGACTTGTTTGATTTGGTCGGCGGTCCATGGAATATTGCGCATCTTTGCTGGTGAAGCGTAAGACGGCAACTTGTCACAAAGCCCAGACAACGCATGGAGACGATTGCGCAAACTCATGCCATCCATAGATGACATAATCTCTATATTTTCAAGAAAAATTCCATTGCCAACTGTATGGCTCATCTTTACCGCTTCTGCAGCAAGTTCTTTACCCTTGGTCACCAAATCTACATATATCTCACGATTATTAAGTTGAGCGGTCATGTCCTTTTTTACAATGCCCAAGAACAGTTCGCGAACGGCTGCAACATTCATACCTTTTGGTTGGCGCACATGTGAGAATGTGTAAAAACTGTTATCTGGAAGATTGACAATGTTTTTAAGATTAGCAGCATTGATATTCGTGCCACCAGGAAAATCTATCTCTATCTCACCCAATGCAACCATGGCTGCGAGAACCATGAATTCGTAATCAGCGTCAATATCGTAGTCGTTGGTACGCCAATCGTCTTCCCACTCCTTATAGAAACGATGAAGAATCTCATCACGGTTCAAGACTTGGCCTTCACCTTTTGCTTCCAGCATATTCTTGACACTGATGGCATAAATGCATGCCTCTGTGCTCAGTTGATTGTCTTGTAGCAAACCAAGACCAGCAAGGATGGCTTCGCTATCACTATTTTTATAATCGGGATTGGCAATTTTCATCCGTGCACCTTTCAGCATGGCTCCACGATTTTGTGTCGTAATGGGATTACGAAGAAGCGTGAATTTTGGATAATTGGGCAGTTGCTGACAGAAGTAGTCTTCCAACAATGTACTGGCAATCTTGCTGATGACCTGTTCTTTGGAACCACCTGTCATCAATTGCGGGTTGATGGGTTGCACCTCACCTTGATAAACAATCTCCGTACATTGCGTGAAGTCACGTTGGAAGACTGGCTTCAGTTTGTCTTCGTAGCGTTTCTTATATTGCAGGTAGAATGGCTTCTGTGAACTATCTACGCTGGCGTAAAGAGCTTCTGCAGCGGCATAGAGTTCAACCAGTTCTTTCATCTCATCGCTAACCTTGTCGAGATGGACATAGACACTGTCGGATTCATCGCCATGTTCTATTTTGGCCTTATTGAAAATAGGCATGAAATAGATGTAGAAGTTTTGCTGTGGATGTGTGGTACTGCGCTCCGCTGGATTGCCCATGAAAATATAGCCATCGAGCATCACCTTATGACTTATCCAGTTGATGCTATGACGGAATATCTTGAATTCGCGCCGATATTGCTCCACATCGATAGGCAAGTATTCAACCAAAAAAATAAAGAAATGGCTGTCTTTGTTGTCGTCACTCATGGTGGTCACGAAGTCTTTAATCTTCTGTTCGTAATTTACACCACCTTCTACACGCAGATGGAACTCCTGATTGGTCTCGTTTTTCTCAAAATATTGACCATCAGTCGCGGTGACAATCTGTTTTGCCACAGTGTTGATGGTGTCGAGCAGAAACTCGCGGTCGAGACAGGTAGCATCAAGGTAGCAAAGATCATCGATGAGATTCTCAGCACTCACACCGTTGGTCTTTGTAATATCGTCTTGCAAAATCTTGATTGCACAGGCGTTGGCGATACGATGGGCCAAAGGTGCTTTCTTAGCGCGTGCAGCGGTGAAATTCTCGTCAATCTTCTGATGGATAGTGGTCATGATTTCTGATACACGGCGCACATCTGCTTCCGTCATCATCCCTGGTACATTCAGATTTTCCCAATAATGATCGTAGCATATCAGTCCAGGATGTGTTGATGGGACATCCTCGTCAAGTAAGGCTTCAAACTTGCGTGTCAGGGTTCTCATCACCTCTCGTTGGTTTTTCCGAACCTTGATTTGCTGGAAGTTCTCAAAGAAAGATGGGTTTACGGGAAAGAGATTCACATAGTCTTCCAGATGGGCATGCATGTCTGTAAAGAACTCTGTGAATTGGCTCAAATGCTGGCGGATAATATTTTTCTGCCTGTCATCCTTGTGAAGGAGTCGCTGTTGCACGACAAACTGCACATCCTGCTTAGTAATCTCTATCTGACGGAAGCGATCGTTGACCTTTTGCAGCATGTCGGCAGCAAACTGGAATTCAGGAGCGTTGTAAATCATCTCCTGTACACCAAACACCATGCGGAATTTCGTGTGGTCGCTCATCTGGCCCAATGCCTGCAAAACGGCAAGGTCACGATTAATCTTGTCTGAGCCACTGCGGCCTTTCAGGTAGGACAACATCTCATCAATGACTATCATCAAGCCCTTGTTGGGAAAAGAATTCTCAAACTGTGCCATCATGCGGTTTAGTTTGTCGGTATACATGTCGGGGAGTTTGTCATTGGAAATGCTATAGTTCATCCCCCATGTCTTCAATTGCTGGTCTATCTGATAGCAGACAATACGCCATAGCTCATCGTCATTACCCAACTCAAAGCGGATAACCTTGTATTTTCCAGCAATATTGTGAAGCACTTGACGGGCTTTGTCGCTCTTCACCAAAGGTAAATATTGCTCGTCTTCAGCGATGAGTGAAAAAAGTGACATCAAGTGGGATTTACCTGTTCCATAATTACCAACTATTTGTAGTCCATACGTGTCATAACTGGCAGTGTAATCAAGATTCTTGCACAATTCTGGGATGATGACCTTCTCGTATGTGGTTGAAAAAACAAAATCTCGAACCAACGAACGGCGGTAATCGTCATTTTTCAATCGGTCGAACTTGACGACTTCGTTGATGGGCTCGAACTGAATGAGTTCTCTATATTTCATAAGATTGGTTTTATTAGTCTATGATGGTATAATCAAGATTGTTTAAATCGATGGATAAATTATACTGACGGGAGAGGAAATAGAAACAACTATTTTCTACTACTCCTTCAGCCTGTATAATGAGCAATATATCTTTGGATATTTGTTCGATAATCGTTTCAAGATTGAGCGAAAGTGCTGGCTCAAAAAGAATGGCGATGTTGCTCAATGCCACGTAGCGTCCATAATGGGGGTGGGTGTGGGTACACTCACCAATCATTTTTCGAACAACGTCATTGGCACAAAGGTCAAGATGGTCTTCTTGTGCACATCGCTTGAGAGCATTGGCAAGGAAGACACCCGTATCAATACTTTCCACATCCAATGAGGATGAGAGGTCGAATACAAGTTTGTATTTCGGATGCTTTGAGAGATATGTTGCCAGATGAAAATTCATTGACACAATGTAAAATCCACCCTCCATAGTGCTCCGGCAGGCGACCTAACCCTATAATACACTACGAGAGTGAACCATCAATTTTTACCCTTGGCAAATGGTCTTCGCCGAAACTTTCTCTTCGGTAGAGAAGTATTCTTTTGAGGACCTTCTAATTCTAAGGGCATTAGCAGCCCTTAGAGCCAGGATTCGCTAAACAAGGGTGTAAAAGTTTACATCCTTGTGGAATTATTTGCGATAAAAGGTGTGGAAAGTCAAACGATAAAAGGTGTGGAAAGTCAAAGGTTTTTATTATCTTTGTCGGATAATACTTCTCTACCGAAGAGAACGTCCCTCCCCCTAAAACAAATTCCCTCTCCTACAGCAGCGACAGCAGCATGCGGTTGGCGTCGTCCACTGCCGTGGTCTCCAGCGAGGCCAGGTATATCTGCGTGGTGGCCTCGGAGTCGTGACCCATGCCCTCGCTGATTACCGACAGGGGCACATGACGCTGGCGGGCGGCGCTGGCCCAGGAGTGGCGCGCCACATACATGGTGAGGGGGCGGAGCAGGTGGAGCTGCTCGCTGAGCCGCTTCAGCCGCTGGTTCACCACATGCAGGGTGTTTGTATACTGCCGTCGCTCGTCGCCCTCCCTGCGGATGATGGGCAGCAGATAGTCGCCCAGGCAGTCTGTGGAATATTTTTCCACAATCTGCTGCATGCACCGCTCCCAGCGGATGCTGAGCTCCTGACCGGTCTTGCGGCGGCGGTAGGTGAGGAGACCGCGCTGCAGCTGCCCTCGCCGCAGGTAGGCCATGTCGACAAACGACATGCCGCGGGTGTAGAAACTGAACAGAAAGAGGTCGCGCGCCAGCGCCAGCCGGGGCTTTCCGGTCAGGTCGAGGCGCTTTAGGGCCTTGATGGTCTTCAGCGGCACGGCCCGCTTCGCCGTCTTCTCCACACCGGTGTAGACATGGGCGAAGGGGTGGCGCTGCGGGGTGAGCCCGTCCTCCACGGCGCGGTTGTACACGGCGCGCAGGATGCGCATGTAGAACGAACTGCTGTTCATGCGCACGCCGCGGCTCCGGAGCCATGCCTCGTAGCGCTCCATCAGGGCGGAACTCACCCCGTCGAGGGGCAGGTCGCGGCCTTCGGTGTAGGTCATGAAGCTGCGCAGCGCCGAGGTGTAGGTCTCGGCGGTGCGTTCGCGTCCCATCTGCCGCAGGTGGGCTATCGCGCTGTGCAGGTAGTTGCACAGCGAGGCTTCCTGCGTGCGGCGGCGGAAGGCGGTGACTACCTCGTCGGCGGTGTAGCGGCGGCCGCCGGTCTCGAGCGTGGCTATCACGGCCTTCAACCGGCTCACGTCCCAGTCGGCCCGCTCCTTCACGGCGGCGAGATAGTGCTGCCGTTCGCCGCCGACAACCACGGTCTCGGCACCGGCGTCCCATTCGTGGGGATACAGCTTATAATCGGTGGAGATTTGGCGCACCACGCGCTGCTGGATAATCTGGTAGTAGAGGCTGCCGGGCTGCCCCTCGGACGCTGAGGCCCTGAACTTTACTTTTACTGATGCCATAGAATGTCATAAAAAGGTACGGCTGCAAATGTATCCATCTGCAGCCGCACAAACATGACATTTCAGGCCACTGAAAGAGGGCAGTACAACTTTATCCAAAAGATTTCGGTATTTTCGGAGGTTTTTACTCAAAAGATTTTGGTATTTTCGGAGGTATTTGGGTGAAAGATTTCGGTATTTTCGGAGATTTTTATCAAAAACATTTGCGTAAAATCTAAATAAATACTACCTTTATGCCCAAAATCGGACTAAACGGATATCGGAAATATTCGCAAATCGTAGAAAGTCGCTATCTCGTTTACACCAAGGATTTGCGTAAGGATGAGGAGACACTGATGGTTCCTGTATACATGACGATGTTCCTGTAAAGATACTCCATCCCGGAAAAACTCAAATATTTTTGGCACTTCTCTCTATTTTCCTTATCTTTGTAGGGTCAAGAATGATAGTGTATCTCACCCCCTTTAATCAAAAAACAATAAGAATATGACTTCCCGTAAATTTCGCACAGCTGCCCTCGCAGCACTGCTCTCGCTCCCACTCGCAGCCGGAGCACAGTCTCTGCCCGCCAAAGTGGCGTCGATAGAAGAGATTACACCCAAAGGGTGGACCACTGGAATCGCAACCGGCGACCTCAACAAAGACGGAGTCGACGATGTGGCACTCATCACCATTCCCGACTTCGAAAAGGGTATCTTCCGCCGCGACGACGGCTATGAGAAAAATCTCAACCAGCCTATACTCGCCATCTATTTCGGCATTCCGGGACAGGGCTACACCAAGTGGCGCCAGTACGATGACATACTCGAACTCTCCGACGAGTATGTCACCAACGACCATTCCGTCACCATCTCGCCGCGCGGAACGCTCATCATCTCCACGGACAATTTCGCCAGTGCCGGAGGCTGGTCAGCAGGAGAAACTTCCTGCACCTTCCGATTCCAGAAGGGCGACTTCTTCATGATTGGATTCGATACCGACTCCTTCGCACGCAATACGGGCGACGGCGAGAAGGTGAGCTACAACTTCCTCACCAACAAGTGCCAGCGCACCAAGTATAATGTCTTCGATGACAAGGTGAAACCGGTGGAGCGCTGGAGCAAGATTCCGGCCAGGCCGCTGAAGAGACTGGGCGACGAAGGGCTGCCTATTTTCATGGAATAACGGGCACCCGACGGGCGGAAACAGCACTTTTTTTCACATTCTTTGCCCTCGTGTTGCATTTTTTGTGTAAGTTTGCACACTATTTCAGTGTATAATCAAAAAAATATAACGTATGATCTCGTTTCTCATCAGTTTGGTGGCGCTCATCATCGGCTATATCGTCTATGGTAGGGTGGTGGAGCGCATCTTCGGACCCGACGACAGAACCACACCGGCTGTGGCTATGGCCGACGGAGTGGACTACATCGTGATGCCCAACTGGCGCGTGTTTATGATTCAGTTTCTCAACATCGCGGGCACGGGGCCTATCTTCGGCGCCATCATGGGCGCATGGTACGGACCGGTGGCCTATTTCTGGATAGTGCTCGGATGTATCTTCGCCGGTGCCATGCACGACTATTTCTCGGGCATGCTCTCCATGCGGCTCGGAGGAGCCAACCAGCCCGGAATCGTGGGACACTTCCTCGGTAAGACCACCAGGACGGTGCTCCTCTTCTTCACGGTGTTCCTGCTCGTCATGGTGGGCGTGGTCTTCGTCTACAGCCCGGCCCTCATCCTCGAGACCATGGCGCCCATGGGTGTCGTCTGGTGGGTCATCATCATATTCGTTTATTATCTGCTGGCCACCATGCTGCCCATCGACAAGGTTATCGGACGGTTCTATCCCATCTTCGCCATATCGCTGCTCTTCATGGCGCTCGGACTGTTCGTGGTGCTCTTGATCAAGTGGCCGGCCATACCCGAGGTGTGGACACCGATGGCCGAGGCCAACCTCAACGAGGCGGTGGGAGCGCTCTCACCGGCTCAGCTGCTCGGCGTGGAGAGCTATTTCACCAAGAACCCGCTCTTCCCCTGCCTCTTCCTCACCATCGCCTGCGGTGCCATCAGCGGCTTCCACGCCACGCAGAGCCCGCTCATGGCGCGGTGCCTCAAGAGCGAGCGCATGGGACGCCCCATCTTCTACGGCTCCATGATAACCGAGGGAATCGTGGCGCTCGTGTGGGCCACCGTGTCGATGTATTTCTTCTACTACGGCGGATGGCGCGAAGTGGTGGCACCCGAAAGCGTGGAGGCCTTCCTGGCGCAGGTGGGAGGCGAGAAAGGAAAGACGCTCATACAGTATTTCAGCGCACCGGCAGTGGTCGAGTCGGTCTGCTCGGGATGGCTCGGCACCTTCGGAGGCATCCTGGCGGTGCTCGGCGTGGTGGCGGCGCCCATCACCAGTGGCGATACGGCGTTCCGCAGCGCACGGCTCATCATTGCTTCGGCCTTTGGTCTGGAGCAGAAGTCCATTCCCAAGCGGTTCCTCATCAGCATTCCGCTCTTCGGCGTGGCGCTCCTCTTCCTCTTCTGGCAGATGGAGAACCCCGACGGATTCAACACCATCTGGCAGTACTTCGGATGGAGCAACCAGACGCTCGCCGTCTTCATGCTATGGGCCATCACCGTCTATCTGGTGCAGCAGCGCAAGCTCTATGTCATCTCGCTCATACCGGCTCTCTTCATGACGGCCGTAAGCGCCACCTTCCTCTTCGTGAGCCCGCAGGGATTCGGCAATTTCATTCCGCGCGAGGTGGGCTATCCGCTCGGCATCGCCACGCTCGTGGTGGCGCTCGTATGGTTCTACCGGTGGAAACACAATAATTCCGCACAGCACGACGTTATGAAATAAACAGTATGTAATCACATAAAAATAATTATATCATCGTATGAAAAAAACTATCCTCATGGTCGTCATGACCCTGTTCGTAGCTATCGCTGCCAACGCGCAGTATCATAGAAACAGCTTCTACTCGGCATCCGATCGCTCAGACGCCACCACACCCTTCCTCAAGGACAAGGTGTATGTGGGGGCATCGCTCACCGGACTCAACCTGGCCTACAACGGCACGTCCGACCTCAACCTGGGACTCAACGCGCAGGGGGGATACTTCATCATGGACAATATCATGGTGCTCGGCAATATCGGCTACAGCCACGTGGGAGGCGACGACCCCACACCCGATGTGTTCTCTATCGGAGTGGGCGGACGCTACTACATCGAGCAGAACGGTATCTTCCTCGGACTCGGAGCCAAGTACAAACATGCCAACCACAACTACAACGATGTGATGCCGAGCGTAGAGGTGGGATACTCCTTCTTCCTCAACCGCACCGTCACCATCGAACCGGCTATCTACTACGAGCAGTCGTTTACCAACCACAGCAAGTACTCCAACGTAGGTCTGCGGGTGGGATTCGGCATCTACTTCGAGAGATAAGCGGATGTTTCAACAATATCCCTCAGCACTGCTCGAAAGGGCAGTGGGTGAGTTCGCCAAATTGCCAGGCATCGGCCGGAAAACTGCTCTCCGGCTGGTGCTGCATTTGCTTAGACAGCCCGAAGACGACGTGAGAGGCTTCGCCGCAAGCGACGGGATGCTTCCACCATCTGCGTGGTGGAGAATATACAGGATGTCATGGCGGTGGAAAACACACAGCAGTTCAACGGACTCTACCATGTGCTCGGTGGTGTCATCTCACCGCTCGACGGGGTGGGACCCTCCGACATCGAAATCGACTCGCTCGTGAAACGGGTGGCCGAAGGGGGCGTCAAAGAGGTCATACTGGCCCTCGGAAGCACCATGGAGGGCGATACCACCAACTTCTATATCTCACGCAAACTGGAGCCGTACCCCGTCACCCTCTCGCTCATAGCAAGGGGCATCTCCGTGGGCAATGAACTGGAGTATACCGACGAGGTCACGCTCGGCAGGTCCATACTCAACCGAATTCCGTTCGGAAAACAATAATAATTACTGTTCAAAATGAAAAAAACATCGGTTTTCCTCAAATCGTTTCTCTATGCTTCGGTGGCCGTTTCCCTGGTGCTTGGGCACCGAAACGTGGCAGCTAAGCATAAAAACGGAGTTCTATATCAACATAGTGCTCGAGCTGCTCACACTCTGCAATATTCCGCTCGCACTGCGCCTCTTCAAGTGGAGCCCCATCAGCGCCCAGCTCTATGAGAAAAAGGAAAAGGCGCTGCTCAAATGGGGAACCATAAGAATGGCGCTGCTCTGCGTGCCCATGGTGGCCAACACGGTCTTCTATACCTTCACCGGCAAGGCGGCTTATTTCTATATGGCCGTCATCCTGTTTATATGCCTCGCATTCGTCTATCCGTCCATGGCCAGATGTGTGGCCGAGGTGACGCCTCAAGAGAATAAGTGAAAATGAAGCTCTCTGTCATCATCGTCAATTATAACGTAAAACATTACTTATACCAATGTCTCGACAGCCTCTATAAGGCGCTCGGCGACATCGAGGCCGAAGTCTACGTCGTCGACAACCACTCGCGCGACGGTAGCGTGGAGCATATTGCGGCCAGATATCCCAATGTGGTGTGCGTGGAGAGCAACCACAACCTGGGATTCGCAAGGGCCAACAATATCGCCATCCGACAGTGCGAGGGCGAATTCGTGCTCCTGCTCAACCCGGATACCATCGTGGGAGAGGATACCATACACAATGTGCTCCAGTTCATGGAACAGCACCCCGACGCGGGTACCGTGGGACTGAAAATGCTCAAGTCGAACGGGGAGAAAGCGGCGGAGTCGAGACGCGGACTGCCGTCGCCCATGACGGCGTTCTATAAGATGACGGGGCTCTGCAAGCGCTTCCCTAACAGCCGGCGCTTCGGACATTATTATATGGGATACCTGCCCTGGGACAAACCGGTGGAGATAGAGGTGGTGAGCGGAGCCTTCTGCATGATGCGCACCAGCGTGCTGCGGGAGATAGGACTGCTCGACGAGGACTTCTTCATGTACGGTGAGGATATCGACCTCTCATACCGCATGATCAAGGCGGGATATCACAACTGGTACCTGCCGGAGACAATCCTCCACTTCAAGGGGGAGAGCACGCAGAAGTCGTCGTTCCGCTATGTGCACGTGTTCTACGGGGCCATGACCATCTTCTTCAAGAAACATTATGGAAGCTCCAGCCTGCTCATCACCATCCCCATACAGATAGCCATCTACCTCAAGGCCACATTGGCGCTCTTCAATATGCTCACGTCCAAGGCACGCAAGGCGCTGGGATTCTTCAGTCCGCGACACAAACGCGAGCCGGACTATATCTTCATCGGCTCGGTGTCGTCTATCACGCAGTGCCGCAAACTGTGCCGCCGCAAGGGCCTCTCGGGCGAGTTCGTGGCGGGCAATGAGCGCATCATGCCCATGGGACACCTCTCCATGCTCGACAAGATGGACACCAAAAACCAGAAGTATGTGGTCTACGACATCGACGCCTTCTCTTATGCGGCCATCCTCGACATCTTCGCCACACAGCCTACACCCAATGTGTCGATGGCGTTCTACAATCCGTACACCAAAACCATCCTCACCGCCGAGGAGGTGATTTCCTGGAAATAACCATGACAGAGCAGCTGCCCATCATTCACCTCAGGGCGCTCGAGCCGGAAGACCTCGACTCGCTCTACAACATCGAAAACGATGAGGACCTCTGGGACGTGGGCGTCACCAACGTGCCGTACTCCAGATTCGTGCTCAGCGCCTATATCGCCAACAGCACCGCCGATATCTATGCCGACAGGCAGGTGCGCCTGGTCATAGAGGACGAACACCACTGCACCGTGGGACTGCTCGATATCTTCAATTTCGACCCGCGACACAGCAGGGCAGAGGTGGGCATCGTAGTGGGCAGGAAGTTCCGCCACCGGGGATATGCCACAGCCGCACTGCTGCATGCGGTCGACTACAGTCGGAAGGTGTGCCACCTCCACCAACTATACGCCATTGTGGATGGTGGCAACGCGCAGTCGCTCCAGCTGTTCCAAAAAGTGGGATTCACACAAACGGCCTCACTGAAAAACTGGCTCCGCGTGGGCGATTCTTACCGCGACGCCTTGATGATGCAATTTTTTTTGTAAAAAAGTAGCGTGTTTTTTTGGCGTTTACAAAATTAATACCTACCTTTGCATCCGCAATTCAGAACTACATAGCTTGGTGCGTTAGTTCAGCCTGGTTAGAATGCCTGCCTGTCACGCAGGAGGTCACGGGTTCGAGTCCCGTACGCACCGCTCAATCTGATTGCAAAAGGTGCGTTAGTTCAGCCTGGTTAGAATGCCTGCCTGTCACGCAGGAGGTCACGGGTTCGAGTCCCGTACGCACCGCGCCAAAAGCCTTCCACATCGGAAGGCTTTTTTGTGTCTGTACGCCAAGTCTCTCTGATTATCGCCGACCCTTATGATAAACTACGGATTTGTCTGATTTTACTGATTTTTTCCCTAAGTTCTATCGGAATCCGACAGCCCCCACTCAGCGGATTTGCAATGCGCACCCTTTTTCTTCCTTTTTGCGAGACGCTAGCATCTTTTTATTGCTTTCAGCTTCGGTCAAACACAATTGTAATGACCAGTTTTTCATTCTTTTATTTCCTTTTTCTTAAGCGTAGCGTTTTTTAATCTTATTCTATTCAAAGTGATTATGAGGATGGCTCCAAATAATCAAAAACTCATTAATGAATAATTTCTGCGCATTACGATAATTTCTTTCAGAGAAATGAATAATTACGTGAATTACGTTAATTTCTGTCAGTCCTCAGCACCCTTTTTCTTCCTTTTTGCGAGACGCTAGCGTCTTTTTATTGCTTTGATTTTTGCCCCCCAGTATCCCCGCATTATAGCCGCCCCTTAGCAAGGGGCTCTAAATCTTAAGCGTAGCGTTTTTTAATCTTATTCTATTCAAAGTGATTATGAGGATGGCTCCAAATAATCAAAAACTCATTAATGAAAAATTTCTGCGCATTACGATAATTTCTTTCAGAAAAATGAATAATTACGTAAATTACGATAATTTCTGTCAGTCTCCCGACGGCATTTACCGCGTGGCGCGCAGACCTTCCATGTTCTCGTAGCGACGCTTCATAAACAGGCCGTATACCCACCGCAGCCATAGCTTGTGCGTGGCAATGAAGCCCGCAGAAGCGATACCAGCACCAGCGGCACAATGTATACCGCCATCGAGATGAGCAGCTGCACATAGTTCGTCTCCATGCTCCCCTTGCCGATGAATTTCGTGTTCAGCGGCATCGTCTGCTTGTTGTAGATTACAAGAATGAAGAGCAGACAGTAGATGGGGCCGCCCGTGAGCAGCAGGAAGGAGAGCAGCATGAGCACCGTGGCCTTGCCCATCACCACAATGGGTATCATGAGCAGGCAGGGCAACAGCAGCAGACTGAAGTAGAAGTAATACTTGGCCTTGAACAGCGACAGGATGTTCTCCTTGTGCGTCATCAGGCAGTCGATGTAATTGCCCTCAAAACACATCACGCGAGAGAGCAGCATCGTGCCGAAGATGGAGAAATTGTACAGCACCAGGAACATCTTCATATAGGCGGCGTCGTAGATGTCAGTGAAGGAGATGAGCGCACTGAACATCACCACAAACACCAGGCCGGTGATAAACGACTTGCGGCAGTTCTTGTTGCGCATGATGCTCTTGATCTCAAGCTTGATGTATTCGCCCACCTCGCCGAAACGGTCCAGACTCTTTATCTCGGTCACGTGCTTCAGATGGGTCTGGTTCACCTTGGCCAACTCGGCATAGACAAAGCGCAACTGCAGGCGGCGGTTCACGGCTATCAGAAGGGCCAGAATGGCCACAAGGGCGGCCAGCACCAGCAGCGGGTACCGCTCCAGCCACAGGCCTATGTTGGCGTAGGTGTCGCAGAGGGTGGTAATGCTGGCGTTCTTGCCGATGTACCACGGCGAGAATAAAAGGGCAAAGACCACGGCGGGAACTATCCACCACAAGTAGCTGCGGTTCACCAGACTGCGCCCCAGCATGTACCACTGGCTCCATATCAGGATTATCAGGTAGAGGGCGAGCAGGAACACTACGGCCTTCCAGAAGCCCATGGCAAACACCACCGACATGATGGTGTAGGGCAGAAACAAACCCATCCATATCAGGTTGCCGCCGTTGGTGAGCGACGACACCATGAAACTGTCTATACACGTCAGCTTGGGAAGGGGCAGCAGTATGTAGGGCTTGATGAGCTGAGAGGGGGTCTGCTGCGCCATGAGGCGGACACCGAAGTCTACTGCCATCAGGAAGGGGAGCAGACCGAAGATAATCTCATAGGGGGTGCGTGTCTCGCTGCTGTTGGCGATGAGCGATATCATCACGGCGATGAAGATGAGGTAGAGCACCGTCACCACACCCGAAAAGTAGATGAGCGCTTTGGCCACCTTGTTCTGCTTCCATACCTCACTGCGGCGCTCCGACAGGCGTACGTGCTTGCGGAGCGTCCGGATGGTCTCAAATCGTGTCATTCCCTTGTTTGTCATGGCGCTTACGGTTTTGTCAACGCAGGTCGATGACCTCGGCGTTGGGGTAGTCTTTCTCCTTGAATGTAAAACTGGAGTCGCTCAGCTTCGCGGCCTTGAAATTGCTCACCGTGATGGTGGTCCACTTGCCTTTCTGGCTGAACCGCACCTTCGTGGGCAGGTAGCTCTTGTTCACCGTGATGTAGATCTCCTGAAGGGCCTGGTTCTTGCCCTGGGCGGTGAGGTGTACCTCATAGCCGCCGCCCACTGCCTTCGAGGTCATGTTGTAGCCTTTCTTGTAGAGCGTGATGAAGTAGTAGGGGTTCATGCGGGCCTGCTGCTTGGCATTGGGGGTGTTCACGTTCACCTCCTCATTGTTCTTCATGTAAGTCCACTGGGTCTTGCCGTCAAACCATACCACACCCTCGGGGGTGGTGGCGCGGAATTTGTTGCCTTTGATGGCGATGGTGCCGGATGATGACACGCCGTCGCCGCTCAGCTTGAAGTTGGCTGTGGCGCCGGAGGGGCGGTTCACATTCTTGGCCACTTTGTCAAGTATGGCGCGGGCATTGCCCGAAGTCTTGCCCTGGGCATTCATGCCGACGGCGACCAGAAGGGCCAGCAGCGTCAGCAGGGCTTGTGTTATCCTTCTTTTCATAATCTTTCCTGTTTTAGAGTTTCTGAATGAATCGCTATTGTTGCTCTTATCTAAATGAGGTGTCAGTGGGGTGGGGCGCATGCCGGAGCGGGGCTTAAACCTCGCCGGAGCGCAACTTGTTGAGCAGTATCTCCAGACTGTTGGCGTCCTGGATGAGCACCTCGCGGGGCTTGCTGCCCTGAGCGGCGCCCACGATGCCGGCTTTCTCCAGCTGGTCCATCAGACGGCCGGCGCGGTTGTAGCCGATGGAGAAGCGGCGCTGTATCATACTGGTGGAGCCTTGCTGCGTGCTCACCACATGGGCGGCTGCCTGGGCGAAGATGGGATCCAGGTTGTCGCCGCCTGATTCGCTGAAGTCGCCGCCGGTGCCGCTCTCTTCCTGGGCGGGCTCGGGCAACTCGAGCGGATGGGTCGGACCCGACTGCTCCTGGATGTAGTTGTTCACATTCTCTACCTCGGGGGTGTCGATGAAGGCGCACTGCACACGAACAGGCTCGTTGCCGTTCAGGAAGAGCATGTCGCCGCGGCCCACCAGCTGGTTGGCGCCGGGACGGTCCAGAATGGTGCGCGAGTCAATCATCGCACTCACCTTGAACGCCATGCGGCCGGGGAAGTTGGCCTTGATGTTACCGGTGATGATGCTCGTGGTGGGGCGCTGTGTGGCTATAACCATGTGGATGCCCACGGCACGGGCCAACTGGGCGATACGGGCGATGGGAAGCTCTATCTCCTTGCCGGCCGTCATGATGAGGTCGCCGAACTCGTCGATAATCACCACAATGTAGGGCATGTACTCATGGCCGTCGGTCAGACGCAGCTGGCGGTTCACAAACTTGCGGTTGTATTCCTTGATGTTGCGGGCACCGGCTTTCTTCAGCAGGTCGTAGCGGGTGTCCATCAGCATGCACAGGCTCTTCAGCGTCCTAACCACCTTCGTCACATCGGTGATGATGGGCTCGTCGTCATCGTCCACCGTGGCCATGAAATGGTCGGCGATGGGGGCGTAGACGTTGAATTCCACCTTCTTCGGGTCTATCAGCACAAACTTCAGCTCGTTGGGGTGCTTCTTGTACAGCAGCGAGTTGATGATGCAGTTCAGACCTACCGACTTTCCCTGACCGGTGGCACCGGCAACAAGCAGGTGGGGTATCTTGGCCAGGTCTACCATGAACACTTCGTTCGTGATGGTCTTGCCGAGCGCAATGGGAAGCTCCATCTTGGTCTCCTGGAATTTGCGCGAGTTCAGGATGCTGCGCATCGACACAATGTTGGGCTTGGCGTTCGGCACCTCGATACCGATGGTGCCCTTGCCGGGTATGGGGGCGATGATGCGGATGCCGAGGGCGCGCAGGCTCAGGGCAATGTCGTCTTCCAGGTTGCGGATGCGGGAGATGCGGACACCCTCGGCGGGGGTCACCTCATACAGGGTGATGGTGGGGCCTACAGTGGCCTTAATCTCATTGATCTCCACACCGAAGCTCTTCAGCACTCTCACAATCTGGTTCTTGTTGGCTTTCTGCTCTTCCTCGTCGATGTAGGGCTTGCCGTCGTTGTCGTATTGCTGAAGCAGGTCGAGCGTGGGATATTTGTAGCGGGTAAAGGGCTCCAGGGGGTTGATGGGGGCACCCAGCGGGTTGTTGCCGCCCACGGTGTTGCCCTTGGCTTTCTCGTCTTCCTGGCCCACAGATACTTGCATCGTGGGGTCGCCTTTCGTGCGGCGGGGTATCATGATGCGGCCCGTGCCGCTCTCACGGGGCTTTACGGGCTCTTCCTTCTCCTCGGGCTCGTCGTCCACCTGAAGGTCGTCGCCGCGGAAGGTCATCGTAGCGGCAGCGGGCTCCTCATATTCTCCCGCACTTTCTGTCGGCGCACCGGCCAGGGCCAGCTCGGGCTCCTTGTTGGTGATGGTGAAAGGAATCTTCTTCAGATAGCGGAAGGGGTCGAGTATATTGCAAGGCGATGGCCACCAGCACCAGTACGGCTATCAGACCGGGAGAGCCTATCACGTTCTCTATGCGCTGGCAGATGAACAGGCCGTGGTCGCCGCCGGGATTGAAAATGGCGTTCTCAAACAGCGGACTGAGAAACTTGGCAAAGGCCACACTGCACCACACCATCAGCACAGCCAAACCGAAAAACCATTTCAGCAGGTTGATGTTCTTGTAGGCACGTGTGAGCCGCAGGCCTAAAAGAATGAAGAAGGCGGGGATGGCAAAGGAGGCCAGGCCGAAACCGCAGGCTATGAACTGGTGGGAGATAAGGGCTCCCACCGAACCGCACGTGTTGCGGAACACGTGGCCATCATTGCGCAACTCGCCGTCCTGTAGGTCCAAAACCAGACTCTGGTCGGCCGGACCGGAAGTGAAGTAGGAGATAAAGGCTATCAGCATCACTACCGATGCTAAAAGTATCAGCAGACCTAATACAAATCCGATGCGCTCGTCGCGCAATACATTGAGACCTAAAATCTCGAAAATCGACTGCCTTTGATTGTTGTTATATTGTTTTTTCTGAGACATATTGACGTTTTCCCGAATTTTTTATTGCAAAATTACGGAAATTTTGTGGAAACCACACTATTTTCAGACTTTTTTTCTAATTTTGCATATTGTTATCAGGTGGTACCGGTATCATGCGGCCTGACCGCACAGACACCTCCATAGTAAACGATGAAAAACAGTTGACAAGGTCATTTCTGCTAAAACACGCTTTATGCCGAAAATACTTTATAAAAAATACGATAAAAAAAAGATAGCGGCGCTGCCCAGAGTCAATTTTGAGGGGAGAATTGTTGTCATCCTCACCGAAGGGGAGACCAGAAAGGCAGTCGACTACCTGCTCACACAGCCTATCCTCGGCATTGATACCGAGACAAGGCCTTCCTTCAAGAAGGGACACCAGAACAGAGTGGCCCTCCTGCAGGTGTCAACGCCCGACATCTGCTTCCTCTTCCGACTCAACTACACCAATATCTCGCCGGCCATCGTCTACCTGCTGGAGGATACGTCCGTGCTCAAAGTGGGACTCTCACTCCACGATGATATCATCTCGCTCAAAAGGAGAAAAATGTTCCAGCCGGGCTACTTCTTCGACCTGCAGGAGCATGTCTCGGAAATCGGCATCGAGGACCGTTCGCTGCAAAAACTCTATGCCAACCTATTCGGACTGAAAATAAGTAAGAGCCAGCAACTGTCCAATTGGGAGGCCGACGTGCTCACGCAGAAACAGAAACTTTATGCCGCTACCGATGCTTGGGCCTGCATTCAGCTCTACAACGAACTGCTCCGCCTGAAGCATACCGGCGACTACCTCCTCGTAGATGAGGAAGAGGAGGCAGGAAAGAATTTGTAAAACTCTTGTAAAACTCTATAAATCAGCATTTGTAAACAAGTTGGATGAAGTAAAAATTTAGGGACATGAAGAAGGTATTTGAAGTGGATATAAAGAAAGTCATGAATAGGGCATATGTCCCTTTAACTTCCCTTTCACTTCCTTTTAACTTCCCTTTAACTTCCCTTAAAAAACCACATATGTCCCTTTAACTTCCCTTTAACTTCTTTTTAACTTCCCTTTTTTAAAAAACTTCCCTTATTATATGGAATGCAAAAACATTGTCCTCAAACCCGGTAAGGAGGAGAGCCTGAAAAGGTTCCACCCGTGGGTGTTCTCGGGGGCTATCAAAACTCTGCCCCAACAGCTGCAGGAGGGCGAACTGGTCAGGGTGCTCAACAGCAAAGGCGAATTCGTGGCCGTGGGGCACTATCAGGTGGGCTCCATCGCCGTCAGGGTGCTCTCCTTTCAGGATATCGACATCGATGACGATTTCTACAGAAAAAGACTGCGCTCGGCCCTCGATGTGAGAAAGGCAACGGGCATAGCCGACAATCCGCAGAACAATACGTACCGCCTCGTACACGGCGAGGGAGACGGACTGCCGGGACTGGTGGTCGACTGCTATGGACACACCGCCGTGCTGCAGGCGCACAGCGTGGGCATGCACCTGGTGCGCCAACAGGTGGCAAGGGTGCTGGTCGAGGTCATGGAGGGGCGCATCGAGAATGTGTTCTACAAAAGTGAGACCACACTGCCCTTCAAAGCGGAACTGGGACAGGAAAACGGCTTCCTCATCGGTGAGACGGCCGACAATATCGCCGTGGAGAACGGACTGCGCTTTAGGGTCGACTGGCTCAAGGGACAGAAGACGGGTTTCTTCGTCGACCAAAGGGAAAACCGCCGGCTGCTCGAACGGTATGCCAAAGACAGAAAGGTGCTCAATATGTTCTGCTATACGGGGGGATTCTCCTTCTATGCGCTCAGGGGCGGAGCACAACTGGTGCACTCGGTCGACAGCAGCGCAAAGGCGGTGGAACTGACCAAGGAGAATGTGGAACTCAACTTCCCCGGCGACCCGCGGCATGTGGCTTTCTGCGAGGATGCGTTCCGCTTCCTCGACAGGGCCGACGGACAGTATGACCTCATCATCCTCGACCCGCCAGCGTTCGCCAAGCACAGGGCAGCGCTGCACAATGCGCTGAAAGGCTATACGCGCCTCAACGCCAAGGCTTTCGAACGTATCATGCCGGGCGGACTGCTCTTCACCTTCAGTTGCAGCCAGGTGGTCACCAAGGACAATTTCCGCAATGCGGTCTTCACCGCAGCGGCACAGGCCAAGCGGAGGGTGAGAATACTGCACCAACTGCACCAGCCGGCCGACCATCCCGTGGATATCTATCATCCAGAGGGGGAATACCTCAAGGGCCTTGTGCTCTACGTGGAATGAATCGCTGAGCGGCATGAAAAAGGTGGATTTCCTCGATACCGTGGCGGCCTTCATCGCCGGTAACGGCCTGCTCCAAAAGGGGGCGCTCTATCTCGTGGGGCTCTCGGGTGGGGCCGACAGTGTGGCGTTGCTGCTGGTCATGCGGCGGCTGGGCTACAGGGTTGAGGGGGTGCACTGCAACTTCCATCTGCGGGGCAGAGAATCTGACCGCGACGAGGTGTTCTGCCGTGATCTGTGCCGGAAATGGGAGGTGCCGCTCCATACGGTGCATTTCGACACCATGGCTTATGTCGAGGCGCACCATGTGAGCGTGGAAATGGCGGCACGCCAACTGCGGTATGACTATTTTGAAAGGCTCCGCACGGATGTGGGGGCAGAGGATATACTGGTGGCGCACCACATGAACGACTCGGTCGAGACGGTGCTCATCAATATGGTACGGGGCACGGGCCTGCATGGCCTTTGCGGCATACAGCCGCGCAACGGACATGTGGTGAGACCGTTGCTCTGCGTGGACCGCCAGATGATTCTGGATTTCCTACAGAGCGAGGGGCAGGACTTCATCACCGACAGCTCCAACTTGGTGCCGGATGTCATGCGCAATAAAATCCGACTGCAGGTCATTCCGCTCCTCGAACAAATCAATCCTTCTTTCATTCAAGGGATCAGCGACATGGCCGACAGACTGAAAAGCGCGGCCGCCCTGCTCGATGGTGTGGTGGAACAGACGCTTTCCGCCGCACGGCGCGAAGACTCCATGCCAGAGGTGGAGGCTTTCGACCGCACCGTTCTTTCCAATGATTATGTGGGGCATGCGCTGCTCAGCCGCTACCATTTCTCACCGGCGCAGTGCGCTGCCATCTGCCGAAACCGGATGGCCGAGACGGGCACGCTCTATGAGTCGCCTACCCATCAACTGCTCTTCGACCGCGACAATATCCTCATCCAGCCGCTTTTCGTGGTTCCCAAACCGCTCCGCCTGCCGGTCGACGGCAAATATGTGCTGCAGGGCGATGACCGTCTGCGCCTGACGCTGCTCGACAGGCCCGAGACCATGGCGTGGAGCGCAGACCCCAATACGGCCTCACTCGATGCGGATAGGGTGGAGTGGCCGCTCACCGTCAGGGTGGCCGACAGGGCCGACCGCTTCCGGCCGCTCGGCATGAGGGGCACAAAACTGCTGAGCGATTTCCTCACCGACCGCAAAATGAACCGCTTCGCGAAGATGAGGCAGCTCGTAGTGACCGATGCCCAAAACCGCATCCTCTGGGTGGTAGGCCACCGCATCGACGACCGCTACAAAGTGACCGACGATACCCGCCATATCCTCCGCCTTGAATATTTTCAGGAGAATATCCCCTGAAATCCACAGCAAATCTGCCCCCTATTGTCTCTGCCCCTCCATGGTCCGTCAGGCAACTCCCCTGCAAGGGGCGGGGAGCTTGATTACCTTCACTCGTTGCTTTAGTCATTCGCATTGATTATTGGAAAACGGTTCCAAATAATCAAAAAATCATTAATGAATAATTACGATAATTACGTTAATTTCTGTTCAGTTCCCGCACCGAAGGTGCTATTTCATAGCTGTCAGTTATGAATAGCACCCTTTAAATTCTCCCATTTCCCAATTTTAATCTTTAATCTTTAATTTTTAATCTTCAATCTTTTCAAGTGTTCTTCCGCAGCAGCCAGGTCTTCCGGCGTGTCAATACCCACCGTTTCCACATCCGTGAGACCCACCTTGATGCGGTAGCCGTTCTGCAACCAGCGCAGCTGCTCCAGACTCTCGGCCAGTTCCAATGGCGACTGCGGCAGACGCGTAATCTCGCTGAGCACCTCGGTGCGGTAGGCGTACAGGCCGATGTGCTTCAGATAGGGGAAGTGCTGCAGCCAGTCGGCACGCTCCACACCGCGCACGTAGGGTATCACACTGCGGCTGAAGTAGAGGGCGTAGCCGCGCAAGTCGGTCACTATCTTGGGCGAGTTGGGATTCTCCACGCCGCGCATGTCGGTGAAGGGCTTTCCTAAAGTGGCTATCTGCGTGGTGGGGTCGTCGAAACAATGGCAAACCGTCTCTATCTGCGAGCGCTGGATGAAGGGCTCGTCGCCCTGGATGTTCACCACCACATCGGCGTCGCAACCGGTCAGACGAACGGCCTCGGCGATGCGGTCGGTACCGCTCTTGTGGGAGGTCGATGTCATCACGGCCTTGCCGCCGAAGCGGGTCACGGCATCGAAAATGCGCTCGTCGTCGGTGGCCACATAGGCGTCGTCGAGGGCACTCACGGCCTGGCGGTACACACGCTCTATCACCGTTACACCGCCAAGAAGGGCCAGCGGCTTGCCCGGAAAACGCGTCGAGGCGTAGCGGGCGGGTATCATTCCTACAAATTTCATCGCTTATAATTGGGTTTTTGGTCTTTCATGCTGCGAAGATAATCAAAATTTCTATAAAATGCCGCCTTCCCTTTTCCAGATACATAAAAATTACTAAAGTTTTTTCCTATTCAAGGTTTTTTTCGTACTTTTGTTGTGTAATTCTTGCATTCGGAAAAATGAAACTTCACTATATCATCATATTGTTGACCGCTCTTCTCGCCTTCCCCCTCAGGGCCGGGGCCCAGAAAATCACACTCGGCTCTTGCTACACCAAGGATGGCGGACTCTACAAAGGCGAGATGATGGGCGGAAAACCGCAGGGTAAGGGCACCACCACTTATCCCAACCATGATGTCTACGAGGGCGAGTACCTCAAGGGAAAAAGGTCGGGAAAGGGTACTTACACCTTCTCCGACGGCGAACGATACGAGGGTATGTGGTACCAGGACCACCAGCACGGAAAGGGCACCTTCTATTTCATGAACAATAATAAGTATGTGGGAATGTGGTACCGCGACTACCAGCACGGTGAGGGTACCATGTACTATTACAACGGCGATATCTACGAGGGGAATTGGGAAAACGACAAACGCTCCGGACAGGGCACCTACACCTTCTCCACCGGACAGTTCTACAAGGGGGGATGGAAAAATGACATGAAAAATGGCTATGGTACCTTCGACTGGGGCAACGGCGTCATCTACCGGGGCAACTGGGTGGACAACGAACGCTCGGGAAAGGGGACCAACTTCTATGCCGACGGCGACAAATATACGGGCATGTGGCTACATGACCTGCCTCACGGAAAGGGAAAGTATACCTTCGCCAACGGAGATGAGTATACGGGCGACTACGTGCGGGGAGAGAGAACCGGACAGGGAGAGGTGGTCTATAAAAACGGCGACCGCTACTCCGGACGATTCCTCAACGGCGACAAGTCGGGCATGGGTACCTTCACGTGGCACAACGGCGATACCTATACCGGCAACTGGAACGCCGACAAAGAGAACGGACAGGGAAAGCTGGTGAAGAGAAACGGCGACACCTTCGAAGGCACATTCCGCGACGGGGTCTTCGAGGGACAGTTCATCATCCACCTGCACGACGGCTCAAGACAGAAAGTGAACTACCACCGCGGAAAACTGCACGGTAAGGCACTCGAGGAGAAAAAGGACGGCTCGCGGTTCGAGGGCTCCTACAAAAACGGTGAACGCGACGGCAACTTCATAGAAAGGGACCGCAGCGGAAAAATTACCGCCCGCGGACATTATGAAAACGGACAAAGATTTGTGGACAAATAAAAACTAACTCTAAAAACAAACAATAGTATGATTATCGACACGTTAGAAAACCTTCCGCTCTATGCACACCTCAACCCGCGCTTCCAGAAGGTGATCGATTTCCTTAGCGAAAATGACATCAACCAGCTCCCCGAGGGAAAACACCTCATCGACGGAGAGGATGTGTTCGTGAATATACAGATGGCCACCGGAAAAGCTCCCGACGTGGCTGTGCTCGAAACGCACAGAAAAATGATCGATATCCAGATTCCCCTCTCCGCTCCCGAGACGTATGGCTACACACCTACCGTCGACCTGCCGGAGCTGGAGTACAACGAGCAGAAAGACATCACCAAATATCCCGACATCCTGGCTCAGAGCTATATCACCTGCCGGCCGGGTATGTTCGCCGTCTTCTGCCCGCAGGATGGACATGCTCCCTGCATCTCCATCGTCAAGGAATTCAAAAAGGCTATCTTCAAAGTGAAATGCTGAAAAAACTCCATAATAAGTCATGGAAGATAAAAAAGAAAAGAAAACAGTAAAAACACCCAAAGTGGGCGAAAACAAAAAAACTAAAAAGGTGAAACACATAGGGCTCGTGGCCAACGACCCCTACCTGGAACCGTTTGAACCGGCTATCTGCGGAAGGCATGACCATGCCCTCTGGAAAATCGGACAGCTCACCAACAACGGCAAGTCGACTCTCAGCGACTTCGCAACAGGATACCTCTACTACGGCCTGCACAAAATGGCACGTGGATGGGTGTTCCGCGAGTGGGCGCCCAACGCTACGGACATCTATCTCGTAGGCGATTTCAACAACTGGACCGAACAGGAGCGCTACAGAGCCAAACGTATCCCGGGCACCGACAACTGGGAACTGAAACTCTCCGAAAAGGCCGTCAAGCATGGCGACCTCTACAAAATGCACGTCTATTGGGACGGCGGACACGGTGAGCGCATACCGGCATGGGTGCGCAGAGTGGTGCAGGACGAGGAGACAAAAATCTTCTCCGCACAGGTGTGGAACCCGGAGAAACCTTATGTGTGGAAGAAAACAAAATTCAAACCCAATACCAACCCGCTCCTCATCTATGAGTGCCACATCGGAATGGGACAGGACGCCGAGAAAGTGGGCTCCTACCGCGAGTTCAAAGACAATGTGCTGCCGCGCGTCATCAAGGACGGCTACAACTGCATCCAGATTATGGCCATTCAGGAGCATCCTTACTATGGCTCCTTCGGCTATCATGTGAGCTCCTTCTTCGCTCCCTCCAGCCGATTCGGAACTCCCGAGGAACTCAAGGAACTCATTGATGCGGCCCACCAGAAGGGCATCGCCGTCATCATGGATATCGTCCACTCCCACGCCGTGAAAAATGAGGTGGAGGGACTCGGCAACCTGGCCGGCGACCCCAACCAGTATTTCTATGCGGGAGCCATGCACGAGCATCCGGCATGGGACTCGCTCTGCTTCGACTATGGCAAGGACAACGTAATCCACTTCCTGCTCTCCAACTGCAAGTACTGGCTCGACGAGTTCCACTTCGACGGTTTCCGCTTCGACGGTGTCACCTCCATGCTCTATTACAGCCACGGACTCGGACAGGCCTTCACCAACTACGGTGACTATTTCAACGGGGGCGAGGACGACAATGCCATCTGCTACCTCACACTGGCCAACAAACTCATACATGAGGTGAACCCCAACGCCATCACCATTGCCGAAGAGGTGAGCGGCATGCCGGGACTCGCTGCCAAATTCGAGGACGGCGGATTCGGATTCAACTACCGCATGGCCATGAATATTCCAGACTACTGGATTAAGACCATCAAAGAGCAGACCGACGAGCATTGGAAACCGAGCTCCATCTTCTGGGAGGTGAAAAACCGCCGGCCCGATGAGAAAACCATCAGCTACTGCGAAAGCCATGACCAGGCGCTCGTAGGCGACAAGACCATCATCTTCCGCCTCATCGATGCGGATATGTACTGGCACTTCAAGAAGGGCGATGAGAACGAGACGGCCCGCCGCGGCATTGCACTCCACAAGATGATCCGACTCGTAACACTCGGCGCCATCAACGGGGGATACCTCAACTTCATGGGCAATGAGTTCGGACATCCAGAGTGGATCGACTTCCCGCGCGAGGGCAACGGATGGAGCTACAAGTATGCCAGAAGACAGTGGAACCTCGTCGACAACAAGGATCTTTGCTACCACTGGCTCGGCGACTTCGACCGGAAAATGCTCGAGGTGGTGAAAAGCCAGAAGAACTTCCCCAAGACACCTGTGCAGGAGATTTGGCACAGTGACGACGACCAGATCCTGGCCTTCATGAGGGGCGACCTCGTCTTCGTGTTCAATTTCAGTCCCACAAGGTCGTATCCCGACTACGGATTCCTTGTGCCTACGGGCTCCTATGATGTGGTGCTCAATACCGATGCCGTGGAGTTCGGTGGCAACGGACTGGCCGACGACTCGGTGACACACGTCACCAACTTCGACCCTGTCTATGTGGCCGACCACAAGGAGTGGCTCAAAATCTATATCCCGGCCCGCTCGGCCGTGGTGCTGAAGAAGAATTGATAAATTGCTGACATAGGCACCGCCGGAAACCACGTGGCTTCCGGCGGTGTCATGTGTCTGTCGCTTTCATACAGTATGCAAGGGTACAGTCTTTTCAAAATGGAACAAAACCAACTGGTGCGCTGGGGGTGCATGGGGGTGTTCTGTGTCTTTACCTTTATGTATCTCTACTTCTACCAGGGAGATATCGTGGCGGTGGGACAGCATATCTTGTCGCAGGGACAGACGCATTACAACTGCACCATCGGGGCCGTCGTGGTCACCGCGCTCCTGGCAGTGCTGCAGACAGTGGTGTTCCGCATCACCATACTGGAGAAAAGAGCGCATGCCCTTACGTATTTCCCGTCACTCCTCCTGCTCACCTTCATCTCTTCGGTGGGCAGCAGGGCCGATGTCGATTTCTCCTTTGGGGCCTGGCCGTGGGCGGGACCGCTCTGCCTCGTGGGCTTCGCACTCCTGGTGTGGGTGGCCAAGGAGGTGGAGCCTTATGAGCCGGATGCTTCAAGCGGATGGTTCGGAAGAGTGGTGTGGGTGAACCTGATGCTGCTCTGCCTGCAGTTTGTGTTGGTGGGATGCCTGTCCAACCATGACGAGGTGTTCCACTACCGCATGAGGATGGAGAAGCTGATTATGAAAGAAAAATATGGCGATGCGCTGAAAGTGGGGAAAAGGGCACTGGCCGCCGACAGCAGCCTCACCATGCTCAGGGCGCATGCGCTCGCGGCACAGGGACTGCTGCCCGAACGCTTCTTCGACTATCCGGTTGTGGGGGGCGCCAAGGCGCTCCGCATCGACCATGCCACGGTACGCACGGTTCTCTTGCCCGACAGCGTGGTGACACTCCTGGCCGACAGCTCGCAGTATGCACGTGATTACAAGCTCATGGAACTCCTGCTCGACAGAAAACTGGGGGCCTTCGCCGAGGAACTGCACAAATCTTACACTGACTCCGTCTATCCCAAAATCTATGGTGAGGCGCTCCTACAGTATTATTATTCCTCAGGCAAACCGTTCGCCACTGGACAGAACGGGGCCATGGAAGCGGATTTCAGAGATTTCAACGAAATGAGAATGGCCACCGCAGATGAGCGGGAACGCTACAACAACCTAAAGCGCGTCTACGGCAACACCTATTGGTTCTACTTCAGATACGGCAAATAACAACCTCCGGCCCTCCCGCACGAATAACAGAAATTTCCGCGCATTACGAAAATTTCTGTCAAAAAAAATAATCAAAAAGGAAAAGGAAAGAAATACCCGTAATTCCCATAATTTCTTAGAATTCAATTATTTCCATTTATTAGGCACTCTCCGAACTGCCATACTATTCTCAGCCCGTCAGGCACTCCCCGCCCAGCCCCAATCCGCGGATTTGCAATCCGCCCAAGAATAATTTCCGATAATTACCCCGTGCGCCAGCGCACACGAAAACAGAAATTACTGCGTATTACGATAATTGCTTTCAAAGAAAAACCATTGATGATTAATTACGTAAATTACGATAATTTCTGTTCAGGAAAAACATAGTCATTCCAATGAAATTTTCTGCGTATTATGATAATTTCTTTCAAAGACCTTTAATGAACAATTACGTAAATTACGATAATTTCTGTTCAGAAAAAACATAGTCATTCCAATGAATTTATCTGCGTATTATGATAATTTCTTTCAAAGACCTTTAATGAACAATTACGAACATTACGATAATTTCTGTTCAGAATAAATCAATTACCACGCGCAGCGTGCCGTTCACTTCCGTTCCCTTCTAAAAAACCTCTTCCACCCCTTTGTTGTGCTTGCCCAGCAGTTGGCGGGCAGACTCCACAAACCGCTTCCGAGCAGCACGCTCCAGCGGGGTGAGCTGCTCGTCGGGATAACTGGCAGGTATCACCTTATACTGCCGCTTGCCAGAGGTCTTGGGCGACGATACCCAGTGCAGCAAGTAACCGCAGTCGGTCAGCCGAGTCGTGTCCCCTTTCTTCTGCAGCGTCAGCCGCACCATGGAGCCGCCGTCGGTGTCCGGCTTGCTCTGTGCGGAGACGTAGTTGCCAAGCGAGTACGCCACCAGATGCTTCTCTCCGTCGGTCTCGCGCACCTCAAAGGGCTGTATCACGTGCGGGTGTCCACCCACCACATGGTCCACACCATGTGCGAGCATCCAGTCGGTCAGCCACTTCTGTTCTTCGCTGGCGGTACGCATGTATTCTATGCCCCAGTGGGGCAGCGCTATAATCACGTCGCTCTTCAGCAGCTTGGCGACGGCTATGTCTCTCGCTATCTCGGCCGTGTCGATGTGGTTCACGTAGAAAGGCTTGGGAACGGGCAGCCCGTTCGTGCCGTAGGTGAAGCTGAGCAGCGCTATCCGTATGTGGTTCTTCTCTATAATCAGTGGGTGCAGGGAGTCGCGAGCGGCCTTGTCCTTGTAGGTGCCCAAATGGGGCACATGGCGGGCGTCCATCTCGTCGATGGTGCGCGTCAGACCTGTGGCACCCTTGTCGCAGCAGTGGTTGTTGGCAGTGGTCAGCACGTCGAAACCGGCATGCAGAATGGCGTCGAGATAGGAGGTGGGGGCGCAGAAGCAGGGATACCCGGTGTAGGGTGGGGGAGCCAGTGTGGTCTCGAAATTGGCTATCGCCAGGTCGGCCTTCTCCACGGTGGGTTTCACCAGACTGAATACGTCGTCGAAATTGTACTCGCTACCGCCCACATGACCGCAGTTCAACTGGGGCATGTGCATCATCATGTCGCCGCCTATGAGCAGCGTCACTTCGCTCACACTGTCTTCCAGGGCGGCCTCGGCTGCCGTGGCCTGTGTGGGGGTCGTTTTCTCGGTGCAGCTGCAGCCCAGCAGCAACATGAGTAGATAGGTCAGTTTCCGCATTTCCTCCTGTTGTTTTGGTGTATGCCGCAAAGGTACATCTTTTTACTTTTCCCACAAATGTTTCCCCACCTTTTTATATTAAAAACTCTCAATGCTATAGTTCCCCTCATCACATTTCAATCTCCCTCCCCTTGCAGGGGGGCTGTGTGGGGTCTCTGCCCTGGGGTGCGCGCGCCTGCGGCACGCTTATTCTTGGGGTCGCTCTTCGAGCGAGAAATCTATCAAAATCGGTTCAAAATCAAACAAAATCTGGGCGAAGCCCCGGTCGGGACTTCTGGTCTTGGGGTCGCTCTTCGAGCGAGAAATTAACCAAAATTATTCTCAAAATTAATCAAAAATTTGGTAATTTCACTCCCCTGTAATACGTAACTTTGAAGCGCCATTATGATAATTTCTTTTCAGATAAAATAATCAAGTAATTTTGTTTAATTTTGATTTTAATTTTGCGTATTTTCCGCCCGGAGGGCGCCCTTTCCTCGCAAGCTAAGATTCTGTTTGATTCTGTATAGATTTTGTGAGATTTCTGCCCGTAGGGCACTCCCCATTGAAATGCAATGAAAACAGAAATTTCTGCGTATTACGATAATTTCTTTCAAAGACCTTTAATGAATAATTACGTGAATTACGTTAATTTCTGTTCAGAATAAATTAATTTCCATGCGAAGCGTCCCGCACCACCTCTCCGAGCCTTAAAAAGTGTGAGTAATTCTATAATAAATGTAAGGAAACTGACAAAATAGAATGCTGCGCAGCATGAAAACCGATTTTTTTGTATTTTTGTGTCGCAAAATACCATCTACGATAACAATCTACTTAAAGCATATGAAAAAGCAAATGATTCTTCTTGCGCTGTCGCTGCTGACGGCACTCAACCTCCAAGCAGGCCCCTATGAGCAGTATTACCAACAACTGCCCATACAAATGAATGAGCCCGTGCTCCCCACACAGCCCAGCAACACAGTGAAGCTGACCGACTTCGGTGGCGTGGGCGACGGAATCACCGACAATACCGAGGCATTCCGGAAGGCCATCAGCACCCTGCAGAAACAGGGCGGTGGAAGACTCATCGTGACACAGGGCGTCTACCTCACCGGCATGATTGTGCTCAAAAGCAATATCGACCTGCATGTGGAACGCAACGCCATGATACAGTTCTCACCCGACAAACAGCTCTTCCTGAAGCGCGACAAGACCACCGGGCAGGTCACCGGCGAGAAAGCGCAGCCGGGCATTACCGCAAGCAAATGTCAGAACATCAGCATCACCGGCCAGGGCATCATCGACGGCAACGGCGAGTGGTGGAGGGCCGTGAAGCGCAGCAAGGTGAGCGATGTGGAATGGAAAGCATTCCGCGAGATGGGCGGCACAGTGACCGACGACGGCAGCCTGTGGTACCCCTTCAACCTGAAGCACTTCAGCAACATTGCCGACGACTACAAGCGCCAGGAGCAGATGCGGGTGCACATGATACGACTCACCGACTGCGAGAATGTGTTGGTGAAGGACGTGACGCTGCAGAATGCACCGAAATTCCACCTCGTGCCGCAGCGATGCAAGAATGTGACCATCGACGGCGTAAACGTGCGCTGCCCCTGGAACGCGCAAAACGGCGACGGCATCGACATCATGCAGTGCCGTGACGTGCTCATCGTGAACAGTCGTGTGGATGTGGGCGACGACGGCATCTGCCTGAAGGGTGGCGTAGGAGCCGACGGCGTGAAGCACGGCGGCTGCGAGAACCTGCTCATACAAGACAATATCGTGTTTCATGCCCATGGCGGCTTCGTCATCGGCTCCGAGTTCTCCGGCGGCATGCAAAACATCGTGGTGCGCGGCAACACCTTCTCGGGCACCGACACCGGGCTGCGCTTCAAGAGCGGCGCCGGCCGTGGCGGCAAGACCGGCCGCATCTTCATCAGCGACATCTTCATGAACGACATCAAGGACGAGGCCATCACCATCGAAACCACCTATGCCGACAATCCCGTGGGCACCTCGGGCCGTAAGGCCACCGGTGAGGAATTCCTGCCCGAGTTCTGCGATATCGACATCAGCCGGGTGGTGTGCCGCGACTGCGAAACGGCCGTTTCGGCCCATGGCACAATAGAGATGATACACGACATCCGCCTGAAAGACTGCACCTTCTTCTATACCAAGAAGGCCTATGACATCGACGCCGAAACCATGTTCCAAACCCAAAACGTGAAAATGGCGACTTTCTAGCACGACCCGCCAAGGAAAGATTAAATATTAAAGATTAAACATTAAATATTAAGATTCAATTATTAGTAAATGATAGGCGTGATCCGTCAGGCAGCTCCCCGCCCCTTGCAGGGGAGGTAGGGTGGGGTCTCTGCTAATACCCAAAACATGTAAGATTTTGAACTGATTTTGTAAGATTTCTGCCCGTAGGGCACTCTCCAAGATTAAGTGCGCCGCCTGGCGCACCAACAATAATTTTTGATTAATTTTTAATCTTAATTTTTGAATAATTTCCACGCGAAGCGTGCCGACCTCATCAGTGTGCCTTTAGGCGCACTGTCAGAATCTCCTGTTTGATTTTGTTTAGATTTTGAATGATTTCTCGCTCGAAGAGCGACTCCCCAAATAATGTGCGCCGTCTGGCGCACTCAGATAACAATTTCGGCGCGCAGCGCGATTAATTTTTGAACTTAATTTTTGAATAATTTCCACGCGAAGCGTGCCGACCTCACCAGTGCGCCGCCGGCGCACATCCCGTTGATTTCAGAATTCACATTCCCACCTCCAGAGTTTTTCCGAAGAAATCACATTTTTTCTTAAAAAAGCCTTGCAGAAAGCAGAAAAAATAGTAATTTTGCAAATGCTAATGATTTTAGCCCGTGAAGGTTCGCTTAACCGCGATTAATTGGGAATGGAGTGAGAGTCTCCAACTGTCCCGCAGCAGTAAGCACCCTTATAGCCTTGTGACACAAGAGCCATTGCCTGATTAGACGAGAAGGCGTCGCAAGGAGGTGTAAGTCTGAAGACCAGCCTTATCCGGAAAGTAGTCTGTCCTGCCACGATGCATGGTTGTGATTAGACCCAACAACATTTACGGTTTCACGGTGTCCTGTCATCAAGAGGTGACAGCGGCATCAAGTGGGGGCAGCCATGCGTCCACACGCAAGCGGCACCCCATGCGCAGAAAGCCTGCGCACAATGAGAATGCATAATACTCTCACATTATTCGACATACGTGTATTATTATATAAGTTTGCTTGGAAAGGATCTTGCCGTGAGGCAAGATCTTTTTTTAACCCCAATCGGTCATTAGTCTTTTCCATATTATTACTCGCTCATTCTTACTATTCTGGGGATGATGGTCCCCTCTATATTTACTAACTCTTTCTGCGCTTCCATCACACAATGGATGTCTTTGTAGGCCATGGGGGCTTCTTCGGGGGTACCGCCAATAAGCGTGACACCACATTCTGCCAGATGTTTCCGGAGCGCATGTCGGCTGATGCTGTTGCGTGCGTCAAGGCGCGACATGGTCCTGCCGGCTCCGTGTGATGCGGAGAAGACCGACTCGCTGCAGCCTCGCCCTGACACAATGTAACCAGGCGTCGCCATGCTTCCCGGAATGATGCCCAGCTCACCAGCATGGGCAGGGGTCGCTCCCTTGCGGTGTACGATGACGGTGGTACCATCATTGAGTGTCTCCCGCCAGGCATAGTTGTGGTGGTTGCTGATCTTGGCTAGTGGCTTCAGTCGCAATGCCCTTGCCACATTATCGTGGATGCAGTCGTGGTTGGCGGCAGAGTAGGCGCCCGCCAACTCCATACAGGCCCAGTACAGCTGTCCCGCTTCGCTGTCCAGACTCAGCCAGGCAAATGGTCCTGCCTGTCTGGGAAGACGGCATGTCTCTTTGGCGATAGCAGTGAAATGGTCTGCGATGGCAGCTCCCAATCCACGGCTTCCAGAATGGCTCAAAATGCCGAGATAGCGGCCTTCGTCCATTCCCATGGCGTTGGCTGGCGGGAGCACCACCTCGCAGATGTCCACAAAATGGTTGCCCTTGCCGCTGCTGCCCATTTGCCGGATGGCCTTGTCGCGCAACTTTTTCAGAATGGGGATGTCGCGCCACTCGCACCTGTCGAACAGCGGATGGTATGTCCTGTAAGGGAGGGTGCCGTCGAGTCCGAAGGCTGTGTGCTCTGTCAGTGCCTTGACTGCATGGTCATGGCGTTTCTCCAAATAGTCAGGCTCAGCATCGAGGATGGTTAAGCTCATGCGGCAGCCGATGTCCTTTCCCACGGCATAGGGAATGATCACATGGCTGTTGGTAGCGAGCACGCCACCGATGGGGAGTCCGTATCCGGCGCATCCGTCGGGCATAAGGGCGCCTGCCACAGTCACTGGCAGGCGCATGGCAATCTCCATCTGTCTGATGGAGAGTTGGTCTATGCTGTCGGCACCATAGATGGAGTAGGGGAGAGGATGCTCCCGTAGTTCATAAGATTGGGTGTCAGAAGTAGTGGGTGACAGTACCAATGCGAGTTTGCCCCAGATATTGTCCTCTCGGTAGTCTTCGGGATGGATGATGATGTTCTCCAAGGTCGAAAGAATCTGCTGTTCTGTGTCGTGTTTGCAGTATTTGGCTATAGTCGCCATGGCTATACTGCGTGCCATATTATCGTTGATTCCCAGTCGGGTCAACGCCTTTGGTTGTATATTGCCCATAATAGGTGTATATAGTTTGAAACCAGGCAAGCTTTTATTATGCCAGTAAATTAAAAAAGGATGAAATGGATGTGAAAGAAATGGCTAAGTCAAACTGCCTGCAGCCGGAAGGCTGCAGGAACCGTTTCTCTACTGGGTATTTGTTCTTACTTTATACTCATTCGCTCGACCCTTTCTCCAATGGCTAAAAGGGTTTGACATAAATCGTCGCAAAATTAGTGGATAAAAGCGAGAATCCCAAATTATTATACGTTAATTAATCTTCAAGTTTGTAGTTCTCTTCCACTGCGATGGCCCATGGCTTTGGCGAAGAACTTCGTGTGTCCTCACCGTAGTTGTTATTCTGTTTCCTTCTTGACCAGAAAATGCTTCTCCAAAATATCTGCCATATCCGTCTCCTCCCAGGGGAACACTTGGAAATCTCTCTCGGCCTTATTGATGGGATGCCCGAAATGTCCACGTCTTGTCACCTCATAGAAACGGGGGCGCAGTCCGTCGAAGCGCTGGATGATAC
>ONMI01000105.1 GCA_900318915.1 uncultured Prevotellaceae bacterium | reverse complement strand
ACAACGGACTCCAGTCGAACGAGTTCAGCGACGGTGCCTCCTGTGTGGGACCCGACGGCTCCATGCTCTTCGGTGGAGTGGGGGGCATCACCTGGTTCTTCCCCGACGACATTCATCCACGCATGTGGCAGGCCACGGTGAAACTGACCGCAATGCTGCTCAACGGTGAGCCCGTGGGAAGCGAGACCAAGTCGGGACACTATCAGGTGTGCGACACCACCGTCATGGCCAGCAGAAAGTTCCATCTGAGCCACCGCGACAATTCCTTCACCCTGCAGCTCTCCACACTGACCTACGACAACCCCGAGCACATCTCCTATTCATACAGCATCAACGATGAACCCGAGGTGCGCATGCTGCCGGGACAGAACGAAATCTCCTTCTCGCACCTCTCGCCGGGTACCTACCGCTTCAAGGTGAGAGCCACGCACAACAACCTGTCCACACCGGTGCTCGAGTTCACCGTCGTGGTGCACCACCCGTGGTGGCAGACGTGGTGGGCCTATCTCATCTACCTGGCCATCCTCGGGGTGATACTGCCGAGCAGCTGGGCGAGGCAAAGCTGAGCACCTTCATGAACATCAGCCATGAGATACGCACGCCTATGACCCTGATCCTCACACCGCTCCACTCGCTCATCAAAAAAGACAAAGACCCCGAGCGGAAGAGTGTCTACGAGACTATGCGCCGCAACGCAGAGCGTATACTCGGACTCATCAACCAGATGATGGACCTCAGGAAGATCGACAAGGGAATGATGCAGATGCGCATGCAGAAAACCGACCTCATCGGGTTCCTCGACGATATACACAGCCTTTTCGAACACCAGGCTAAGGCCAAGCAGATAAAGCTGCTCTTCCAGCATGAGGACAGCGCACTGCCGGTGTGGATAGACCGTACCAACTTCGACAAAGTGGTGGTCAATCTGCTCTCCAACGCCTTCAAGTTCACACCCACTGGAGGCGTCATCCTCATCGAGGCCAGCCAAGACGGTAAGAACGCCACAGTGAGAATAGCCGACAACGGCGAACCCATTCCGGCCGACAAACTGGAGCGAATCTTCGAACGGTTCTACCAGGCGCCCACCGATGTGAATGACCGCAACGTGGGTACCGGCATCGGACTCGACCTCACGCGCTCGCTCGTCGAACTGCATCACGGCACCGTGTCGGCCTCCAATGTGCAGATGGCTTATCCCGAAGGGGCGAAACCTACGCAGTGGGTGGAGTTTAAAGTGGTCATACCCCTCGGACATGAGCACCTTACCCCCGATGAAATCATGGAAGAGACGGCCACGGCCGAGGTGCCCGCACCGGTGGAGGAATTCGACGACCAGGAATTGGTGACCGAACTCGACAACAACCGTCCCTACATCATCGTGGTGGCCGAGGACGACGACGAGATAAGAAGCTATCTCGTCCACGAACTCAGCAACGACTACACCGTCTACGGCTGCGCCAACGGAAAAGAGGCCCTGGCGCAGACGCTGAAGGTGAAGCCCGATCTGGTGCTCTCCGATATCATGATGCCCGAAATGGACGGAAACGCCCTGGCATCGACCCTGAAGCAGAATCCGCAGACCAGCCATATACCCATCGTGCTCCTCACGGCCAAAAACCGCGACGAAGACCATCTCGAAGGGCTTGAGGCCGGCGCCGACGCCTATATCGTGAAGCCTTTCAACATGGATATCCTCAGACGGACTATCGTCAACCTGATGCAGTCCAGACGCCAGCTGCTGCTGAAATACGCACGCAACGACAAACTGGAGGACAAGGTGGAGACCGTGGCCGTGAAGTCGCCCGATGAGAAACTCCTCGAGCGCATCATGGTGGTCATCAACCAGAATATCGCCAACTCCTCGCTCAGTGTCGACTTCCTGGCCGATGCAGTGGGCATCAGCCGCGTGCACCTGCACCGCAAGATGAAGGAACTCACCGGACAGACACCGCACGACTTCGTACGGAACATACGGCTCAAACAGGCGGCCAACCTCCTGGCCGAGGGCAATATGAATGTGGCCGAGGTGGTCTATGCCTGCGGATTCGGCAATGCGGCCTCTTTCTCCACGGTCTTCAAGAAGTTCTACGGCATGTCGCCGAGAGAGTATATGCAGGAGCACACCAAAAGGTCCTAAACTAGCAAAATGAAGAAAAAAACTATACTGCTCTGCCTGCTGATGGCGTCCGTCGGACTGCTGCAGGCGCAAAACGTGAAAGTAAACGTCAGCGGAACCGCCGCCGACAATACACGAATGGTGTATCTCTACGATGATATGCGCATGGAGATGGCCATCGACAGTATCGCAACACGCAACGGAAAATGGACCTTCAACCAGGAAAGACCGCTCAACTCGCTGCTGCTGGCTTCGACAGCCAAACCGCAGACCGACTCCTCGCAAGAGAACACGGTGGTCTTCTTCGCCGACGAGACGGTTACCACCGTGCTGCTCGACGACTGCCAAGTGACAGGCTCCAGACAGTCGACAGAGGCCAACAGGGCTTTTCAGGGCCTCGTAAACTGCGCGCGGAGCAGCATGCAGCAACAGAACGGCAGTGTCGACTGGAAAATGAAAGCGCTCTCCATCATGCGCACCGCCGTGATGGACAATCTCGACAATATGGTGCCGGTGGTGTTCACACAGCTGATTGCCGACGCGCTCTCCGTGGGCGAACTGTCGCGTGTGCTGTCGCCCTCAGCGCCTTATTTCGACCATCCCTACATGGACGGACCCAAGAAAACACTTGAGCGGATGAAGGAGAATGCAAAAAAAAGGCCCTTGGGGGCACGCTTCACCGACCTTACCATCAACGATGCCGACGGCAAGCCGCACAGGCTGAGCGAGTGGTGCGGAAAGGGCAATTATGTGCTGGTGGACTTCTGGGCCAGCTGGTGCGGACCCTGCCTCAGGGAAATGCCCAACGTGGTGGCCAACTACAAAAAATACCACGAAAAAGGCTTCAACGTGGTGGGCATCTCCTTCGACAAACAGAAGGAACCATGGCTTGCCGCCGTGAAAAAACTGGGCATGGACTGGCCGCAGCTCAGCGACCTGAAGGGATGGGAGTCAATAGCTGGACAAACCTACGGCATACGGTCCATCCCGGCCAATATGCTGCTCGATGAGTATGGACGCATCGTCGATGTGGACCTAAGAGACGAGGCGCTGGGCGAAACGCTCAAACGCATCTACGGTGAGTAAACAAACCAATAATGAAAGAATACGATACCTATATATTCGACCTCGACGGCACACTCCTCGACACCCTGGCCGATCTGGCCACCAGTACCAACTATGCCCTCCAACAGAGCGGCATGCCGCAGCGCTCTATCGACGAGGTGAGGCAGTTTGTGGGCAATGGCGTGCGAAACCTCATGCGGCGCGCTGTGCCGCAAGGGGAGGAGAATCCGCTCTTTGAGCAGGCTTTTGCCGTCTTCCAGCAACACTATCTGGAGCACGGACTCGACACCACACGTCCTTACCCGGGCATTATGCAGCTCCTGCAGACCCTGAAGGAACACGGCAAGAACGTGGCGGTGGTGAGCAACAAGTTTCAGACGGCCACAGCACAGCTGTGCAGCCATTTCTTCGGCAGTCTGGTGGATGTGGCCATCGGCGAGCGGGAAAATGTACGGCGAAAACCGGCACCCGACACCGTGCTCACGGCGCTCAGCGAGATGAAGGCCGAGGCGCAGGGTGCTGTCTACATAGGTGACAGCGATGTGGACATAGCCACAGCACGCAACTGCTCGCTGCCGTGCATCAGCGTGCTCTGGGGATTCCGCGACCGCGATTTCCTCCTCAAGGCCGGTGCCGATACGTTCGTGGAGACGCCCGGCCAGATATTCGGCTGATTTTTTCCTAAGCCCCAATCGGCATTAGGATTGGGGGTTATGCCAGTGTGTGCAGGTCAAGGTACCGCTGCACCTCTTCCTTGTAACTGTCGGAGATGGGGATGTAGTTGCTGCCGAAGACAATGCGGAAACGGTCCACCAGCTTCACTTTCGTCATGTGAACAATGTAGGAGCGGTGGGTGCGCATGAACTCGGGCTTCGGGAGGTTCTCCTCCATCTTCTTCATGTTCATCAGGCTCATCACATATTTCTGGTTGCCCTCCAGGTATATCTTCACATAGTCTTTCAGACCTTCTATGAACAGGATGTCGTCGAGGCGTATCTGAAGCAGCTTGTACTCGCTCTTCACATAGATGAAGCGGTCGCGGTCGTACACAATCTGCCGCTCCTGCTCGGTGAAGATATTCTCCGCCTTGTCTACCACACGGATAAAGTCTTCGTAGCTGATGGGCTTCAGAAGATAGTCCAAAGCGCCTACCTTGTAGCCGTCGACAGCATATTGGCTGAAAGCGGTGGTAAATACAATCTTCGTGGTCTTCGGTATCAGTGTGGCAAACTCCAGACCGCTAAGGTCGGGCATCTGGATGTCGAGAAACAGCAGGTCTATCTTCTTCTCCTTGATGTCTTTGATGGCGGCTACGGCACTGTTGTAGGTGCCCACCAGATTGATAACGGGCGTGCGCTCGGCATAGCTGGCCAGCAGCTGCGCTGCCAACGGCTCATCGTCAATGATGATGCAGTTTAGTGTCATGGATGATTAATTTGGATTGGTAATACTTGCCGTCGGCCGACGGACCCCGCTCCCAGGTGTATAGGTCGGGGTACAACAGGTCCAGACGGCGGGTCACTTGCTGAAGACCGATGCCGTGGCCGCTTTGGTCCTTGGAGGTCTTCGGGTAGTAGGTGTTGCTTATCTCGCACACTATCTGGTGCTCGTCGGCCATCACAGAGACATGGATGAAACTGGGGGCCGTTGGACTGATGCCGTGCTTGAAGGCATTTTCCACCAAAGAGATGAATATCATGGAGGCTATCTGTGTCGTACAGGGCGAGGGGATGTCGAAGTGCTCCAATACCTCCACATTGCCCGGCACGCGTATCTTCATCAGGTCGATGTAGTTGTGTAGAAAGTCCACCTCGTCGCGCAGGTTCACCAGTTGGTCGGCGTCGTAGAGCACGTGGCGGAGCATCTTGCTCAGGTGCATCACGGCCTGCTGTGCCTTGGCCTGGTCGAAGGCCGTCAAGGCATAGATGTTGTTCAGCGTGTTCAGCAGGAAGTGGGGGTTTATCTGGCTGCGCAGATTGGTCAGTTCGGCCTCGCGCAGCGCCACCTCGGCTTCCTTGCTCTGTTTCTCAAGTTCCATCCAGCGGTTCGACATGCGCAGTGCGGCGGCGAGCGCCACAGCCACCGAAAGGTTGTAGAAACAGCGGAACAGCACGAAAAAGGGAAATTTTGTGGACGAGTTGTCGTGCGGACGGTGCTCATGGATAATGCCTTGCGCTATCCTTTCCTGCTCGTGCACACGGTGCATGTGGTCGGTCCAATAGGTGAGACCCAGCGCGAGAAACGTCACCAGCACCACGTTGAACACCCAGAAAAACTGGCGGTTGTGGCACTTCATGAGTCGGGCGGTGAACATGATGGGCATGAGGAAGAGGGCACCGATAATCACCAGGTGTATCCAGAACGAGTATTCCAGTATGCCTTTCTTCTTGTCCATTGTTCTAAGTCTTTTGATTCTTGTAAGCGGTGCGTCATTCGTAGCGGATGGCCTCAATCGGGTCCAGACGGGCCGCTTTCTTGGCGGGATACCAGCCGAAGAACACGCCTGTCAGGGTGCACACCGCAAAACTCATCACGATGCTCCAGGGCTGGATGTAGATGGGCCATTTGGCCAGGGCGTTGATGCCGTAGGATACACCTACCCCAAGCAGCACGCCGATGATGCCGCCCGTGACGCTGAGCAGGATGGCCTCGATGAGGAACTGGTTCAGTATGTCGATGCCGCGGGCGCCCACACTCATGCGGAGACCTATCTCGCGGGTACGCTCCGTCACGCTCACATACATGATGTTCATAATGCCGATGCCGCCCACGATGAGCGAGATGCCGGCCACGGCACCCAGCAGGATGGTGAGCATGTTGGTGGTGGTGTTCATCATGCTGGCCAGTTCCTCCTGTGAGCGGATGCTGAAGTCGTCATCGTCGCCGGCTATGTCCATCTCCTCGTCGGCATCACGAAGTTTGTGGTTCCTGCGCAGTATCTCCGTAATTTCGGTGGTGGCTTTCTCCGTCACCCCCTCGGTGATGGCGGAGCATACGATGCCGCCCAGATAGTTCTGCGCCAGGATGCGCTTCATCACGGCGGTGTAGGGAGCCAGCACCAGGTCGTCCTGGTCCATGCCCATCGAATTGTAGCCTTTCTTCTTCAGCACACCCACCACCTTGAAGGGTATCGACTTATAGCGTATCACCTTGCCGATGGGGTCGCCGCCGTCGGGAAAAAGGTTGTCTACCACGGTCTGGCCTAAGATGCACACCTTGGCACTCGACTTGATGTCG
>ONMI01000093.1 GCA_900318915.1 uncultured Prevotellaceae bacterium | reverse complement strand
TGGGGCCTCATCATGGGTTGCGCACAGGCTCCCATCCATAAGAGAGCCAGCGTTGCTACCATCATATATCGTTTTATTTCTTTCATCGTTTTATTATTTCCTAGATTCCGCAGCACTTTAGTTTAATAGCTTTTATAAGTTCCTGAGCAACAAAAAGTTGCTCAGGATTTTGCCATGTCAGATTTTTCACTTACCTTCACGGCGCTCATGCTCCATGTCCTGCAGCTGCTTGTCCACGCGCTTCATCTCGCCCATGAAGCGCAACTCGTCCACACTGGCCACCTGGTGGTAGTTGAGCAGCGAGTCTTTGAGCTGGAGATACTGGTTGCGGTAGTGCTGAGCACGCTGTGTGTCGCCTTTTTTGGAATAGAGGTCGCCCAGCATGCCGTATAGCTCCAGCCGTGCGTCTTTCATCTCTATCTGCTCGGCTATCTCCTGGGCCTGGCTTGCCATGGCGATGGCGTGGCCATAGTCGCCCATCTTGTCGTAGACACGCGCCTTGTTGGCATAAATGGAGTAGAGATATCGTGCATTGCCCAAACTGGGCGTGAAGGCGGTCATCTGCCGGTCGAATGCCGCTAGCGCCTCGGAATATCGGCCCTGTTGCATCATTTTCAGCCCTTGATAGAGCAGGAGGTTGAATTGGCTGGCCGACGGAAAGTTCTGTTGATAGTCGTGGAGCTCGCGACCGATGTCGTCCATGCGGTTGAGCGTGTGAGAAACAGTAATCATGTTGGCCATGGCCATGCCCAGCGATGCCGAGTCGCCCTCGTGCTTCGATTGCCAGTACGACTTCTGGTAGTAGTCGAGGGCGAGTGAGTCGGGGCGCAGCTCTCCGCTTTGCTCCGACAGGGTCTGGTAGGTGGCGCCGAAGTTGAGATACACCCTGCCCAATCCCTCGCCAATCGACTCGGTAATCTCCTGTGCGTGCAGCAGGTTCTCAAAGGCTTGCGAGTGGTCGTAGTAGCAGAAGAAGTAGACATACCACTTGCCGATGTAGCCTTGCGCACACTGGCGCTTCTGGGCTCGGGTCATGCTGGGCTTGAACCGGCTGGCTGCAATCGTGAAGCACACAAGTCCGCTGTCGGGATGGTTCTGCAGCTCGGCAAACCTTGATCCCATGTTGATGAGCGAGTCGGAGGGAAGCTGTGTCCATCGGCGGTAGGCCTCGGTCTGGGTCACCGGCTGTGCCCAGGAGAGCATGGCCAGTGAGCAAATCAGCAGTAAGCACTTGAGTCTCATAGTCGGTCGTGATTGTGGCGGCAAAGTTACAAAAATTTTACCATAATGACGCACCCCAGTTGGCTGCAATCAAAAATTTTGACGATGTGTCACATTCCGTTAGGCTACGCTCACAAGTGGACAGGTATTGCGCTCACTCACCGCTCACTCACAAAGGTATAGGTACACCGCTCACTCACAAAGGTATAGCTACTTTGTAATCCTTAATTCGCAATCCGCCAGGCACTCCCCCCTGGTAGGGGTGGGGCAGGGGCGGGGTCTCTGCTCAGCGCCCTTGCTCACGCTTACGCTCTCACGTTCAGCTGGATTTGCAATCCAGCTGTCATTTATTCAGCTGGATTTGCAATCCGCTGTGATCTTTTCGTTGCAAAATGTTCCACGTCATTTACTTCACCACAACCTTGCGCCCGTTCTGCAGATAGATGCCTTTACGCACGGGGCTGCCCTGAAGCCGCCTGCCGTCGAGGGTGTACCAGTTGTCGGGGGCGAAGGGGGATACGGCGGCAGACTGTATGCCGTCGGCGCCCGTCTCGTCCTCGGCAAACTCAATGTTCAGGACATTGCTGCCGGCGGTGTTCAGCACACTCGTGGGCAGGGGAAGGTAGGCCTTGTTGGCACCAAGGGTGAACTCCTCGGTAAAACGGTAGAAACCCAGACCGTCGTCGCCGTTGGCGAGAATCAGATTGGTGTTCTCTCCTTCCTCGGGTCGCAGCAGGGTGGGAGACAGGGTCCCCACGAGCATGTTCGCGAAATGCATGCCCGACAGGAAGTCGAGTTTCAGGTTGTAGCAGCCGGGGGTGCCTTTCACCAGAATGCCCGTACCGCCAAGCAGGGTGTACTTCACCCGTGTGGCTGTCACTTTCTGATGCTCGGCATCGAAGCCCGTCACCACATATCCCTTGAAATCGGTGATTTCCGAAAAGTCAAAGTCGAGCTTGTTGCAGTATGTGCACATGCCCACAGAGGGAATGGTCAGCACATTGCGGCCAACCTTGAAATGGCCGCCCTTCCACAGGAATCCTTCCTGGCTCACCTTGGTGCCGAAGTCGAAACCGTCGGGGATGCTGATGAGACAGGGCGATTGGGAACTGGCCAAATTGAGGCAGGCGGTATTGGAAATGTTTACCATCGACGACGGCACCGTCAGCTTTTCCAAACTGCTGCATCCCTCCAGCATGCTTTTTGTAGCACAGGAATCTTCGGGGAACACAAAGTTCGACAGGTCGAGCTCGCGCAGACTCACACAGTTGTAGAACATACGGTCCATCGTTTCCACATTCGAAACGTCGAGCTTGCTTAGGTCAAGCTCCCTCAGATTATAACAGTTGGCGAACGCATAATCCATAATTTTCACATGGCTGAGGTCCAGATTCTCCAACCCTTCGATGTTGGAGACGTTGCAGAAATCCGCAAAAAGGAAGCCTTCGCCATAGACATCGTAATAGGAGAACGATTTGTCGATGACAATGAGGTTGGGGTCTTGTTTCCAATAATTACTTTCACTTATTTCGTCGATAGGATAGATGGTTCCTGTGCGCTTGTCTTTCTGATGGTCGTAGTAGAAGGTGAGGGTGCCTTCATCGTCCAAAACGGCATAGGCTTCCAGCGGCGGAGTGATGTCGACCAATGCATATAGGTCGACTGACGTTCTGCGGACATTTCTTACACTTAGTGCTGTGAGTGATAAGTTGCAGTCTTGTGCTCCGCCCCAGCCGAAGTTGTAATGGTAGAAACCCGTGGCCGAATCATAGCCGTCGCACACAAAACAGTGGTTAACATCCATCAAAAAGCAGGCCATCTGCACAGGGCGTCTGTGCTTGATCTCCTGGTAAATCTCCTCCTCGAAGGAACTCATGCCTAGGTAGCGCGAGTAGATTTCTTCGATTTCATCGCTATAGCCGAAGCTCGTCCAAGCGGATGTGTACATCCCGGTTCCCGAACTATTTACACCATAATTCATATAGCAGGCCTGTCCGCAATAGCGCATCAGCTGTGCCACGGCTTGCTTGGCTGCCTCGCTATGGGGCGTGGCAGTGCCCTCGTCCATGGAGTCCCAGTCGAATGACTCAAGAGCCTCAAGGGCAGGTATATCGTATTTCTCTGTCTGGTAGGATGCAATGGCTGGAGCTCCGTGGCGGAACCTCAGCCCGTCGCGGCCGGTCACACCCCAGTAATACATAATCTGAGCCATGGCCGTGGCCACACAACCTGTCATGCAACGGTCGCCGTCGAAGATGCATTGGTCGTTGTAGGGCTCTACTTGGTCCCAGGTCACTGCTATCATCGGCTCCACGTCTTCACGGCCAGCTATCACTTCTTCGGTGTCGTCACTGGCCTTCAAACCCATGGCCCGTGCTTCGCTTATCTCGCAGGCATAACTTTGAAGGAAGGCGAGCATGTTGTCGGGCATGTTGTCGGGGTCCAAGTTGCACTTGTCGCTGTAGCCTAAGATGGGGCGGGCCACATCGTCGGCGGCGGCAATCACGAAACCGCGCCCGCCGCTGATGTTGAAGATATAGACCATAGGGGTGCCGTCGCCGCCCTGACTTTGGTCAAGCGTTATGACCTTGGCCAGGGTGATGTCTTGCCGACCTCGTACTTTCATACGATTGCCGGTCGACTGAAGGAAGTGCATCACGTGGCTTTTAGCCTTGTTTTCTGTGATGGGATTTGCTGTTGTGGCCATACTGAACAGCATGGCAATGAGGGTAATGATGAGGTGTCTCATGGTTGGCATATTAGGAAGTTTTATTACATTATCTGAAGCGTAAAGACAAAAGGCTTGATACTTGATTGCAAATATAGCAATAATTCTGAAAAGCTGTCTCCATCCTATTTACTTTTTTCTCTTCAGAATCATGGGGACGGAGATTTTGATTCCTTTCCCTCATCCTTTTTCTTCCTTTTTCCGAGACGCTTGCGTCTTTTTCCAGCTTTCGGCTGTCCATCCGCTTCCTCAAAATTATATTTTTCAATCTTTTTCTTTTTTTCGAAGCGAAGCGTTTTTTTATCATATCCTAATTCCCAGGGACGGAATCCCGGGAACGGGGATTGTGATTCTAATAACCAGTTGAGGGTGTATCAAGACGACTTGATACACCCTCATCCTATTCATGAGAGAAATGGCATGGTTATCTCACCGCCATTTTTCTTCCATTCACAATGTAGATGCCTGCGGGTAGATTCTTCAGCGAGGTAGCCTGGCTGCGTACGAGCTGGCCGCTCACACTGTAGACATCAGCCGGAGCCGAAAGCTCGGTGGTGATGGCGGCGATGCCCGTCGTGATGCCCGTCGACGAGGCTGCGGCATTGAAACCATCGCCGGCAGCGTCAACGAGAAGAGCGTTGCTCAGGGCAATCTCGCCCTCGCCCTGCACGTCGAAGATGAGGTGCGGGCCATAGGCGGAGAAGGTGTCATTCGCATTGGAGAACACCAGGACGCGGTAGCGGTTCTCACCAGTCTTCTGCCATACGGGGGTGTGGCCATCCGCAGCAGTGATGTTGTTCACCTGCAGCGTGCCGTCGACTGTCACGTCCATCTGCGCGGCCACGTATGTGGTGGCATCGTCGATGGTGAGGGCGAGGCCGTCGGTGGTGTCCCATGTCATGGAAGCCAGACTGGCGGCCGGTGCGTGGGCGGGTGCGGCGCTAGTCGAGCTGCTGGGCATGCTGAGGCTTACAATTGTAGAAATATCAGAGACATTTATTTTCCCGTCACCATTGGCGTCAGCGTTGGCCGAGCTGAACTTCTTAGGCGTTTTTCCGAAGATGTGGTTGATGAGCACCACGATATCTTGCACATTTACAGCACCGTCCAGATTCACATCGCCCTTCCCAGCGTCTGTCACTTCTGCGTCGACCACAGTAATCGTGGTGGTGATGGGGGCAAGTGAATAACTTATAAGATTGCTGCCTTCAGGAGATGTCAAGGTGATGTCGGTAATGGAGGCTTTTCTAGAACCGGCTGCGAGCAATTCCTCAACTGCTATATTGAGAGAAATCAGGTCTCCTACATTGTCTTCAATGGGTGTGTTGGTCGGCGAGTAAGCCAAAATACGCCAGCAGTTATAACCGTGTTTCGCGGTGCTGACGACAAAGTCGGACGAGGGTATCAAAGAGGCATTCTGAAGCGTGATGCCGTCGACGAGTGTCAAATCAAACTGGAAGGATACCAAAGGCAAACCTTGCTCCAGGCTCAACACCAAGTCGCCGCTTTCGCCGGCTATGATGGAAATCGGTTCCGCAGTAATGGAAACCTGGTTGGTCATCGTCTTTATGTTGGCAAACTTGCTCCAATAATTGGTGGTTTTATACAAGGTGGAAGTGCCGAAAGGCACATTCAGCGTGCCCTTGTTGTAGGTGTCGTCCGTAAAGACATTCGCTGCAATAGCGCAAGGCGACATCATGTAGACGGTAACCGAGGTCAACGGGCTTGAAGCGAAAGCATAGTTGCCGATGCTTGTGACGGAAGCGGGTAGGGTGATGTCGCGCAATAGCCTGTCATAATAGAACGCTCTGGTCTTAATGGTGGTCAAAGTTGACGGGAGCTCAATCTTGGTCAACCTTATGCAGGCGCCGATGGCATAGTCATGGATTTCCTCCAAACCCTCCGGCAAAACGATGCTTGTAAGTTCATAGCAAGAGTAGAAGGCCGATTTGCCAATTTGCTTGACGCCGGCAGGAACAACAACCGACTGCAGTGATTTGCAACTCTTGAATGCGTTGTCGTCAATTTTGGTCAGGCCAGTGAAAAAGCGGAGCTCATTGAAATGCTTTATGTCTTTATTCCCGGTGAAAGCGCCGCCAAGATTGGTCACTGCAGCTGCTTCGCCCAGATCTATCTCAGAGTCGCCGTTGGTGTCCCAGTGGGCAACACAGATGGCTTTCACGTTGTCATCGTCGAAGAGGATCAATGGGTCTGCCACAATATTTTTGAAATTCTTCCAGCCGTCTGCTGCCTCGTAAGAGTTTTTCGCACTTCTAGGCACCTGCAGCGTGGCATTATTGTACACTTCAGCAGTGAAGGCATTGTCGGGCATTGGAATAGGTGATGCCATCAAGCACTTCACTTCAGTTATTTTTTTGCAACCTTTGAACGCATTGTCTCCTATCTCTTGCAAACTTTTGGGAAGAACGATGGCTTGCAAGGCCGTGCAAGCATTGAAGGCATATTTGGGAAGCCTCTTGATAGCTGGGAGATTGACTGTCGTCAGCCCCGTGCAATGGTCGAAAACATACTCACCAAGTGTTGAAACTGATGCGGGTAGGTCTATTTCTTTCAACTGCTTGCTGTAGCCGAATGCGTCATAATCAATGGCGGTCAGCGTCGTCGGCAGAGTTATGGAGGTTAATTTGCTTTGATAGAAGGCGTCTCTTTCGATGGATGTTGTACCTCCTGGCACCTCATATTGTGTTGCCTTTGCAATAGGAAATTGTATGAGAGCTGACATATTCTTATTAAAGAGAACCCCATCAGCAGAACTGAAATTCCTGTTCTCCGAATCGACTTCTATCCGGGCCAATGAGGTCATGCCCGAAAGGGCATTGACACCAATGGTCGAAACAGAAGAGGGTACGGATAATGATGTGATGCCTTTACAGTTTAGCATCGCCTGGTCATCAATGCCTACGACCTTCCTTCCTCCGATATAATTACCCGTTACCTCTGCTTCCAGTTCCAGATTTCCAGAATAGTTCTTGTCCACACTCTTTACATAGGTGGCACCATTTGTGTCGATTCTATAGGTAAAGGGATATGCTTCGAATTCATTGGTCACGTCAATTATTTTTGCGTAGACAGTAGTGTTCGGCTTGTTCAACGGGATGTCGACCCCATTGTATGTCACAGTCTTAACGGGACGCCTTAAATTCCCCTCGTTGTATTCATCGTGCTTTTCACGATAAGTTCTCAAGTCCTTCACCGTATCACCATCGATAATAAGGAGCAGACTGGTGTCATTGGCCGGCCAGTCAAAACCGTTGATGCATAATGTCATTTGTCCATTGTAATAGCCTTCCATGGTGATATCTGTCATCGGACCTTGCTGCTCTTCCAAAGTTTTATGGCTGTCAATAGAAACCAAATTGGCATGTGATGTGTAATAATCTTCCACCCAAAGGGGAATACTGTGATTGTCTCGCAATTCTACAGAGAGTCCTTCGCCCAGGAATGCCACATCGACGGAACGCTTTTTATACACATCGATGTAATAGTTAATCTCATCGTCTCTGCTTACTGTGGCTCCGGAGAGGTCTATTTCATCTGAAACGAATTCGGATGTCTGGGCGTCGCCTGTGTCAAATAATAGAGAACCTCGTTCGTCATAGACCATGCCATATTCATTATATAGGGCTGCATAGACCTTAATCCGGATGTCGGAAAGATTCGCATGAAGACGTGTCTTGGCCAGATTGTCGTCAAATTCATATCTTAGGCCATGAATAAAATAGGTGTCCGCATTCTCATTTTCAGCCCCAATCTCAAAGGATTGCAAACCACAATACGTCCCTCCTTCTAATGAGAAAATGTCCTTGTACAACTCAATGGAACCATCGGGAGAATCCACAATCAAGTTGACATATTTCGCACTCGCAGGTATAGGCGCCAGGAGCATGAATAATAGTCCCAGTAATAATTGTCTTTTCATAATGCAACGTTTTTATTAATGTGTATCAGTATTTTTCATTAAGCCTTATTGTATGATTCCACCTGTGGGTGGGGAGATGCTCTTTGAGAGATGGATATTTTTTGCAAAAATACAAAAAATATTAGAACCAACCCCCACTAGCCTACTATTTATTAAAAAATGGACGGAGTGGACCACACAACACCCACCTCACAATCGGACACCTCTCCTCACAACCTGACAGGCTCACCTCGCAACCTGACAGGCTTACCTCACGACCTGCCAGGCTCACCTCACCACACTTCACAAGCGGACGCCACACCTCACAACCTGACAGGTTCACCTCACCTCACAACCTGACAGGTTCTTTGTCAGGGGCGGGGTCTCTGTACACAGCGATCATCGGAGCAGTTGATCACCGGGGACGGTTCTCGATGATCACTTTTTTCATCCTTTTTTGAGAAGCGCTTGCGCTTTTTTCCACTTTAAGAAATGCCCAGTCGGCACCACATTTTTATTTGCAAGTTTTTATTTCTGCGTATTACGGAAATTTCTTTCAGAATTCAATGAATAATTACGTGTATTACGGTTATTTCTGTTAAAAAATAAATGAAAAATTTTTGTCAATTATGAGTATTTCTTTCCGAATGAACAATTACGAGAATTACGGTCATTTCTGTTCAGGAAAACAATTCCGCCTCTACACCACTTCTCTGCCGAAGGGAGTAAGCGCGAGCCCCGCCAGCCTGAAATGCATCTTACCAAAGGGAATGCCGATAATCGTGATGTAGAACAACAGTCCGAAGAACACATGGGTCATCCATATCCACACGCCCCCCACGAAAAACCACAATACATTCATGAAAGCGTCCAGACAACCGTGCCGATGCTCCTTCTTCACCACCTTTGAGCCAAACGGCCACAGGGCCAGAAGTCCCATCTTGATGCACTGCAGGCCGAACGGAATGCCGATAATCGTTATCATCAGCGCCACACCGCCCACCAGATACTCAAGAGCCACTTCGACTCCTCCAAACACCAACCATATAATGTTTCCTAATGTCTTCATTTCGTCTACCTTTTCTTTTTTGAATTAATCTTTTGCAAAGGTAAATAAACTTCTCCACCCCCCATGCCAAATCCCGTTTTTTTCAGAAAAAAACCTGTAATATTTCTGCGCATTACGACTATTTCTTTCCTTATTTCATGAATAATCGCGTGAATTACGTTAATTACTGTCCGAATCATGAAAAATTTCTGCGCATTATGATAATTTCTTTCCTTTTCATGAATTATTTATGTGAATTACGTAAATTTCTGTTCAAGAAAACCTTTTTTTTGAAACGTTAATTATTCTTAACTCAAATTATTTTACCTTATTTAGTTGAATTATCTTCCATTGAATTTCTTACATTTGTGCAATTGTTAATGTGCCGACCATAACGGCACCCGCGAAGCGATCTCTAACCTCTCTTTTTGGCACTGCCAACAGATACCTTAAAAAACATCCACTATTAAAAACTTTACTATCATGAGCATCTTTACCAATCTGAATCCGCCCCAACGACAACGAGATTTGGTGGGGCTACTACAAAGACACCGACAACCTGCTCGGTATGGGCTCCGGCGAAAACGAAACCTACGACTGCGCCATACAAATCTATGGCACCAACACACAGCTCGTGGGACACCAGATTAGGGCCGTGCGTTTCGTCGTGCAGGGCACCGAAACTCTCCAGAACGTAAGCGTGTGGCTCGCTTCGTCGCTGCCCTCCAAAGCTGAGGATGCCGATATCTGCCGCATCGAAGTGCCTTCGGCCGACCTCCAGGAGCATGCTCCCACAGAGGTGCTCCTCGAAACACCCTATACCATCACTGAGAGCGGGGTCTACGTGGGATTCTCCGTCACGCAGACCGAAAACTACAGCTCGCAGCAGGCGTTCCCCATCCTCACCACCGATGACTGGGACGAGGTGAAGGGCTCCAACTATATGAAATCGACTACCTCATGGCGCAACTGGACCGACTTCAACTATGAGGGATACGGCAAAATGGCCATTCAGGTGCTCGTCGACGGCGACTACCAGAAAAACTCGGTCAGAGTGTCCAACTTCGGCGAGGCCATCACCGTGAGAAACGACTCGGTATCCGTGCCGCTCACCTTCACCAACTATGGCACCAGGGGCATCTCCGAGGTGGAGTACACCATCTCTACCAACGGCGAGGTGGAGTTCACACGGCATATGACCCTCGAAAAGCCGTTCATGGGCTATGGATGCGCCGTGAAGGAGTATGTGACGCTCTATGCCGACCCGTCGCTGGGCAGCGTGCAGAAAGTCGTCACCATCACACGGGTGAACGGTGAGGAGAATGAGGCGGCCGACAATTACAAGACAGCGTCGGGCACGCTCATCACACTCGATGCTTCGGCACCGCACCGCACTGTCTACGAGGAGTTTACCGCCACATGGGCGGGTGCCTCGCCAAGGGGCATCAGCGGAAAGAAACTGCTCAAGGAGGAATATCCCGACAATGCTATCTGGATTTCAGTGCACGGCGGAACTGATGCCATGGCCATACCGGAGTATCAGGGGGTGTTCAACCGTATCGGACTGGCACCCTCAGGACTCGTCAACCGTATGGTGCAGGCAGATCCTTACTATGGCTCGGTGCAGCCGCGCGTGGGATTCGGCATGAACCAGGATGTGGCGGCCGACCAGAAAGCGGTGGCAGAGGCTTCGATAAACCTCACGCAGCCGCAGATGGACAGCAACGGCGAAATCAGATTCTCTACCGAGGTGGCGTTCAACTACAGCCGAGACGATGCACCCTACGCTCTGGGATTCGTGCTCCTGGCCGACGGACTGACGGGCACGGGAACTGAATGGGAACAGACCAATATGTTCGCCTACTGGAGGGGAACGGGCTTCTACGACGAGAACGACAAGAACCTGGACTACTGGGCCGACCAGCCGGCCACCATCACCGACATGGTGTTCGACGATGTGGCCATCGCAGCCTTTGGCATCGACTACGGACTGCCCGGAAGCATCTCAGCACCTATCGTCAAAGGGGTGACACAGACGTATCCTTACTCCTTCGAACTGGGACTCAACCAGCTGGCACAGCATCTCGACCAGCTCAGAGTGGTGGCACTGCTCTTCAATACCAACACGGGCGAGATAGTCAACGCGGCCATACAGCCGGTCAGCGTCTCCGAACAGTTCGTCAACTATGCCGTGAAGGCTGCCGACTTCGGCGAATTGCTCGCCCTGAGCAACCAGCCGACGTCTGTACCGGTGAACCTGGAAAACAACGGACGTATGGATGTAACGGCTGTCGTGGCTTCAGTCGAGGTGGAGGGACAGCCGGTGGTGACACGGCAAATTGACCTCGACCCGGCGCTGCCCTTCGGCAACCACCGAACCATTCAGGTGCCTGTGGATGTGCCCGAGACCGTGAAAGACTACAACGTGAACATCACCATCAGCCAGGTGAACGGCAATGCCAACGAAGCCGGAGAGGCCATCGTGGCGAAGGGCGTGCTCAGAGGCCTCTCACAGGCCTTCCCGAGAAAGACGTTCGTCGAGGAGTTCACCGGCACATGGTGCGGATTCTGCCCGCGCGGCACACTGGGACTGCAACTCTCAGAGGAAAGGTGCCCGGGCAAGTTCGTGGCAGTGGCCGTGCATGGCAACGACGTGATGGAAATCAGTGACTACAAGCCGATTCTCAGCCAGGTGCTCGGATTCCCCACGTCATTCATCAACAGGGCCTTCGAAACCGACCCGTACATGGGATTCAAGACTTCGGGCTATGGACTCGACGAGGTGATTGAGGCGGAGTGCGAGAAACTCACCGAGGCTTCAGTGGCCATCGAAAGCTCGGCATTCGACGAGAGCACCAAGACGGTCACCGTCAATGCGGCCACCACGTTCTTCGTCAACAGCGACGAGGCTTCCTATGGACTGGGATTCATCCTCGTGGAGGACGGACTCACGGGCTCGGGAAGCAAGTGGCGCCAGCACAACTACTACTCGTCGTACAAGAACAGCGGACAGCTGAGCGACGATCCTGACATCCAGGTGCTCATCGAGGCCGACGAGTATCTCTACTGGCCCTACAACCATGTGCCCATCGCGGCTGCCGGCGTGGAGACGGGCATCGAGGGCTCGATTGTGGCACCGCTCGTGGCCGGACAGAAGCAGACGTTCACGCACTCCTTCGACCTCACTGCCAACGAACTGCTGCAGGATCCTGAGCAGTTGAAGGTGGTGGCCATTGTCTTCAACACGAAGACCGGTCAGGTGGTCAATGTGGAGGAAGTGAAAGTGGGAGAGGCCTCGGAAGTCGTCCTCCCGATGACCGAAACGGCCACATCGTCTGCCAAGGAGTTCTACACCATCGATGGCCGACGTGTGGATACCCTCCACCGCGGTGTCAACATCGTGCGCCTGCCCGACGGCTCCGTACGCAAAGTCATCGTGAAGAACTAATAGCAAATCCCCTTCCCCGCTGCAATTTTCACTCCCCGCCCCTGCAGGGGCGGGGCAAGGGCGGGGTCTCTGCACACAGCAATCATCGGGGCATTTCGATCATCGGGGACCGATTATCTGGGTCGGTCCCCGATGATCACTTTTTCTTTCTTTTTTTGAGAAGCGCTTGCGCTTTTTTCCACTTTTCTGCGTATTACGGAAATTTCTTTCAGAATTCAATGAATAATTACGTGTATTACGGTTATTTCTGTTAAAAAATAAATGAAAAATTTTTGTCAATTAGGAATCACGGGGACGGAGATTTTGATTCCAAAAATATCTGCGTATTACGGATATTTCTTTCAGAATTCAATGAATAATTACGTGAATTACGGTTATTTCTGTTAAAAAATAAATGAAAAATTTTTGTCAATTAGGAATCATGGGGACGGAGATTTTGATTCCAAAAATTTCTGCGTATTATGGAAATTTCTTTCAGAATTCAATGAATAATTACGTGAATTACGGTTATTTATGTTAAAAAATAAATGAAAAATTTTTGTCAATTATGAGTATTTCTTTCCGAATAACAATTCAAGATTACACCTCCAGCTCCTGCGGCTTCAGAATATGCACAGCGCGCCCTTCAAAATCAATCACCCCATCCGCCTTCAACTCGCTCAGACACCGCTGCAAAGAATATTTCTGTATGCTGAATGTGTCGGCTATTGCCTGGCGGGACAGCGGCAGCGTGAGCAGCACCGAATGTTGGCGAACCATCTCCTCATGCAGATAATGACACACCTTCTCACGCACATTCATCGACATCACACTCACCTTCTTCGTGAGATAGGAGATGATGTTCGACAGGATGCGAACGAAATTCATGTTCACACGGGCATCGGCTGCCAGCAGCGCCGCCATGTCGTCGCGGTGCAGACGAAACACCTGGCAGTCGCTCTGCGCCTCCACCGTCACAGGGTAGGTGTTGTCGCGCGCAAAAAGAAACGCCGGGGCCAGCATGTTGCCCGAGTGGTGAAGACTCATCTGGATGATGCGGCCCGTGGGGGCCACCAACTTGGCCGCCATCTCGCCGCTCAGGATGATGGCGGCATGCTGACACACCGCACCTGCAAGGGTGAACAACTCGCCCTTGCGGTAGCGCAACACACGGTAGCGCACCTGGTGGGCCAGGGAGATAATCTCTTCGTCGGTCAGACCGGCAAAAAGCTGACAGCGCTTCAGTCCTTCTAAAGTGTCTATATCCATTTCTTTCGCTTTTTGCGCCAAAGATAGGCCCTTTTCGTGCATAAATGTGTCCGTTTAACATTTATTATATATTTAGAGTAACATTTGTTACCGCTTTGTATCCTCATTTATTAGTAGATTTGGGCCGAAGAATGACCATTCCATTACTATGAAGATATTAGACAAACTATCGGCTATGTTCTCTTTCAGGCAGAAGGTGGGGCTTCTCGTCGGCGCAGGGGTGCTCGTCGGACTGGGCGCGCTCTTCATGTATCTGCTCAGAGCGCACACGTATCTGGGCGATGACCCGGCCGCATGTGTCAACTGCCACATCATGACGCCTTACTATGCCTCGTGGAGCCGATCATCCCACGGACGCATCGACGACAAGAGCAACGGTGCCACGTGCAACGACTGCCATGTGCCGCACACAAGCGTGCTCTCCAAATATGCCTTCAAGGCGATGGACGGCATGAAGCATGTGGCTTACTTCGTCACCAAGTCGGAGCGACAGGCCATCATGGCCGAGGACGGCTCGGCACAGGTCATCATGGAGAACTGCATCCGTTGTCACGCACAACTCAACCAGGAGTTCGTCAAGACGGGACGCATCAACTACATGAAGGCAAAAGTGGGAGAGGGGAAGGCCTGTTGGGACTGCCACCGCAATGTGCCGCACGGAGGCATGAACTCGCTCTCGGCCACACCGGCCGCCGAGTCGCAGGTACCGCTGCCGCCAAGCCCCGTGCCGGAGTGGCTGCAGAATATGCGCAACTAAACGGGCGCTCCACATGCGATTCAACTATCACTGACAGAAACAAAAACAAAATAAAGCATTATGGCAAATCAATTGAAAAAATGGCAAGGATGGGTGCTCTTCGGGGCCTCCATGGTCGTAGTGTTCTTGCTCGGACTGCTCGTCTCGTCGCTCATGGAGCGAAGGGCCGAGGTGGCCAGCGTGTTCAACAACAAAAGGTCGGTGTTCAACGACTCCATCGTAGCGCAGAACGAGAAGTTCAAGGCCGATTACCCGCGCGAGTATGAGACGTGGGCCATGACGGAGGACACAACCTTCCACTCGATGTACAACGCATCGAATGAAACCGACGAACTGGCCGACAGGCCGGAAATGGTAATCCTCTGGGCGGGATATGCCTTCTCAAGACACTACAACACGCCGCGCGGACACAAACACTGCATCGAGGACTTGCGGAAAATATTGCGCACAGGCAACCCGGGCATCGACGGCGACGAGGACATGCAGCCAGCCACATGCTGGACGTGCAAAGGACCCGACGTGCCCCGCATGATGAGGGAAATGAGCAACTCGAAGTCGGTCTTCGATCCGACCAACTATTATGCCGCCAAGTGGAGCGACCTGGGAAGCGAAGTGGTCAACACGGTGGGATGTTCCGACTGCCACGACGCACGCACCATGGACCTCCGACCGGCACGCCCTGCTCTCTATGAGGCGTGGGCAAGGGCCGGAAAGGATGTCAGAAAGGCCAGCCACCAGGAGATGCGCTCGCTCGTCTGTGCACAGTGCCACACCGAGTATTACTTCATCAAGAAGGATGATGCCAACAACCCGGGAAAGGCCAACTACCTCATGTTCCCGCAAGACAAGGGACTCACCTGCGAGGCGGCTGAGGAATACTACGACAGCATCGGATTCTACGACTATATTCACCCGCTCTCCAAGACACCTATCCTCAAGGCGCAGCACCCGGGATACGAAATGGCGCTGCAGGGCATTCACGGACAGAGGGGCGTGTCGTGCGCCGACTGCCACATGCCGTACAAGAGCGAGGGCGGTGTCAAGTTCACCGACCACCGCATCACTTCACCGCTCGCACACATCGACCGCACTTGCCAGACCTGCCACCGGCAGGATGCTGAGGTGCTCCGCCAGAATGTATACGACCGACAGCGCATGACGCGCGAGAGCCGCACCAAACTGGAGAAACAGTTGGCAGCCGCTCACATCGAGGCGAAGTTCGCTTGGGAGAAGGGGGCCACAGAGGCGGAGATGAAACCGATTCTGCAGCTCATACGCAGCAGCCAGTGGAGGTGGGATTACGCCTTCGCTTCGCACGGCGCTTCCTTCCACGCACCGCAGGAGGTGCAGCGCCTCTTCAGCGACGGACTGGTGCAGGCGCAGGAGGCTCGGCTCATGATATCGAAGGTGCTGGCCAAGCATGGATTCATCGGCGATGTACCCATGCCCGACATCTCCACCAAGGAGAAGGCACAGGCTTACATCGGACTCAACATGCCGGCCCTCAAGGCCAAGAAACAGCGTTTCCTCGACGAGGTCGTGCCCATGTGGGTGAGCAAAGCAAAAAAGAATGGCAAACTCATAGAGCTCTAACCATTTGTTTATTAGTTACTGTTCAGAGGGGCAGGAAGCGCGAGCTTCCTGCCCCTCTCTTTGTATGCCCCGCCAACTTATACCGGGGATCAAATCTTCAGCGTCTCCTTCTTGTGCTCTTCTGAGATATTGGGATTCTCCATAAATTCTTTGTTTTGCTGCTCTACCTATTTCTTTTCCATTTTCTCTACTGCTTTTTGGATGGTGAATATATCATGTTTCACCTCATCGCATATCTAATGGCAATTTGGCAGAGCAAAAATAGCACCACGCTGTCTCATAACGCGGTGCAAGCGCAAAAAAAACATCCTACCCCCTCTGATTCCTGATAAATGAAAATTTCTGCGTATTATGGGAATTTCTTTCAATATACGCACCGAAGGTGCCTGGGAGGGGGCTGTTTTTTGATCTGCTTTTTACTCCTTTTTGAGAAGCGCTTGCGCTTTTTTATCGCTTTCATCGATGGCCAAGCAGTTCCCAGAAAAAAAAATTCAACCTTTATTCCCTTTTTCTAAAGCGCAGCGGTTTTTAATCTTCTTCTATTCAAAGAGACTAGTGGAATCACGGGGACGGAGATTTTGATTCCGTTTTGTCTGATTTGCAATCCGATAGCGCCTACCTGGAATCAATGGGACGGAGATTTTGATTCCTTTTTGTCGAATCTGCAACTAAGTTTTGTCGAATCAGCTATCCGGCAGCCTCACCTACTCAATCCTTCTTCTCATCTTTACCGTTTTCCTCACTCATCTTTTTCATCATTTCATGGGTGAAGAAAGTGGCAGTGTGGGTCTCTGCATCATAGAAGATAGAGCCGTCGAGCGCGGTGCTTAACACGGCTGTCTGTTTCATCTTCCCATGATAGAGCAAGAAGTTGCAGATGTCTGTCGGTGTGATATACGGATTGTCCTTCAAATGAGAATGCATTGCGGTCTCACCCTCATTTGATATGGGTATGAACGAATTGTGATAACGCCGGAATGCTTTTATGTTGCAGTCATTGTCAAAATCAAAACTGAAGTCGTTGCCGAATGGGATGATGCCTGTGCGCTCCACTCCTTGCAGGATATACATACGGGTGGTGGTGGCGTCGATTCTGACAAAGTCGAAGTTGGGGCGTCCGTAGTTGGGATTGTAGCGCAGACTGTCGCCGTATTGTTCAAGTGCATTTTTAAGCATGAGGTTTTTCTTTTCCAACATGCCTCTCTCCTCCTCAGTGATAGGACGTGAATCGAGCAAAATGGTCTGTTCCTTGTTCTCGAGGTCATAACGAAACTCGAATAGACATTTCTCCAGCTCCTTGTCAGTGAAAACGACACGCCATGTATCACTCGTTGGCTGCCATATAATACTTCGGCCAATCTCTTCAACACGGAAATGTGCCAGCAATGAGTCGGTCGACACCCAATTGACATACTCGGCTGTGTATAGGTTATATCCTTCGATACAGATACTGTCAAGGGCGTCGCTTATCACTCCCGCTTTTTGAATCATCTCCATTGTCGGCTGACCGTACGAAGGGCAAAAACTTATGCTGAGCATGGTGGATAGCGCAAAAGCTTTCGCTATTTTCATTAATAAAGACTTGTTCATTTTGATGGCAGTGTTTTAAACGGTTCTTTATTCTTATTCTTTCAAGACGAAAAGATACTAATCCATTCTGGGTTAGCAAGACTTGCGTTCTCTACAAAGGTAAAAGTGTAATTCGACAAAAACAATTATTTAACAATTTTTTACTGTAATCAGAGGAAATAATCTCTCGAGCGCCCGGATGGGCGAAATTTTTTAATTTCATTCTAGTTGTAAATGCTCCTTTATTTTAGCAATCAAAACGATGTTACATCTGACATGATTTAGGCTTGTAACTGTAAACGGTCCTTTATTTTAAGCAATCAAAACGAAGGCGCTGATGGGTATCTACGGGGGATAAAGATAAGCCCCGGGCCTCACGGCTCAGGGCTTCGGAAGTTCTTATTATCATGAAGCGGGTCAGACGTCACGGAAAGACGCTGCCTGTAGTTCCTCTGTGATATGGTCCATACATTCCGACAGACGGGCGTAGGTCTTCTCTCCTGCTGTCTTGATGCCGCGGGCGTATTGCCGCATCAGCGAGGGATTGATATGGGCCCTGCGGGCGATTTCAGTCACGTTGAGGAACGAGAAGTATTCAAAAAACGACTGGAGGTCGTATTGGTAAAGGAAATCTACGGGAGCGGCTTTTCTGCCGCTTTGCTCATATTCCTCCTTCGCCTCTTCCAGACAGGCGGCCAAATCCTCCTTGGCGGCTTTTACGGTAGGCCCTGTGCCGTTCAGACCGCACTCATACACGTCCTGCTCCGTGCGGCACCAGTAAGACCCGTCAGAAGCCTGGGAAACCACAACAATAACTTTCTTCATCGCTTTATATTATTTTGTCCGTAAATTCGAAAAAAGAGTTCGTTCTATCATGCGGCCACGGGCTCCCGAAAATTGGCCGGGGTTATTCCCCAGCCAAATTCTTCAGAATCTTCAGCGCGGTTCCTGTTGGAATCTCGCCTGCGTGCCTCGGCACTCTCTCGGACTTTCCCGTCGCCGGATTGGTCCACTTGTCATGCCGCTTTCCGTGTTGGGCCAAAAAGCATCCCGCTTTTCTTAAGGCCTTTTCTAACTCGGATTTCTTCATGATATAATAGAACTCTTTGGCTTAATTGCCGATGCAAAGATAACAAAAAAGTTATATAACACCAAATTTTCGGGCACTTTTTTTCACCGAATCTCGCATTTTCCGTATTATGATTACATTATAATCACAAAATTTTGTATATTTGTTTTAAACGGTCCTTTTTTTTAAGCAATCAAAACTCGACGTGGTGGCGAAGTGCCTCGGGCACCAGTCCATACAGGTGACGCAGCGGGCCTATGCCAAAATCCTCGACACTACGGTGGTGGAGGCATTCAGGA
>ONMI01000050.1 GCA_900318915.1 uncultured Prevotellaceae bacterium | reverse complement strand
CGCATGCCTGCTTAGGCTACTGCTGACGGAACAGCAGATTCAGACACCTCCTCCGAGGGCTGAATAATTGCTTTTGCGACTTCTGGTCGCACTTTATTTTCGCAAAGGTACAAAAAAAGAACGTAACACTTGCACGAATGAATGATAATTCATATTTTTCACCTGTTGGTTGAATTAAATTTGTAAAATATTTATGCTTAAAAAGTTGCGCATGTCATTGATTTTTAGTACCTTAGTGGTGCCCAATCCATTAAGTACTATTATCATAGATATGCGCAACTTCGTTACATAGTTCGGAAAAACTCTTGAGATATGCAAGAAATTTGCAGGAAATCAAGTATACGAGAAGGGAAATGTACCCCGGTGTGGTGTTGTACCCACATTCTCCGATTTGGAGGTGGTGGCTCTTTCTATCACGGCAGAGGCTCTGAGTATCGATAGTGAGAACTATCTCTTAAAGAGGTTGAACACAGAATGTCCTGGAGCCATACCCAATTTGATTACCCGTCGGCAGTACAACCAACGCCGTAAGAAAACCATGATGCTTGGTGAGAATATCCGTCAGGCCATAGCAAAGGCGATTGATGGTGGAGAGACTGTCTTCAGCATTGACTCCAAGCCAGTAAAGGTCTGTCAGAACGCACGTGCCAACAGGTGCCAGATGGGGAAAGATGATATAGAGCACGCTCCCTCGTGGGGCTACTGCGCATCGCAGAATATGTACTATTACGGATATAAGCCCCATGCTTTGTGTGGTATCACAGGAGTTATACATTCCTTTGATATGACTGCTGCCAATGTACATGATCTGCAATATCTCAAAGATGTACAATGGGAGTACAGCGACTGTTGTCTGGAATTGCAGCACTAAGGTAAGTGAAAATTCTGACATGGCAAAATCCTGAGCAACTTTTTGTTGCTCAGGAACTTATAAAAAATGTTTAACTAAAGTGCTGCGGAATTTAGGCTAATCAAAAAAACTATGAAAAAACTTATCTATTCACTCTTTTTTTCCCATTTGAAATGACAATCCCCTTGGTATCAGCCTTTACACGCTGACCATAGGGATTATAGAAGATGTTGCTCTCAGCATTCCGGGTGAACTCCACCGCCGATACCTTGTCGGTTGTTCCGTCGGCATTATCGAACACCAAAGTCAGGTCGGCGAAATCGTCCTCAGAATCCTTGTTCCTTTCGATGGCATCCGACACGCTCTTGGGCAGCTGGAGGTATGACTTGTTGTAGGTCAACCAGCCGTCCTTGGAGTATATCTTGAAGCGGTTGTTGTTCAAACCGTAGTTGACAATCTCGTTGTCGTTCTCGTCGAGAACGGTCTGATAGACATAGAAGTCATCGTTGGCATCACCGGCCATCATATTTCCATCGAACCAAGAGTCGGAGTATGCCATGGCATCACTCATCAGACATTGTCCCCATGTGCCTTTGGATTTCATCACGGATGTATCCATAAATCTGACGGATAATTTAACGGGAAATGTCCCGTCGGCTCTTTTTCAGCGTTTATCCAGGTAGAATGATACTGTTGCCATGTTTTTCTGTTTTTAGTTATGTGCACGGAATTTGCACGGCCAATGTGCAAAAATGTGCCAAATTTATCCCTCTAAAAACCTTCTAAAACCCCGATTATATGGACGCAAAAAAGTGGTAAGTCGTTGAAAAATCAACTTCTTACCACCTCGGTCGGGATTACTGGACTCGAACCAGCGACCTCGCGCCCCCCAGACGTGTGCGCTACCAACTGCGCTAAATCCCGAATTGCGATGCAAAATTACACACTTTGGGGGGAATGACCAAATTTTTCGGCCACTTTTTTTGCTTCTTGCGCTTTTTTTCTGTTTTCCATGGCCTAAAACAGACTATTTCTCCCACAGGGGCTCCTTTTAGCAGTGGCAAGCATCAAGGTGAGTCACAGCTGAAGGATAAAAAGAGCTATGTAACCATGCAGAATTACGTCAAAATGGGATGTGCATGAGACCCTGGCTTAATTAATGTTAATTTCTGTTCACTGTTGTCTTGCACTTTCATGTAAATTTGGCCATTAAAGTTCTTTTTTGTAAATTTACACACGTTATTTTCGTAAAACTGACAGTTTCTACTGGCTATCCCTCCTGTTATCGATGAGCAGGAGAGGTGGAAAAAACAGATTGGCGCATTATCTGCCTTAAAAAAAGGCCCGGAAACTATCAAGTGTAAAAAATGTTAATTTGTAAATCATATATGGGAAATCTTTACAAAAATATCTTCTTGTTGACATTGCTGCTCCTTTCTGTGCGGCAGGCACAGGGCGTTTCGCTCAGGGTGGTCTCCGCTTCGGATGCCATTGTGCAGCTCAACGGGCAGACCAACCTTCAGGTGACGGTGGTCAATGAGTCGGCCGAGCCGCTCGTCAGTCTGGATTTTGTCCTTATCGTCAACAAAGTGAAGACGGGCGAGACACATGTAGACCTAACGGAGCCTGTTGAGGTCTTCGGCAGCGAATACGTTCTTTCGCTCCCCGTGTCGGCCGACGCAGAGGCTGGCAGTGTGGCCAAGCAAGTTTCCATCACGAAGGTGAATGGCGGAAAGAACGAGTCGGCCGAAAACAAAGCCGACTTCACGCTTCTTTCCGTCACCCAGTTAGAGGCGCGCAGGGTGGTAATGGAAGAGTATACGGGCCTGTGGTGCGGTTTCTGCCCCAAAGGAGAGGCAGCCGTCAACCGTATGTCCGATGAGTTTGGAGAGCGCTTCATCGCCTTCTCTATCCACTCGGGCGATGTGCTTGAGTGTGCCGACTATATCAACGCCTCTCTCATGTCGTCAACCTTTCCGAAAGCCTCGTTGCAGCGTACGCTCAATTATATAGACCCTTATCTTGGCACCACGGAAGGATATACGGAGATATGCCCCATACGCCATGATGTGGAGCGTCTGATGGGGGTGCCGGTCGAGGCGGCAGTGGAGTTGGCTCCCGAGTGGACGGATGCGTCGGAATCTCAGATCCGCCCCAATGCCAAGGTCACTTTCCGCCTCAACAGCAGCAAGGCACGCTATGCCATGGGCTATGTGCTGATAGAAGACAGTATGTCGGGCACAGGAAAGAACTGGGCGCAGGCCGACTATTACTATCTCGATGACGATTATGCCAAGAGATTCCAGGGCGATGAGTATATGGACGAGTTCCTGCATCCCGAGGAGACGGTGGTGTACAATGGCACCTATTATATCCCCGACTTTGTGAACCGACGCGTGGTCATCTCCACACTCGGTATACAGCGCGGCATGGCCAACTCCATACCGCAACAGATTACTGCCGATGAGACACTGACGCTCGACCATGAGATGCCGGTGCAGAGCACCAAGGTGCAGCGCAAGGACCGGCTTGCGGTGGCCGCACTGCTCTTCAATGCCAATACGGGCGTCATCGTCAATGCCGCCTTTGCAAAGGTGGGAGGCAACTCCGAACTCCACGCCGACGCGCCCACTTCCCCCGGCCGTCTCAGTGAGGCCGCCCGCTACGGTATCGACGGCCGCCGGCTCGGCGCTCCGTCCAAAGGCCTGAACATCGTGAGGCTGAGCGACGGCTCCGTGAGAAAAGTAATCGTGAGATAGACCAATGGAAGAAAAATTCAAAAACATTATACCATTATGAGAAAAAAACGTACAAACCGCTATTATGCAGCCGCACTCGTGGCGTGGCTACTGCTGTGCGTGCTGGGTATCTCCGCCCAGCCCCCTATGGGAACGCTGAACCTGACACCTGCAAGAGCCAGTGTGCCAAAGGGCTCACTGCTGGAGAAGCGAAACCTGCTCAACAAGCAGCTCAACAACCGTTGGCGAAACATGATGGTTCAGACACCCATCACATCGCTCACCCCGATGGCCAGACTGCCACTCGCTACTCCCACCGGGGCTACCTTCCGAAGCAACATCATTGCCGACTCGAGATGGCCGGAGGGGAAGCCTCTTTACGGACTCTACGATTTCCAGTCCACTTCGCCCGACTTGACCAATGTCTACCTCGATGACCTCGGCATCATGCACTGTGAGTACGGAGGCGCCTGGATAGGCGACTATTACTACATGGTCATGGCCTACGACTATGGTGGCTACGGACAAGTCTATATAAAATATGTGTTTAATATGGCCACCATGTCGTGGGAAGCCAGCATGTCCGACCTTATCCCCGACCAGGATATCACCTATCTGGCATGGACCAACACGCCTTTCGATAAGAAAGACGGGGTGTGCTACGGCTATTTCTACGACAGCTCAGGCACCTCGGTGGAGTTCTGCTCCATGAGATATTCCACCATGAAGCGACAGCTTATCGCCGTGCCGCAAAGACTCTTCATTGTGCTGGCCATCAATGATAACGACGGACAGCTCTACGGCATTGACATGAGCGGCGGATTGTACAAGATTGATAAGAAGACGGGAGCGGAAACTTTCGTGGGCAATACGGGCATCACGCCGAGCAATTATCACCAGGCTGCCGACATCGACCCATCGATAGGCGTGATGTACTGGACGTTCCTCGACGAGAACCTCAAGTCAGGACTGGCCATGGTCGACCTGGCTACCGGTGAGACTTCCATCTGCTACGAGTTCAGCAGCATTGTGCAGTTTGCCGATATTACCCTCACAGGAAGCACCATCGACCCGAATGCACCCGCCGTGGTACAGAACCTGATGTGGAGCGTCAATGTCGCCGACTATAACAAGGTGGACCTTGCCTTCACCATGCCCACACTCACCAACGACGGACAGACAAGTCTGGAAGGAAAACTCTCCTACACAGTGTCTTGTAAAGAGGAGGTGGTGGCCGAAGGCTCCGCTGATCCCGGCGAGCAGGTACAGATTGTACTCGACGGACTGCCTCTGCAGCAGGTGCTGCCCCTGACCGTTGCTGCCGGCAACGATGTCGGCGAGAGCGGCCTGTCTGCTATAGAGGCATGGGCCGGAAAGGATACCCCGAAACCGGTGCGCAATCTTACACTCGCCTCTAATGACAATTCCTATCACCTGACATGGGACGCACCTGATGGGGGTGTGCATGGCGGATATGTCAATGCCGATGATCTGAGGTATGAGATAACCCTCTTCCCTGGCAACCAACCGTGCGGGGTGACCGCCGAGAAAGAATTCTCCATCACATTGCCCGGCGACCAGTTTGCCGTCTATTACTTCAAGGTGAGGCCGCTCTATGAGGGCAGCGTAGGAGAGGCTGAGGCTGCAAGTTCCAACAAGGTGCAGCAGGGCTCGTCTATCGTGCCGCCCTATGCCATCGATTTCTCTGACCCCGATCTGATTTCAGACTACTGGACCATCACCGACGGCGACCACAACGGACTCTCATGGTCTTGGGACAGCGTCTTGAAACTGATGCGGCTCGACTTGTATGAAGGCGGCGACGACTGGCTCATTTCACCTCCCATCTACCTGGAGGCCGGTCATGTCTATACGGCTCAGTTTGACGCCTATACCGCCAGGGGCGGCAAGATGGAGATGACTTATGGCACGGGCGACAATGTAAACTTCTACAAAGTGCTCATCAACCCCACACCGCTCAACCTCGATGTGCCCATGACCTACGGCGCGGAGTTTGAACCGGCAGAGACTGGTGTGTATCATTTCGCTCTCCATGAGATGTCCAACTACGGACTCTACACCGACCTGACGGGATTCCGGGTGAGCGACGGCTCGGATGTCAATGCCCCCGATGCTCCCACCGACCTCGCGGTTGTGCCTGGCGAGAAAGGTGCTCTGACCGCCACCCTCACCTGCACACTGCCGCAGTCTACCATCAAAGGACAGAACCTCGGCGGAATCACACAGGTGACCGTCTACAAAAATGGTGAGGCGCTTGCAGTGGTTGACAACAACTGCCAGCCGGGCGGCACGTTCACCTACGAAGACAACGGAACCGACGGACAAGGTGGAGGCATTGCCTTCACCGATGGCGCATCGGTGCAGTATTCTGTAAGGGCGGCCAATGAGGCTGGCTTGGGCCGGCCCGCCTCCGCCTCGGCCTATGTGGGACATGATACGCCCCAACCGCCTCTGGTGAAGAGCTTCACGGAGAACAGCGACGGCTCGGTCACCCTCGTATGGGAAAATGACCCCGTAGGCGTGCATGGTGGCTATGTGGACACCGAAGACTTGACCACTGTGATTTATAATGTGGAGAATGGCTCCCTGGCCGATGCCGTGACTGCTGTCCAAGACGGCTCCTCCTACACCTTCAGTCCTGACCTCTCCGGTGCTCCTGCCTGGTACTATCTCGCTCTGACGGCTAATGACAGTGACAACCGGTTCAGTGAGTCGTCGCTGGCACGGCTCATCAAGGGCACACCAGTAGAGATTCCTTTTGCCGAGTCTTTTGCCGGTGGTGCCATCCATGAGTCGCGCTTCTGGTGGGGACTGGCCCTGGTGGGCGAGAACAATTGGAGCATGAACTCACGCAGTTCCGACGGCGACGGCGGCTCGCTCGCCTATGTCCACAAGAATGCCGGCGACGAGGCTGTGATAGGCACACGCCGCATCACCCTGAAGGATACGGAGAATCCCTACCTCGTGTTCAGCTATTACAGCAATGCTCTCTGCAGCAGCATCCTTACGGTGGAGATAGACCGCTCGCAAGGCGGTGTCATCGACCCGGTGGCCAGCTACGACATGAATGAGACCAACCGGCAAGGCGGATGGAAGAAGGTGACAGTCGACCTCTCCGACTATAGGGATGAGCGCTACATCATCGTGCGCTTCCATGCCAAAGGCGTGGTGGCCAATGCCGGAGATGTGGTGGGCATCGACGAGGTGTCGGTGAACGATATCGCTCCCAATGACCTCGCTGTGGAACTGCAGGCTCCTGATGTGGTCTACACCGGACAGCCGGCCGCCGTCAAAGTGAAGGTGGTGAACAGGAGCAGCGATGTCTTGCAGCAGTATACGGCCCGCCTCACCGCTATCGGCACAGCCGACGGCGAACCGGTGGCCATACCGGTGGGTGAAGTGCAGGAGGCGGGACTTGCCCCAGGTGGCGGAAGCCGCGACTATGAATTCTCCTTCACCGCCACACCGTTCATGCTCGATGACGTGACCTTCAAGGCTGAGGTGGAGCATGAGGGCGATGCCAAACTGTCGAACAATGTGGCCGAGGCTCATTCACTAATTGTCAGCAATATCGCTCCTCCCATCACCGATTTGGCCGCTACGGGCGGACAGCCGGGACCCGTCACACTGACATGGGGACAGCCGCAAGGTGATGCCGTGGCGCTTGAGACCGTCACTGACGACTTTGAGAGCTATTCGCCATGGGCACTCGACTTCGGTGAGTGGGAGTCGTACGACGGTGACGGCGGCTATTGCGGTGCGCTGTTTGGCAGTGTGAGCTATCCCAACCAGGGCACTCCCTTCGCCTACATCGTTTTCAATCCCAACAACCTGGTGAAGAACGCCACCGCACAGGTGCCGCAACTCAAACCGCATTCCGGCGAACAGTTCGCCTCCACCATCTATGCGGTAAACGGCGGTGAGACCACAGTAGTGAATCAGGACAACTGGCTCATCTCACCCTTGCTCTCAGGACTTCCACAGACCATCTCGTTCTACGCCAAGGGCATGAGCACAGATTATCCTGTAGAGCAGTTTGAGGTGCTCTACTCGCTTACCGACACCAACCCGTCGAGTTTTGTCAAATTGGGCAACACTTACACGGTGGACGATGTGAACAACTGGAGCTTCTTCACCGTGCAACTGCCCGAAGGTGCCAAATATTTCGCCATCAGAGATGTCACTTCTGCCGATGATGCCTTCATGCTGATGATCGATGATGTATCGTTCACACAGGTGGCCGAGATTGGCCTCGACATTACAGGCTACAACATCTATGTCGACGGTGTTCTGTACAAAACCATCGAGGGGGATACCCATCAGGCGGTTGTAGGACCCTTTGCCGACGGCGAACATCTTATCTATGTCACGGTGCTCTACGGCGATGGACGGATAGAGTCGCCGCTCTCCAATCCTGCTTCTGTGGTCACGGCCATCAAGGAAGTGCTCACCGAGACCGACCTCAACCGGCTCGATGTGGAGGTCTTCACTCCTTCGGGCGTGAAGGTGGCCGAAGGCACCCAGGTGGCAGGCCGGCTCGCCAAGGGTGTCTATGTGGTGAGTGTGAAAGCCACGGGCAAAACGGCAGCCTTTGTCAAGAAGTAAGGCATCAGCGACTATACAGCAAGAAGCGGGAGTTGCACGTGGCAGCTCCCGCTTCTTGTGTGATTTCCAAGCCATTTAGCTTTTTTCCCAGGCTGTGTCATTTTTTTCTTGCCTCTATTGCCTTCTGCAGGGTGCGCTCTATGCGCTCCACTGCATGACGGTGGGCTCTGATAATCTGATGGCGGTAGACGGCGCAGGTGAGGAAGAAGTATACCAGCACCTGTATCCAGAGCATGCGGTACTCGAAGCCTACATCCGAAAGGGTGGCGCCCATGGTGTTGATGCGGACGAAACCGCGTATACCGAAGGTGGAGGGAATAAGGTAAGCCACCGCCTTCCAGGCGCCTGGCATGCCGCTCTCGGGCCAGGAGATACCGGCCAGGAAAAGGAACGGAAGCGTGGTGAACACCACCAGCATGAGCACGTTCTCACGGTAGCGGATGACGCACGACATGAACATGCCGAAGAAGATGCAGGCCAGCACATAGGGTGTAAGAAGGCCCAGAATGGCAGAAGGCCTGCCGATGGCGGTGAAATGGAACAGGCGAGGAATGACGAATACCAGGTAAGAGGCCATCACGGCATAGACCATGGCATAGCAGGCCGACTTGCCCAGTACAATTCTGAAAATGCCGTTGTAGTGGGAGCTCACCGGCACCAGGTCGCGGTAGCGGTTCTGCTCGCGGGCCGTACCGGCCGACAGGCCGATGCCCAGCAGAAGGGTCTGTTGGATGATGAGCATGAGCACCATGGGCAGGATGAAACTGCCGTAGCCACCGGTGCTGTTGAAAAGGGGTACCTCGTCGAAGGCGAGCGGACTGCTCGATATCTCTTCCTCGCGCTCGGTGTAGTGGCCGGAGAGCGATACCTGGATGCGTGAGTTGGTGACGGCGGCCACACTGGTGGCCGTCTGGTAGATGGCTTTGTAGAAGAGCATGATGCTCATGTCGCAGTATACACCCACGTGGGTCTGCTCCATGCGGCCCAGGCTCGACTCAAAGTCGGAGGGCAGAAAGAGCACGCCGCGCACCACCTGCCGGCCCACCAGCCGCTGTGCCTCGTCGAGACTGTTGCAGTGATACTTCACCGCCACATCGGGTGCTGCGTCGTAGCTGCGTATGAATTGTCGGCTCAGGGCCGAGTGCGACTGGTCGACCACGGCCACGGGCACCTCGCGGGTCACTTCGTTGTTGTAGGCCCATGAGTAGAGCAGCGGATAGAGCAGCGGCACCAGGATAAAGAATATGAGCACACCCTCGTCTTTTACCACGGCGCGCATCTCCTTGGCCCAGATGTAGCACATGTCGTGCAGGCCTTCGTTCATTCTGTGTAGCAGTCGTTCGTCTTTTGCCATGGCTTTAGGGTATGTAAACGTATTCGAGCATTGCCTTGCGGATGATGTGTACCACAAACAGCGGCAGCAGCGCAAACAGCGCCAGCATGCCTATATGGTAGAGGGCATCGGTGAGCGGGTAGCCGTTGAAAATGCAGATTTGGTAGGTCATGTAGTAGTGGCGCAGCGGGAAGAGTTGGGCCAGGGCCTGAATGGGGGTGTCCATGGCCTGGATGGGGAAGGTGGAACCGGCTGTGGTGAAACTGAGCATCGCCCACAGCGAGCAGATACTCATCGACATGCGCAGCGAGGGGAAGAGACCGAAGGCGAAAACACCGAACCCCTGCGCGGCTAACACCGTGAGCACACTGAGCGCCACCAGGCGGGCTGTTCCGCCGGGATGGGGAAATCCCAGGTGGCCGAACACATAGTAGATGTAGAACATGAAGAGACTCACGAAGATGAGAAACTGCGGCAGCAACTTGCCCGTGAGTGCTATGTAGATGTTGTTGTCGGCCATCGACATCCATTGCTTGGCATCGTTGAATTTGAGTTCGGTTCCGATGGAGTAGGTGGTGACCAGAAAAATGAACAGCAGGAACAGGCCCGGCACAATCATGGTGCTCAGATACACATTGTAGTTCACCCACGGATTGTTGATGGGATGCAGGTCTACCACGATGGGCTGCAGGAATGTGCTTATCTGCTTGTCGGTAAATCCTTTGGCACGCATGGTGGCCTGGCCCACAGCAGCCGAGCCGAGGGTGGAGATGGTCTTTAGGTCGCGGTAGAGCAGGGCGCCCGCCGTGACCGACGAATAGCTGTAGTAGAAGGAAATCTTGGGCTGCCGGGAGGATAGCAGTGCCTCGGTGGTGCCTTCAGGAAAATAGATGAACGCATAAATCTCATTGCGCTGGATGGCCTGGCGGGCGTCGCTCATGGTGGCATAGTGGCCCACCACGTGCGAACTCTGGAAGGAGTCGAGCTTGCGCACCAGGGCATGGGTGGTGGAGGTGTTGTCCAGGTCTACCACACCCACCGGCATGTCCACAGGCTGGCCGTTCTTCATCATGCTCACAAAGAACATCAGCACGGTGATAGGGAACAGCACCATGCAGAAGAGGTAGATGGGATTCTTAATCAGAATGCCGCACTCTCTCGATGCGATACGAAGCACTTGCATCAGCCTTTTCACGGCGGTCAGCGTTTTATGATGAGCGACATGCCAGGACGCAGGCCTTCAAATCCATCTACGGGGCGTGCTTTCACCTCAAAAGTCTTCAGGTCATACTGCCCGGTGGTCTTGGTGGCTTTCCATACGGCGTAGCTGCCCTCGTCTTTGATAGAAGAGACCTTCATGGTGAATTCTTTGTTGAAAGCGGGTGAGAAGGCGGTGAAGGTGTCGCCCACTTTCATACCGTTGAGCAGGTCCTCGCGCACGTTGAAAGTGCCCCAGAGGTCGCTCATCACCGAAATGGTCATGATGGGAGAACCTGTGCCTACCAACTCGCCGAGCTTGGGATAGATAGTGCTCACCTCTCCGTCGGCCTGGGCTCTCTGAACCGTCTCGTGGATGTAGGAGTTCACTTCCTGCACGGCGCCGCGGGCTCTGTCCACCTGGGCGGCAGCGGCACGCTTCTCTTCGCGACGTGCACCGTTCACAGCCATGTCATATTGGCTCTTGGCGGCTTTCACCTGGGCTTCGGTGGCTTTCTTGGCGGCCATCGCCTCGTCGCGTTTCTGCGCCGTCATCACTCCCTCGTTGTAGAGGTGCTGCACACGCTCGTAGGTCTTGGCGGCTATCTCGTTGGCGGCAACGGCCTGCTGCCAGAGCTCATATGCACCGCGTATCTGCTCTTCGCGGGCACCGTTGTCGGCCATGTCGCTCATGGCGGTGGCGGCACTCTCCGCACTGAGGGCCTGGGCTTTCTTGGCCTCCACCTCCGGAGCGTCGAGTATGGCCAGGGTGTCGCCGGCGTGCACATAGTCGCCTTCCTTTACCCGGAGTTCGAGAATCCTTCCGGGCACTTTGCTCGACACACGGTATTCTGTCACTTCCACCTCGCCTTGGATGATTTCCTCGCCTTTGTCGAGGGTGAAATAGCCGATGGCGGCCACCACGGCCACTACAGTGATGAAACCGAGAACGGCTAAAAGGATGTTGTTGTGTTGACTTTTTGCTGACATGGTATGCTTTTTATTGTAAATAACCAAGTGCCTTCTTCAGGGCCACTTGCGACAATTGTACTTCTATCTCTGCATCTATCTTCTGGCTGTGGGCCTGCTGCCAGGCGGTCTGGGCTGCCATCACGTCGGTGCTTTCCATCACGCCCTCGCTGAATCCCACATTGGCACAGCGCAGGTTCTCGTCGGCGCTTGCCACGCTGCTCTCGGCCATCTTCAGACGGCGCACTGCCTCTTTCAGGTTGAACTGGCACTGCGATACCTGCAGGTCTATCTTCTCCTGTAGGTCGGTCTTCTCCATTTCGGCGATGGTGGTGGCTGTCTTCGAGGCACGTATCTTATAGCGGCCCTCAAACCAGCTCCACACCGGCACGCGCACCACTACACCCACATTCCATATACCAGAGAACTTGCGTTCGAAACCGTTGTACACGCTGGGATTGGAGATGAGATAGCCGCCGGTGAGCGCCACCTGCGGGCGATAGGCGGCCTGTATCAGATGGGTGGCTTCCTCGCTCAGGGCCACCGCATTGTCGAGCAGACGAAGTTCCGGACGGTGCAGGGTGAGGCTGCTCTCGGTGGGCAGGGTGGTGTCGGGGTGTAGTTCTTCGGCCAGCTCGTCGGCCAGCACGATGTCGCTTTCCATGGGCAGGCCGCATTCCTGGCACAGCAGCATCTTGGCGAGTGCCAGGTTGTCTTCCACCCGCATCAGCGCCATCTCCGCCTCGTTCACACTCACGTCCACACGGAGTCCGTCGGCACGGGTGGCCACGCCCTCGTCTATCATCTTGTGTACATCGGTGTCGAGCTTCTGCACAAGCTGGTGGAAGCTTTGGGCCAGCTTCTGCTTGTGGCGGAGCGACACCACCAGCCAGTAGGTCTGCTCTATGTGGATGGCGGTGTTCTGAAGCTGCAGGTCGATGTCATTGGCGGCCATCTCCATGTTGATGTCTGCCATCCGGTTCAATGCCGTGATGGCACCGCCCATGTAGAGCGGCTGGCGCACCATCACCGAGCCGGCAAACATGTTGCGGGTGTCGGTGCGGAGGGCATCTTTGAGGGTGTTGCCCAGTTCGTTGCCCTTGGCGGCGAGTCCTTGTCCCACGGCACCCATATAGCCGCCCAGGGCCTGGGCGGTCTGTGGCGAGATGAGCCCGTCTTTCGTCATCTGGCCAATAAGGCCTGTCAGGCTCTCTGAGAGTGACGTGGCTGCAGAGGTGCCCAGCTGGCTCAGTGCGGCCTTGTTCTTGTCGCTGAGTATGGATACTTCCTTGCTGGTTAGTTCGTAGCCGGCGAAGGCGTCTACCTTGGGCAGGTATTTGGTGCGGGCTGCCCGGCGGCTGTCGGCAGCCACCTCCTGCTTGAGCCGCGACACATTGAGCTGCTTGTTGTTGCGGAGGGCAAGCTGTCGGCAGCTGTCGAGTGTGAGCACGGTCTGTGCGTGGAGCATCGTGCCAGCTGCGAGAAGGAATAAACAAATTGTGACTTTACGTCTATTCATCATTCTGTCTTCTTTAGAATTCGTGCAAAAGTACTATTTTTCAATTTCTGCTCCAACATTCTTCTTTCCCGAATTATTTAATTAATTATAAAAAATAGATTTTTTAGGAAATTTGGAACAATTGTAAACTGTTTCTATAATCTTTCACCTTATTTCTTGTTATCAAACACTTGCTGTTTCGGAATTTTTTTTTATATTTGCGATGTTTTATGACATAATCGCTTTGCATGATGGAGAAAAAAGGTTTTTTTTACAAAGTCTTCCATCTGTATTATGATGGATTCAGGTCGATGACGCTGGGACGCACCCTTTGGGCCATCATCCTGGTGAAGCTCTTCATCATGTTTTTCATCCTTAAGCTTTTCTTCTTTCCAAACTTCCTGAAGCAGAAAGCACCCGAGGGAGGAGAGGCTGACTATGTGGGCGGGCAGATGGTGGAAAGGGCCCAGCAACCGGAGACCCTGCAACTGCCCGACGGAGAGTGAGTCTAATCAAATCAACAATGTTCTTATATGACGCAACAAATCTTTCTTAACATCGATGCCGGTATGGTCGACTGGGCAAGAGCGCAATTCGCTCTCACGGCCATCTACCACTGGCTGTTTGTTCCACTCACACTGGGACTTGCCGTTATCATGGGCATTATGGAAACCTGCTATTATCGCACGAAGGATGAGTTCTGGAAACGAACCTCGCAGTTCTGGCAGAAACTCTTCGGTGTGAATTTTGCCATGGGTGTGGCCACGGGCATTATTTTGGAGTTTGAGTTCGGCACCAACTGGAGCAACTACTCCTGGTTCGTGGGCGACATCTTCGGAGCACCCTTGGCCATCGAGGGCATCGTGGCCTTCTTCATGGAGTCGACTTTCGTGGCCGTGATGTATTTCGGGTGGAAAAAGGTGTCACCGGGATTCCATCTCGCCTCTACATGGCTCACCGGTCTGGGCGCCACCATCTCGGCATGGTGGATACTGGTGGCCAACTCGTGGATGCAGTATCCGGTGGGCTGCGAGTTCAATCCCGAAACCATGCGCAATGAGATGGTGTCGTTTGCCGAGGTGGCGCTGTCGCCCTTTGCTGTCGACAAATTCTGCCACACCGTTACCTCTGCCTGGATTATAGGGGCTATCTTCACCGTGGCGGTGTCGGGCTGGTACCTGCTCAAGAACCGTGAGCATAAAATGGCCCTCGCCAGTATGAAGATTGGAGCCGCTGTGGGATTGGTGGCCTCACTGCTCGCCGCCGGAACGGGCGACCATTCTGCGTATACCATCGCAAAGGTGCAGCCCATGAAACTGGCGGCCATGGAGGCACTCTACAATGGCGGCGAGGACCAGGGCCTCACGCTGATTGCGGCCATCAATCCATTCGCTCAACCTGATTATGCCAATGAGCAGGAAGCCCCGCTCAAGATAGAGATGCCCTACATGCTCTCTTTCATGGCCACACACGACTTCCATGGCTTTGTGCCGGGGGTGAACGACATTATCAAGGGTGGTTATACGCAGCCCGACGGACAGGTGGCCCTGCCGCTCTCGGAGAAGATACAGCGCGGCCAGAAGGCCATCACCGCTCTGGGTGAATACAGGAAACTGAAGCAAGCGAAGGCCGATGCCGGACAACTGGAGCAGAAGAAGGCCGAAATGTTGGAGAATATGCCCTATTTCGGCTACGGGTACATCAAGAGTGCCGACCAGATTGTACCCTTCATTCCCATCAACTTCTATGCCTTCCGCATCATGGTGGGCATGGGGTGTGTCTTCATCCTGTTCTTCGCGCTCACCCTCTTCCTGGCCTATAAGAAAGACATCGCCAAGATTAGATGGTGGCATGTGCTGGCCATCGTGCTCGTGCCGCTGGGCTATGTGGCCAGTGAGTCGGGATGGCTGGTGGCTGAGTTCGGACGTCAGCCCTGGACTATACAGGACATGATGCCTACCTGGATTGGGGTGAGCGACCTGAGCTCCAATGCCGTGATGCTCACTTTCTTCATCTTCCTCGTGCTCTTCACGGCCCTGCTGGCTGTGGAAATCAATATCCTCTTCAAGCAAATAAAGAAAGGACCGGATCATTCTACTAACGACTAACACACTACACTCATGACATACGAATTCTTGCAACAATATTGGTGGTTCCTGGTGTCGCTGCTGGGCGCACTGCTCGTATTCCTGATGTTTGTACAGGGGGCCAACTCCATGATATTCTCACTCGGACGCACAGAAGAGGAGCGACGGCTGGTGGTCAATTCCACAGGGCGAAAGTGGGAGTTTACCTTCACCACACTCGTCACGTTCGGTGGCGCATTCTTCGCTTCCTTCCCGCTCTTCTACAGCACCAGCTTCGGTGGTGCCTACTGGCTCTGGATGATTATCCTCTTCTCCTTCGTGCTGCAGGCGGTGAGCTATGAGTTCCAAAACAAACTGGGCAACCTCTTCGGGGCAAAGACTTTCCAGTGGTGCCTCATTCTCAACGGTATCCTCGGACCGCTCCTCCTGGGAGGCGCCGTGGCCACCTTCTTCAACGGGTCCAACTTCGTGGTCGACAAAATGAGCATCACCGACAGTTTCCAACCGGTCATAAGCCGCTGGGCCAATGCCAGTCACGGACTCGACGCACTGCTCGACCCATGGAATCTTGTGTTCGGACTGGCCGTTTTCTTCCTGGCCCGTGTGCTGGGAGTGCTCTACGTGATGAACAACGTGAACGATGAGAATATACGCTCCCGCGGCAGTGTGCGACTGGTGGGGGTGGTGGTGCCTTTCCTGATTCTTTTCCTCGCCTTCTTGGTGCGCACCCTGTTGAAAGACGGCTATGCTTATGATCCTGCCACAGGTGTCATCGTGATGGAACCTATGAAATATCTGCACAATTTCATGGATATGTGGTATCTCACTGCCGTGCTGCTCGTAGGAGTGGTGCTGCTGCTCTATGGTGTGGTGCGAACCATCGTGAGCAAGACCTATGTGGGCGGCATCTGGCCCGCCGGTATCGGGGTGGTGCTGGTGGTACTGGTGCTGCTGCTCTGCGCAGGATGGAACAACACGGCCTATTATCCGTCGAATGTCGACTTGCAGAGCAGTCTGACCATTGCCAACAGCTGCAGCTCCGAGTTCACACTCCGCACCATGGCGGTGGTGAGCTTGTTCATCCCGTTCGTGCTGGCTTACATCGTATACGCCTGGTGGTCAATAGATAAGAAAAAAATTGACAAAGACGAACTGAAAGAAGGTGGTCACGCCTATTGAAAATAATGAAGAAAACTTTTTTTACTACACTCTTGGTCTGGGCATGTGTCTTCATGGCGCATGCCCAAGGCACTTATTATGAGATAAAGGAAATAACGCTTCATGCCGACTCTGTGGAGGTAGTGGATACAGTGAGTGACGACGAACTGCTTTGGGACACCTTGGCTGTGGATACGGTAAAGGAAAAGTATGAGCTCACATCCGACCCCAAACGTCCTAAAGTGCGGCTGCATACCACGCATGGCGACATCTGTCTGGAACTTTATAATGAGACACCTCTGCATCGTGACAATTTTCTGCAGTTGGTGAGGAGCGGATTCTACAACGGTATCCTTTTCCACCGGGTCATCAAGGACTTCATGATACAGGCGGGCGATCCTGCCAGCAAGAATGCGGTGCCCGGACAGGAACTGGGCAATGAGGATGACTCTTGCACCATCGAGGCGGAAATACGCTATCCTGAGATCTTTCACAAGCGTGGCGTGCTGGCTGCTGCCAGAGAGGGCGATGAGGTGAATCCGCAGCGCAGGTCTTCCTGCCACCAGTTTTATATCGTCTGTGGCCGCCGGTTCGACGATGACCAACTCGACAAGACGCAGCTGCGGATGGACGAACGTACACACGGCACGGTGACACTCACTCCGGAGGTGAGAGACTTTTACAAGAGGGTGGGGGGCACTCCTCATCTCGATGGACAGTATACCGTGTTCGGCGAAGTGACAGAGGGAATGAATATCGTGTTGGCCATCAGCTATCTCGATACCGACCCCGACGACCGCCCCTTCCGCGATGTGCGTATATTGGAAGCAACAGTGGAGCGATAGTTTCGCCACAACAAAAGCATCGTCCCGGCCAACCAGCCGGGACGATGCTTTTTATCGTATTGAGGAGGGAACTTTAAAAACCTCCCGGCAGGGCGCCCAACTGATAATAAAGCGTGAGAGCCATGCGGTAGTGACCGTCGTCATTGGGATGGAGCTGGTCTCTCTCCGGGTTGGCGAAATAGCGGAGTCCTTCGGGTATCATAGGCTGGAGACCACTGAGGCTGTGCAGGTCTATCAGGGGCAGTCCCCATATCTGGGCCGCCTCGCGCACGCATTCCACATAACGGTTGAAGTATTCGCCGCAGCTGTTTTGGTAGGCCTCGGTGGGCTGGATGTTCTTGTCGCTGAAGTTGGCGTAGGCACGGTGCAGGGGGGTGAGCAGCACAATCTGTTTGTCGGGATACATGCTCTTCACTTTTTCCAAGGCTATGTTGATGCGTCCGCAGTAGGTGGTGCTGTCTTTGATGGGGGTACGCATTTTGCGGTCGGCCATCGCTTTGGGGGCATGCACGGCGGCCAGCACTTTCTCGTCCGTTTCCTTAAACCATTCGCCTATCGGAATGCCGGCATTAAAGTCGTTCGTACCCACAAAGATGAGTATGGCATCTACGTCATCGCCATGCTCCTGCCGCAGCTGGTCGGCTTGTTTGGGTATGTTGTCCCATTGGCGTCCGCTTACGGCATAGACGTACGAAGTGGTGCCGAGCCACGATTCCAGGAAATTCCAGTATTTCACCACTGAACCGCTGTTGCGAGGGTCGGTGATGGAGTCGCCGAAATAACCGATGCGTTTGCCGGCCCAGGGATGCACGCCCCAAGTGGGAACGGCATATTGGGCTATCATTTCGGCCTTCTTGCTTTGGGTGTTGGCTTTCGTGTCTTTCTTTACTTGGGCTGAGGCAGGTAGGGCCAGCAGAGCGGCCAAGAGTATTGGCAGGTAGAAGGGTCTTTTCATCTTCTTTTGTTGTTTTGATGGATTCGTTTCTTTAATTTCCCGCCAAAGGTAGACATTTTATTTGAAATAGACAATCTGAAGTGTAACTTTATTAATATAATAAGGTATATGAGTGTAGGAGTAGAGGAGTGCAGGAGTGTAGACATATGCGGTTGTCAACACTTCTGAAAAGACACTCCTGAAAAAGAGGTAATATCTACACTCCTGCCACTTCTACACTCCTATCACTCCTGAAAAAATGCCATTTTGGGCTCTGTTTGGTCTGATTTATGTCAAGAATCCCGAAAACTTTCATGTTTTTTCGAAAAAAGTGGTCTGAAAATTTGGAGGGAGCCAGGAAAGTTCGTACTTTTGCATCCGCTTTCGAACAAAAACGCGGCGAGCCGCACATCGGGAGCGGAAAAGAAAGAGTTCTTTGAAAGGATTACATAGAAGACAGAAGAAGTAGTACAAGAGCGCCGTACGGACCTTGGTTCCGTCGGCGAGGGTAAAGCTACCGTCAAGAAGGACGGGTGATTGATTTGCCGGACTTGACACTTCCGGATAACGAATACAGGGCGTTCATTCA
>ONMI01000092.1 GCA_900318915.1 uncultured Prevotellaceae bacterium | reverse complement strand
AGGATAGGAGATGATTACAACCGGAAGAAAATACTTTACAACGTTAAAGTTGTGTTAAAAACATGATTTTCCTTGGTTGTTAACATAAAATGCTGATTATACTGATTTTTTCAGATTATATCAGAAAAATCCGTAGTTTAAATACTTAATTTCAGAAAAATCAGAAGAATCCGTAGTTTTAATCCTCAATATCAGAAAAATCAGAAGAATCCGTAGTTTGAATACTTAATTTCAGATAAATCAGAAGAATCCGTAGTTTATATTCACAACATCAGATTAATCCGTAGTCCAGGAGCCGGTCTATCTGTTCATCGAGCGGAGCGATGCCGTCGTTCACTATCACATAGTGGCTGCGGGCTATCACCTCCTCCTGCGGCCACTGTTTCCGCATCCACTCCATCACTTTCTCGCGCGACAGATGGTCGCGCTCCATCACGCGTTGCAGGCGCACCTCCAGCGGTGCCGACACGCACACCACACGGTCCACATAGCGGTCGAATCCGCTCTCGAAGAGGATGGCACACTCCATCCACTCGGCACCCGAGGCCAGGAAGTCGTCGCCCACGGCCGGGTGCACTATCTCGTTCACGCTCCGTATGTTCTCCTCGCTGCTGAGCATAAACTGCGCCATGCGCGCCTTGTTGAGCCGTCCGTCCTCATACAGGTCGGCGCCCACCAGCTGCCTGAGCTGCTCCTTGAGCTGCTCGTCGTGCCGCATGAGGCGTTTGGCGGCGGCATCGCAGTCGTACACCTCGATGCCCCTTTCTCTCAGCAGCCGGCACACATACGACTTACCGCTGCCTATGCCCCCAGTCAGTGCCGTTCTCATACCCATCGCCCTATCTGCTTTCTTTCAGGAATCCCACTTTCCGCACGTCGAGTCTCGGATTGAACACGAAGGCGGGCGATTCGCTCACCATGATGTCGAGCACGGAGTCGTTCTCCAGCACCGCCTGGTCTGCATTGGGCACCACGACGAATCCTATGCTGCGCGCCTCCTTCTTTCTCGACACGGGCACCGAGTAGCGCACCGTCACCGAGGGTGGAAACGTTCTGATGAGCAGTCCGTTGCCCATTTCCGGCACCGTGATGCGCACGCGCATGGTGTCCTCGGTGAGCAGGTCGGTGGTCACCTTCACCGTCACCTCCTTGGGCTGATACTTCACCCCAGCCTTGTAGGGCATCCTCACGGTCTTCTCATTGCCGTCGGTCTCCTCGTTGAGGGTGAAATAGTTGATGTCTACGGCCTTGATCTGGTCAGCCAGGCTCTTGATGGCATACACGGTCACCGAGTCGGGTGTCACCTCCGTCTTCATGAGCGTGTAGTGTTCCTTGGGCTGTATGTGCGGCTCCACGAGCCTCACCGGCACCTTGAAAGCCTCGCCCTTGGTGAAGTAGATTTTCAGTTCCTTCGGCTTCATGTCGGTCACCTTGGCATTGCCCAGTTTCTTCCTCACGGTGGCCAGCAGCTCGCTCTCCGACACGGTGGCCACCCCCTGGTCCAGGTCGGCCTTCTTCACCAGTTCGGCAAAGTTGATTACGGCCTCTCGTTCCTTCATGCCCCTTGCCACGCCCAGCAGCGAGAGTCCCTGTCCGCTCACCGTCACGGTCACGTTCACCGTCTCGTCGCTTATCAGGTGGTAGTCGTTGCTCACATGTCCTATGGTCACGGGCACCTGCAGGTCTTTGGTGATGGTTTCGTTCAGTGTGAGCAGGAGCCAGAAGAATCCGCTCAGGCAGAAACAGAACAGAAACGTCAGGTACTTCCTGTTGATGAATCTCAACAAGAAGTGCCTGACGTTATCGGTCTTGGGGCTCATGCTGTCTTATTTCACGGCCGGATTGGCAGCGTTGGCATCGGCGAAGACATAGTTTTTGTCCACCTCGATGACCACGCCCTTGGCTATCTCCACGCTCACCTTACCGGTCTCGATTTCTATTCTTTTCACGGTGCCGTAGATGCCGCCGCCGGTCACCACCCGTGTGCCTTCGGCCAGTGCATTCTGAAAGGCCCTTATCTCCTTCTGCTTTTTCTGCTGAGGTCTGATCATGAAGAACCACATGATGGCAAACAGCAGCACCATCATGATAATCATCGACATACCGCCGCCACCCTGTGCAGCCTGTAAAAGAATCGTATTCATACTGTTTCCTTACTTGAAGTTTTATTGTTGATTATTGTTACTGTCGTCGTTGTCGCCGTTCTGCCGGGTTCCCATGGTCTTGAGCAGCAGTCCCTCGTGTATCAGGTGGCGTGCTATGGCGTCGAGCATGCCGTTTATGTAGCCGCTGCTCTTGTAGGTGCTGTACACCTTGGCCAGGTCCACATACTCGTTGATGGTCACACTCACGGGAATGTTGGGGAAGGTCATCATCTCGGCGATGGCTATCTGCATGATTACCACGTCCATGTAGGCCAGTCTGGAGAAGTCCCAGTGGCGCGAGGTCTCGCTCATGTAGCGCTGGTAGGTGTCGGCGTTGAGAATGGTGGCGCGGAACAGCTTGCGGGCGAACTCCTTGTCCTCCAGGTCCTTAAACTCGGGCAGCAGTTCCTGTGCGGCGCCGTTTTTCTCGTCAAACCGCTTTATGGTCTTCAGCACGAAGGTGTCCACCACCTCCTTGTCATCGTTCCAGTAGAGGCTTTTCTCCTCGAGCACGCTCTCCAGCTCGGTATTGTCCTGCACGAGCGTCTTGTATATTTTCCGCCACACCTCCCTGTCGGCGTCATACGAGTCGTCCTCGCTGGCCATGTATTCCTGGTAGATGGGGCTCATCTCTATCTGGTTGCAGAGTTTGCGCACGAACTCCAGGTGGTCGTCCCAGGTCATTTTCTGTTTCTCCCTGAAGTCGATGAGCATGTCATTCTCCTCGAGCTGCCTGGCGAACCGGTTTTCCACAAACTTCATGTTGGGCATGGGCAGTCCCTCTCTCTCGGCTCTTTGGGTGGCTATCTGTGCGCGGCGGTCCTCCTCCTTGGTCACGGCGCCTATGAGCATGAGCAGATAGTTGTACAGGTCGTAGCCCTTCGACAGGCTGTAGAGCAGTTCCTTCTCGGCGTTGGCCATATTGTTCGAGCCGTTTTGATAGTAAGCGTAAGTGAGCTGCACCACCTTGATTCGAATGAGTTCTCTGTTTATCATAATCTTCTGTGTGTTTCTTATCAGATACGTTTGTAGTTTCCAAAGGATGATGCAAAATTACTTAAAAATTCATTCACATGCAAGTATTGTGTAAAAAAACCTCCACTATTTCGGGAAAAAACACACGAAAAAGTGCGGTTTCTTTTCTGTTTCGGAAAAAAGTTGTACCTTTGCACCGCTTTTTTAGCGCACCGGCCCCTTGAGGGCATTCGTGTGATGGCGAATTAAGCAATAACGAATCACAATTTATTCACTTAATTTAGAGTAACACAACCATTATGAGAGAAATCAATCTGAACGGCTGCAAGAGAGCCGAGATGGGCAAGAAAGCCACCCGTGAGCTTCGCAAAGCCGGCATGGTGCCCTGCAACCTCTACGGTGAGAGCCGTGGTGAGAACGGTCTGCCCGAGGCCCTTTCCTTTGCCGTTTCCGCCCGCGACCTTCGCAAGGTGATCTACACCCCGCACGTCTACGTGGTGAATCTTAACATCGACGGTGCCGAGCACGTGGCCGTCATCAAGGAGCTCCAGTTCCATCCCGTGACCGACGCAGTGCTGCATGTCGACTTCTACGAGGTGACCCCCGAGAAGCCCATCACCATCGGTATTCCTGTCAACCTGGTTGGTCTGGCTCAGGGTGTCCGCGACGGTGGCCGTCTGAACCTTTCCATCCGCAAGATCAATGTCACTGCTCCCTACAAGCAGATTCCCGAGAAGCTGGATGTCGACGTTACCAAGCTGAACATCGGCAAGAGCATCAAGGTGGGCGAGCTGTCATACGAGGGTCTCGAGATTGCCACCAGCAAGGAGGTTATCGTGTGCTCCATCAAGCGCACCCGTGCCGCCATGTCGGCCGCTTCGCAGGCCGAGGAAGCTGCTGCTGAGTAAACCGCATTCTTCCCCCTATGGACAAGTATCTGATTGTGGGTCTGGGCAATCCCGGCGCCGAATACAGCGCCACCCGCCACAACATCGGCTATATGGTATTGGACGCTTTCGCAAAGGCGTCCAATATTGTTTTCGACGACCGCCGCTACGGCTATGTGGCCGAGTGCAGTGTGCGCGGACGCAAGCTCTTCCTGCTCAAGCCCACCACCTATATGAACCTGAGCGGCAACGCCGTGCGCTACTGGCTCAACAAGGAGAACATCGACGAGCACCGCCTGCTCGTCATCTCCGACGATCTGTCGCTACCCCTGGGCACCCTGCGCCTCAAGGCGCGCGGCAGCGCCGGCACGCACAACGGCCTGGGCCACATACAGCAGCTCATAGGCCAGGACTATCCGCGTCTGCGCGTCGGACTGGGCAACGACTTCCCGCGCGGCTCGCAGGTCGACTTCGTGCTGGGTGCCTTCACCCCCGAGGAGCATGCCGTGCTCGACCCTGCCATCGACACCGCCGTCGAAATCATCAAGAGCTTTGTGCTGGCCGGCATCGACATCACGATGAACCAGTTCAACAAGCGCCCGCCGCGCCCCAAGAAGCCGAAGGCCCCGGCGCCCGAAGGCGCCGGCTCCGCCGAGCCCGCTCAGCCGTGAAAAAGGACAATGCTCCTTTAAATTCTCCAATCTTCCAATTTTAATCTTTCATTTTTAATTTTTAATCTTTCATCTCTTCATGTCCGAAGCCCGTATAGACAAGTGGCTGTGGGCCGCCCGCATCTTCAAGACCCGCAGCATAGCCGCCGACGCCTGCAAGAACGGCCGCGTCACGATAGGCGGCATGAACGTGAAGCCCTCACGCCCGCTCAAGGTGGGCGAGGTGGTCAGCGTGCGCAAGCCGCCCGTCACCTACTCCTTCCGTGTGCTGCAGTGCATCGAGCAGCGGGTGGGCGCCAAACTGCTGCCCGAGATTTACGAGAATGTGACCGACCCCAAGCAGTATGAGCTGCTGGAGATGAGCCGCATCAGCGGCTTTGTCGACCGCGCCCGGGGCACCGGCCGTCCCACCAAGCGCGACCGCCGCCAGATGGACGCCTTCGTCGATCCCCTCCTCTTCGGCTTCGACGATGACGACTTTGATGAAGAAGAATAAAAAAAATCCCGCGAGCGCTCGCGGGATTTTTTTATTATTAAGGTGGGTTCTATTAATTATGTCGAGGCGATTTTTGATTTTTAGTCGTGTGCAGAACACACCTTAAAACGGTCTTCCTCCGCCGAAACCGCCGCCACCGGGACGTCCGCCGCCCCAGCCGCCACCGCCGAAGCCGCCGCCGCGGCCGCCGCGTCCTTCAGGTCCGCCGGGTCCTTGCCTCATCTGGTTCTTGCCGCCGAATATGTTCAGGCGGTATATCACATGGAGCATGGCATAGCTCGTCACGCTGTTATACTCGGTATCGCTGCGCTGAATGGCGTTGAGCACACGGCTGAAGTTGCTCTGCTCGTGCAGTATGTCATAGAGCTGGAGCGACACGGTCAGCGCCTTTCCCCGCAGGAATCCCTGGCTCAGCTGTGCGTTCCACACCAGCTCGTCGGTGTTCATCGACTGGTCGTTGTATCCCCTTCTCGAGTTCTGGTGAATGTCGGTAGCCAGCTGCATGCCCCACGGCGTGCGCACGGTCACGTTCAGTCCGTAGCTGAACTGCCAGGTGTCCAGGTCACTGTTGGGCTGCAGTTTGTTCTTGGCGTGGGTGTAGTTCACGCTGCCGTTGGGCTCCACCTCCAGCCAGTCGTTTCGGTAGGCGAAGGAGAGTCGCTCACCCACAGTGGTGGTGCGTGTCACGTTTTTCTCCGATTCGGCGTTGCGTCCCAGGCTCAGATATCCCACATAGTGGTTGTGGCTGGCGTTGGTGAAGGTGTTGATGTTCCAGCGTCCCAGGGTGTCGATGGCCATGTTGTACATGAACCCGCCGTTCAGGTTCCAGTTGCCGTTTATGTTTTCGGGCCTCGTGGTCCGTCCGCCGGTCTTCTCGTCGTAGGTCACCTTGTTGCTGATGCTGTTTCGGGTGGTGCTGAAGTTCACATAGGTCATGATGCCCTTCTGGTGGCTCTGTATGTAGTTGTTGTAGAAGAGCCGGAAGTTGTTAGTGAACGAGGGTTTCAGTCCCGGGTTACCCTTCTTGATGTTCAGGGGGTCGCTGTCGTCGGTTATGTCGAGCAGGTCGGTCATGCCCGGCTGCTGGGTGGTTCCGCGGTAGTTGATTCTCAGGTTGCTCACCTTCGAGAACCGGTATCTGAAGTCGAGTGTGGGCGAGAAGTTGGTCACGTTTCTCACCGTGTCCACGTGCACGCCCTGGAAGTCCTGCAGATAGTGCGAGCGCTGCGGCTGCACCATCACACCGGCGTTGAACTGGAATTTGGGGTCTATCCATCGGTAGGTGAGCTGAATGTCGTGCAGGTCGTTGGTATACTCCGAGTATCGGCTCAGCGAGTCGGCCTTATGGCTTTCCAGCGGTCCGGCGGTGCGGCTCAGGTAGTCGTCCCAGCTGCGGTAGGCCGGCACGATGCCGTTGAAGAAATTCCTCCCCATGTCGCTGAAGTCGTAGGTGGAGCGGTCGCTCTCGTTGTACGAGTGCTGATAGCGGTAGCTCAGCTGCAGGAACATCTGCTTGGCTATGGGCTCGCTGTAGGTGGCCTGCAGGTTGTAGCTCCAGCTCTTCGATGGCGTCAGGTTGTAGCGGTTGGTCTGGTAGGTTGAGTCCAGGGCCAGCTGCTGCTCTATGCGTCTTGCCTTTTCCTCGGGGTCGTAGGGGTCATAGAGGTGCACGTCGCTCCACGAGAGGCTCGTGTTGTCGTTGTCGCTGTAGTTGGCGTCCACGCGCAGGGTCACGTTCCGTCCCCTGTTGTTCAGCCTGCGGTTCGCCTGCAGCATGCCCCTTGCGCTGGTGCTCTCGCCGTAGCTCAGGTTCACGCTGTTGTTGTAGTTCACCATGAGGCTGTCATCGGCCATGGCGTCTATGGCGTCTTCCGCCAGGGGATTGGTAACATAGAGATAGGGGTCGTCTCTATAGGTGGCCGATGTCTGTCGGCGGTTGCCGTCGCTGGTCGAGAAGTTGATGCTGGGTCTGAACATGATGTTGGTCATCGTGTCGGGTGTCCACTCCAGGCGGAACCGTCCGTCCCAGGAGTTGCTCCGGGTGTAGTTCTGGCTCAGGCTGTTGCCGAACGACTTGTTCTGTGTCACGAAGTTCTCGCTCGACGATTTCGAGTAGACGTCGCCGTTGCGGTGGTTCCATCTCAGGCTGGCGTCCATTTTCAGCTTGTCCTTCTCCTCGAAGTTGTAGTTCAGACCTATCATCTTGGCGGCATTCAGTCCCTGCTGTCCCCCGCCCCACCGTCCGCCGCCGAATCCGCGGTCGTTGGTGTTGTTGGCGTTGGCGAAGAGCATGATTCGGTTCTTGTCGTTGAAGTAGGCGCCCATCAGTCTTTCGGCGTATCGCCCGTGGGTGCCCACGGCGGCGTCGATATTGGAGAACATGCCGTGGTTCATGCCCTTTTTCAGTGCGAAGTCGAGCACGGTCTCCTCCTCGCCGTCGTCGATGCCGGTCACGCGTGCCAGGTCGCTCTTCTCGTCATAGCTCTTTATCTGGTCCACAATCGAGGTGGGCAGGTTTTTCAGTGCCGTCTGCGTGTCGCCGGTCATGAACTCCTTACCGTCCACGCGTATCTTCTTCACCTCCTTGCCGTTGATGGTAATCTTTCCGTCGTCGCTCACCTGCGCGCCGGGCAGTTTCTTCACCAGTTCCTCGATGGCCGAGCCCTCCGCCACGCGGTAGGCCGACGAGTTGTAGACGAAGGTGTCCTCTTTGAGCACCACTTTGGGTGCATGTCCCGTGGCGGTCACGGCGCTCAGCATGATGGCGTCGGCGCTCATCGAGATGTTGCCCAGCCGCTGGTCTTTGTCGTCGCTCACCGTCAGGTTGCGGAGCACGTCGGTATATCCCACGCTGGAGATGCGGAGTATGTACTTGCCGTTTTTAGTGGCCTGCAGCCTGAAGTTGCCCTCATCGTCGCTGATGGCGCCCGTCACAAACGAGCTGTCTGTTTTGAGCAACTGCAGTGTGGCTTGCGAGACGGGTTCTTTGCTTTCCTTGTCGGTCAGTCGTCCCGTGATGAGTCTCTGTTGTGCCATTGCCGCCGTCGCCATGGCGAAGAGGCACATCAGCATAAGTATTTTTCTCATATAATTATATAATGTAGTGTTCTGATTCCGTGCCGCCCATTTCCGTGCGGCAACAATGATATAGACGCGCCGCCGCCGCGCAAGTTTAATCGCTCCGCGTTAAAAAGGGTTATTATTACACTTTTCATCGACACATCGCCGGCGGAAGAGCCGCTTCGCGGGAAATTATTGAATTTCATTCTACTTTTTCTCGCCATGGCAATACGCAAGCGAGCTTGCATTGCTCATCTGGCTTAACGAAAAAGT
>ONMI01000014.1 GCA_900318915.1 uncultured Prevotellaceae bacterium | reverse complement strand
TCATGCCTCGCGCCAATACAACAGCACCGGCAGTCAATGTGAAGGAGGATGAGAAGGCCTACACCATGGAGTTGGCCGCTCCGGGCATTAAGAAGGAGTCCTGCCGTGTGAGCATCGATGAGGAAGGCAACCTCCGCATCGCCATCGAGAACAAGATGGAGCACAAGGAGGGTGACAAGAAAAACCACTATCTGCGCCGTGAGTTCTCCTATTCCAACTACGAGCAGAACTATACGCTGCCTGAGGATGTGGAGAAGGATAAAATCTCTGCCAAGGTGGACAACGGTATCCTGACGGTTGTTCTGCCGAAGATGGAGAAGAAAGAAGAGAAGAAAGAGGCTAAGGCCATTGAGATTTCATAGCATCAAGGAAATCAATCGGAAAGTATAGGGGAGCAGCTTCATGTGGGGCTGCTCCCTTTTTTGTGTTCTTTGCGTTTTAAGTATTTATAATGAAGGCACGGCAATCTTAAATAACCGTGCCTTCCATCCCATAAAGCAATCTTTTACCTTAACAGGAAATAATAACTTAACCTAACTATAAATGCTTTATATGAATCAAAACCTTAATATCCTTCGTTCTGGTCGAACTTGCCATCGATGCGCATATCTGTGTTCTGGTTCAATTCGGTAAGAGGAATGGGCCAGAGTTGCAGATAGTCCTTGAAGGTGCCCGCAGCTACACTCTGGGCAGCCCACTTGTTGTACTTCTTCAAGCGAGGCAGGAACTGACCTGTGCGGATAAGGTCATAGCGGCGCCAGTTCTCACCGAACAGCTCACGGATACGCTCATCCTGCATCTGCTCGCGGAAGCCGGTCTGGCTCAACCCGCTCCAACGGGCCTCTGCAGGCAGAGTACCTCCAAAGGCACGGGTGCGGACCTGATTAACATATGTCTCAGCCTGCGAGGTCTGTCCCAGTTCATTCAGACATTCGGCATAGCAAAGCAGCACGTCGGCATAACGCAGTACGGGGATATTCTTACCAGAGAGCCACATGTTATTGATCTCTAACCCAGATGCTGCATCAGTACGGAAGTCCTCATACTTCTTGATGTGCGGCTTCAGCTCGTCGTGGTCTTCCTCACTCAGACCTTCCCATGTGAGGCTGCTGAGGTCGGGCTGTACACCATTGTAAGAGAAGTCATAGCGCAGAGAGGCGTCCTTACGGGTGTCACCTTCCTCCCAGATACCACCGTTCTCGATAGTCTCATAGGCGTGTACAGTTGGCACGGAGTGATCGTAACCAGCAAAGTAGCATGCGTCGCCAAACCAGTTCTGGGCTGCACGTGAACCAATCTGGAACTGTACCTGATTGGCATAGCCACGAGCACAAGAGAATGTATTGGTGAAAATAACCTCGCTCTTGGCATCTTTGGTATAATCCCAAAGGTCGTTATAATTGGCCAACAGGCTATAGGTGCCATCCATCACCTTCTCGAAACATTCCTTCGCCTTTGCGAAATCACGCAAGCCTGTTTCCTCAGGAGCCGACATGTAAGCCTTGCCGAGCATCGTCCATCCAGCATAACTGGTAGCACGGCCCTCATCGTTCTTGCTTGGTGCCTTGGTTGCCATCATGAAGTCGTCGATGATGAACTGCCATACATCTTTCAGCGGCTGACGGGCTGTGGTCAGCGTGCCGTCGGCAATGCGCTTCTGGTCGATGATGGGGACACGTCCCCAAATCATCGTGGCCTGATAGGTCAGAAAACCGCGTACGAAAGCGGCCTCACCCATCAATTGCTCCTCACGCGACCCTGCCTGGGGATTGACTTCACTCATGGCACGTACAATCTTGGCGGCATTGGCAATGACAGACCAACGATAGTTCCAGGCATTGCGCACATAACCGTTCTCTGAGTTCATGGCTCCGTCGCAGAAGTCCCATGCTGCCGTGTTGGCATCCTTCGCCTGAAGGGCACCTACCTGAATCTCGTCCGTTCCCTGCAGGAGCACCCAACAGCGTTCGTCCTTATAGTTTTCCTTAAAGGCATCATAGATGCTCTTCATGTTCAGATCGGCCAGTTCCACGTCGGAAAGTACCTGCGACTCTGAAAGTTGGGTCTGATTCTCCTGCTCCAGAAAGTCGGAACAAGCAGCGAGACCACAGATTGCGCAAACGGCGCATACGGATTTAAATATCTTGGTAATCATAACTGTCAATTATAAAATGGTGAATTAGAACGAAACGTTGAGTCCAAAGGTGAATGTCTTCACAGGAGGATAGCCATAGTCGCCAGTTTCCGGGTCGAATCCCTTATACGGTGTGAGGCAGAACAGGTTGCTGGCTGTAGCATAGAGGCGCAGGTTGCTCAGATGCAGTTTGCTGATGATGCTGCGGTCAAAGTTGTAGGCCAGTGTCAATGTTGACAAACGTAGATAGTTGGAATTCTGAACGGTGAGGTCGGTATCTGATGGTTTGTAGCCATTATAGCCGGAGGAGTTGCTGATGACTCTGGGGAATTCTGCACCGAGGTTGCTGCTGCTCCAGCGGTCAGCCAAGTCAGGTGAAGCCATTGAGAGACCTACACTGTTTACCAAGTCCTCATAGTAGCCACTGATCTTTTTGGCACCGAGGGCATAGGTGAAGATGGCATTCAGTGTGAAGTTCTTATAGCGGAAGTCTGTGTTGAAACCACCATACACCTTCGGGTCGGTCTTGCCCACGATGTCGCGGTCATATTCATTAATGACGCCATCGGGCTTGCCGTCAGGACCGGAAATGTCCTTCACGAACAGGTCGCCCACTTCTACAGTATGACCATTATAGTCTTTGATTGCTGAATCAGTGAAAAGTGTTTTGAATGAAGAACATGGAGGTACATACATACAAGAAGTATTAAAAGCAATAGAAGACGCTATTAACAGTACAGTAGATACAGAAATCGCAAGAATGGCTATTGGTGATAGGGAAAATATGATGAGACAAACTTTGGCACGGTTTGTGAAAGATACGTTCTCTGATCGATTGGGATGCTTTTCTTGTGTTCCAACGGTACACAGCCTCGTCAATGTATGACTGCAAATGCTCGTCTGACACATCGTGGTAGCAGCCGGTAATCATACGTCTGAAGTGACTCCAAAATCCCTCAATGTTGTTGGTGTAAACCTCACCATCAACGACAAACTGCAACTGACCGTGGTCACATACCTTGTGGTTGTAACCCATTGAGTCAAGAGCATTGTATGCGTTCAACTCGTCAGTGAAGACGGTAGTACCCTCTTCAACGAATTGTGAGATAATGGGAACAAGAGTGTCCTTCTTGGTGTTACCCACAACCATTGCATGAACATAGGACATGAATTCAATCTCACCCTTGCTGTTCTGTTAGGTTAATTAGTGCTAGACAAATGCTAAAGATTGATAGAAAAATAGTATGAAAAAATGCAATCATTTCTGATTGCATTGGGTTATTCGGGGTCAAACCCTATATAGTTGCCTTTATTTTTTATATTGTAATATAAAAAGTACTATCACAATAATACCTATAATAATTAATTTAATCGATGCTGAATGGCCTATTGTCTTATCGTTAAGGAACGAACACAACAAACCGATTACAATACAGCATAGAGCTTGAGATACTTTTTGTATTTTCATTTTAATATTATTTTGTGGAAGTTTTACTTCTAGTGCAAAATTACTATTATAATATTGATATTAGTAACAATCTGTTATTTCTTTAACAAAGTTTAAGCTTGCGTCGTCCGAAGGATAGCACGTACCATGAGTTTGATAACTGGGAGGACAGCGTGAAAGCCTACCGCGACTATGTGCAGTATAAATATAAAGGTGGGGACTATTACCAGTTCCTCCGTCGCATCGGCTATGCACTCGGCGTTGTCTGCGCACGGATGGCAGCTGAAGCAGGATGCCGACACCGCCCGTATGTTCGAAGGCCCCGACAACGGTCTGTCGAAGCGCAAGGACTGGACGCTTGAGGAAAACCGGCTGATGAAATAATGCAGACAGGCCCGTGTGGCGATGCCACGGTGCTGGATAGCGGCGATGCCATGGTGCTGCACGGGCGATGGAAGAGCCATGAAGGTAGCGAAAATGACAAAAAAGAAGAAAAAAGTAGTAAAAGCGAAAAAAAAGCCTCAAAAAATTTGGAGGAATGAAAAAATGGCATTACCTTTGCACCGCATTTGAGAGCAAATGCACGGTAATTCCGTGGTAAGGAAGTTTGGGTGAGTGGCTGAAACCAGCAGTTTGCTAAACTGCCGTACGGGTTACCGTACCGGGGGTTCGAATCCCCCAGCTTCCGCATGGATTTTCTAAAATCGACATAATGGTGGATTCATCTAATGGTTAGGATACAAGATTCTCAATCTTGGCATAGGGGTTCGATTCCCCTATCCACTACTAAGAGCGCCCTGTAAATCACTGATTTATAGGGCGCTCTTTTTTTGCAAGGTATACTAAAAGTGTACTGAAAAGATAACCATTATGCCCAAGATTGGGATAACCAGTTCTACTGCATCGACTTCCAGAACCGCTCGATATTCAACATGGCCGAAAAAGGATTGGATGTCAGAAGACTGATCAATCGCTACCGTCATCAGCATACTTGTGATGCTGATAACATAACAGCATCAAGGAAATGATGTCAGTTTCACCTTTCTCCACTCCGGTTTTATCTGGAGAGGCTGGCCCAGAGACTTGAACATCTGACGGACTTCACTTTCTGCCATGTCGTCCCATCCATCGGACGTGACCCTGGTCGGTCCATTTTGTTCCTGTGAGGGATACTCGTTGAACATCTGCAATACATATCCATCCTTGAGGTAGGCATAACTGGTGTATTGATAGATTTCAGCCTCTGTGACCACCCCATTCGGATAGAAGGTCATTTTATGACAGGTGATGGAGTCGTTGATACCCACCAGTTCGAGGTCGCCCTTGTAGGAGGCGAGGGCTATCATACCATCTTCCTCGTCATCGGTCAACAGATAGAAATGACCTTCCTGGCCTGGAAGGGTGATGAAAGCAATCTTTGTCATCTCGACCAGATAATCCGTTTCTTTCGGGTTGAACCAGCGGTATCCGTATTTCAGGCCATCGATGCTGACATGTGAAAAGTGATGCCTGCTTCCATCCCAGGAGAAGACATGGTTGATATTGGCTTGAAGGTCGATTTCATACTCGCTGATAATGAAATCCTTCCCTTTCCGCGGCAGGCTGTAGCTTTTTTCGGCGTCCTTGCTGAGCGGGCGGAACTCCTGCTCCGGCCCATCCTCTGGATACAGAGTGGAGGTTTTGGGGTCGTAGTCGTAGAAGCATACGAACTCTATCATCGGGTCGACGGGCTGTCCCAGGACAACGGCAAAGAGGCGGTGCCCATTGTCGCGACGCCACATACAGGTCTCCATATAGCCGCTGTCGGTGCCGCCGTTGTCGAGGCATGCGTATCCATTCTTGCGGTCGACGATGATTTCTATATTGAGCTCCTCGTCCTTCTTGCTGGTAAATCGCGGGGCTTTGGCACACTCCAACACCTCGTCGACCATATAGGCCCCCCATGCGTTCTGAAAAGCCGACAGCAACTGCACTATATTGGGATTCTGCCCCCCCTGGGGCACTTTGATGTTGCGTGACCGCCACTGGTCGCGTATTTCTTCCAACGAATGATAATCAGCGGCGAGCGCGTAGATACTGGTCATGGCGACCCAAAACAGCAGCAGATACTTTTTCATATGCTTTCGATTTGATTCGATGACAAAGATAGCATTTATTTTTTTTTATTTCTTTATCCGCGGAAGCCCTTGATTTTTGATGGTCAGCGTATGGTGACCTGTGTGGCACCGAATCCGTACTCCTGAAAGGAAGCGTCCTGGTGTGTATACTGCTTGTAGCGGTAGTTGAGCTCATGGAGGATAGCATTGCGGAGCACGCCGTCGCCCTTGCCATGGATGAACACGATTTTGCGTCCCTTCTCACGGCTGTGCTCCTGGAGCGTCTTGTGGAAGATGCCCACCTGGTATTTCAGGATATCGCCAGCACTCATGCCGGCAGTGGTCTCGAGCAGTTCGCTGGCATGCAGGTCGACCACGAGCACATCGTCCTTGGCCTTTACCTTGGGTGCATGGCCTTTGCTCTGCGCATCGTCGTAGCGGCGCACGAGTCCGTTGTCGTCGGTTTTTGTCACACGTGCTTCGCTCTTGCGCGGTGTGGGCGTATACATCTCTTTCTTGAGCTGCTGCGGGTCGATGGCGAGGGTGCGTGCCGGCACATCGTTCTCGATGATAGGATAGATGAGGGCGGGTGTCTCGAAGAAATCGTTCTCGCGGAAGGTATGCAACTTGTAGAACTTCACCGGGTCGATGCGCAGGCTCACGTTGACGGGCGCCTTCAGCAGGAACGGCTTTTCCCTTTTATAGGCCACCATCTGCACACAGATGCGCTCCATCTCGCCGAGAACGCTGCGTTCAAACTCCTCGATGAAGACCTTTGTGTTGGGCTCCACCTCGCCCTGCGAGCGGAGCTTCCAGTTGTTACCCTCGGCTGTGAGAAGGGTGTAGGAGAGGTAATAGTTGCTGTCGTTGACGAAAAAGCTCTCAAAGGGTGTGGTAGACATCTCCTTGGCATTGATGGGCACGAAAGCCAGGAAGGCCGAGAGGCTGTCGCCCCCCTTGCGCTCCTCCACGGGCGGTTTGTAGGTCACGGGACGTGCCGAGGGGTCGTCATCCTCATCATCGTCGAGTATGCGCACCTTTCCCTTTTCCTCATGGTGCACGGGTTTCATGCCCGGCACGGCATCAGTGTGCACCTTGGCTATGTTGTAGTCGTCGCTCACCACGACCACCACCTCATTGACGGGGGTGGGAATCTGGAAACCGTCCTCGTCTTCCACGAGCACGATGTTCTTGCCTTGGAAGCCGGCCACGACGCCGCCTCCCGTCTCACTGAGAAATCTTACTATATCACCTATTTTCATTGTTTTTCTTTTTTCTGACGTTGTTTCACAAAAGTGTTTTCAAGGTATAAGCAGCGAGCTGTCGCCGTAGCTCAGGAAGCGGAAGTCATGGTCGAGCGCATAACGGTAGATATCGCGCCAGCGTTCGCCCACGAGTGCCCCCACCAGCAGGAGCAGGGTGCTCTTGGGCTGATGGAAGTTGGTGATGAGCATCTTCACAATCTTATACTCATAGCCCGGTGCTATGATGATCTGCGTGCTCGAATTGAGTGTGGATAGACCGTTGCGGTCGAGCCAGTCGACAAGGTTCTGCAGGGCCTGTACAGGGGGTATTTCCTCCTCTGTGGAGTAAGGCTCCCACTGGTCGATGTGCAGTTCCTGCTCGGTGAGCTCCGGGTGCTGCTGCAGGCGCAGGCCCATATAGTAGAGGCTCTCGAGGGTGCGCACGCTGGTGGTGCCCACCGCTACAGCCTGTGCCCCATGGTCGATCAGGCGCTGCAGAGTGGAGCGGTGCACACTGATGTACTCGGTGTGCATCTCATGGCCGGCTATCTCCTCGCTCTTCACGGGCTTGAAGGTTCCAGCACCCACATGCAAGGTGATTTCCTCGCGCTCCACGCCGCAGGCATCGAGCTGCGCCAGCACCTCGTCGGTGAAGTGGAGACCGGCAGTGGGAGCCGCCACGCTGCCCTTGATTTTGGAGTAGACAGTCTGGTAGGTGGTGAGGTCGCTCTCGCAGGTGTCGCGGTTCAGATATGGCGGTATGGGCAGTTGTCCGGCAGCCTCTATCACATCGGCAAAGGAGCAGCCGCCGGTCCAAGTAAAGCGCACCTGCTGACTGGTATGATGCTCGCCCAGTCGTTCGGCGGTGAGTGTCACCTCCTGGCCTTTCACCTTGAGCACCCGCTCCAGGCGTCCTTCCTTCCATTTCTTCAGGTTGCCCACCATGCAGAGCCACTCGCAGCAATCGGTGGTCTGGAACACCCGCTCATAGTCGGCCGGCAGAAAAGGCTCGAGCAGGAATACCTCTATCAGTGCGCCCGTGGCCTTGCGGAAGAGAAGCCGGGCCCGAATCACGCGGGTGTTGTTGAACACCATGAGCGACCCTTTGGGTATATACTCCGGCAGGTGGCAGAACACATCCTCGCCTATCTCGCCGTGTCGGTAGAGAAGAAGTTTTGAGGCGTCGCGGCGCGCCAGGGGAAACTTGGCTATCCGGTCATCGGTGAGAGGATAGTCGTAATCGCTTATCTTTATTTTCTGTGGATTCATTTTCATTGTTTTCATGTTGGTTGTCAGAGCATTAGGAGCGCCTTCAGTACGGCGTAGACAAAGGTGAGGGCGAGCGCTGTGGCCACCACGTCGACATCGGCCGACACATAGCCCGTGCTTGTGTACTGCGACGACACATAGCTCTGCTTGGGTGCCATCTGGTGGTAAAACACGGTGTAGGCATAATAGACGGCACTGCCCACAATGCCGCCCCAGCAGAGTCCCACCAGGATGTCGGAGGGATAGTGCATAGCCAGGTAGAGGCGCGTGTAGCAGTTGAGCAGCGACCACCCCACCATGAGGCAAGTGAAGAGTTTGTTGCGCATGAGCAGGCTGAAGAACATGGCTATGCCAAACGTGTTGGCGGCATGGGCGGAGAAAAAGCTGTAGTCGAGCGACCGCTTGTCGTTCACCACATCCACGGCATACATATAGAGCGGGTCGTTGCCGGGCCGCGGCCTTGCCACGGCGGGCTTCACGAGGCCCTCGGTCACGAACTCGGTGAAGAAGAGGCACAGTGCGCAGCATCCCACCACCAGTCCTATCTGGAGCATGGTGTCGTTGTTTTTCACCACCACATAGAGCAGCGCCAGATAGAGGGCAATCCAAGTGGTGCCGTTGGTGAAGGTGAGCATGAGTCCGTCGATGAAGAGCGAGTCGCTCCCGTTGAAGAAAGCGAGTATCTGTCTGTCGAGTTCGATGATAGTCTGCCAGTCCATAGTGGTTGCGTCAGCCTCAGATATCCTCCATCTTTCCGTCTTTCACCCATCCCTCACGGCCGTCGGCCACGCGGATGTTTCTCCATCCCTTGATAGAGGTATCGACGATGTTCACCTTGGTGCCCTCGTGCAGCACGAAGTCGGAAGCAGCCTTGTCGGAGGGTGTCTTCATCACATTCACCGACGAGGAGGTGATGATGGCGCTGCGGCTGTTGGCCAACTGCCGTTTCTGCTCAAAGGCGAACAGGTTGGCCAGAAGGAAGAGCACGAGCAGCGAGGCCGCGCCGTAGAAGCCTATCTTCTGCCATCTCACGGAGGGAGCGAAGAGGTAGGCCAGCACGAGTATCAGCGCCACGATGATGCTGAGCACGGCTATAAAGGCCCAGCGGTCCACGCTGGTGAGATGCACCAGGGCATGGTACCAGGTGACGAAGAACATCTCCGATGCGGGTGTTATCTTGTCGATGGTCTTGGAGCGTGCCAGCTGCAGGTTGAAGCGGATGTCCTCGTCGCCGGGCGAGAGTTCATAGGCCCGCTCATAGTTGAGTATGGCGCGTGTGATGTTGTCGGTGCGGTAGTAGGCATTGCCGAGGTTGTAGTAGAGGTCGGCGCTCACGCCGCTCTTGAGCAGTTCCTCGTAGTCTTTGATGGCCTGCTGGTAGTTGCCCTTCAGGTATTCGGCGTCGGCATTGTCCTTGGTGATGGCCTGTCCATGGAGCGGCAGGAACAGCAGGAGCAGGAGCACGGCGGCGGTGCCCGTCTTCTGCTTGCGGGCGGCCTTCATGGCGTCTTCTATTCTCATGATGGCGGTCATGGCGGTTTCAAAAGTCTTGTTCATGTTTCCAGCGGTGTCGCCCGGTGCATAGCGCTCATACTCACACTCGTCGAGCGCCTCGATGAATTTGGCCACGGTGGGTTCGTCCACGCCGCGCTGTGCAAGGCGGTCGCTGATATTGTCGCGCGAGAGTTCCTCCACCGGCATGTTGAGTTTATCGCCCACATAGCCCCACAGGGCCCGCAGCACCTCGTCGTAGAAAGCGTCTTTCTGTTCGGAGAGCATGAGCCGGTTGGCGGTGCGCAGCCTTCGTGTAGCCACCTTGCTGGCCTGGCGTCCGCGGCGCTTGCCGATGTTGGCATTCTCCAGAGCCCTGTGGCGGAACACCAGGAGCAGTGCCACGAAGGCGATGAGCGGCAGCAGTATAGACACCCAGTACCAGGGTGATGCGAAGAAGAAGGTGTCTTGCTTGTGCATCACGGCCTTGCCCTTCTTGATGTTGTGTATGTCTTTGTTCTTGTTGTCGGAGAAATCGGACACTGACGAGGCGTTGCCGTCGCCCGGTTCCACCTTTATATTGAAGGGCTGGCTCTTGAGCGTGCGGTAGCCGTTGGTGCCGGTGTCATAATAGATGAACTCCACGGGCGGTATGGTATAGTCGCCCTGGTTGCCTGGCACCACGAGGAAGTCGTACACCATGTTGCCCTCCACGCCGTTGGCGGTGAGTTTGGTCTTGTCTGTCACCTTGGGGTCGTACTTCTCGAAGTCTTTCGGGAACTCCACATTGGGCTGCTTGAGCAGTTTCAGATTGCCCGTGCCGCCTATCACCACCCGCAGGGTGACGGGGTCGCCGGCTTTCACCTCAGTTTTGTTGAGTTGTGCGGAGAGGTTGAAGTGCCCCACCCCGCCCGAGAAGCCTGCCGGCCGGTTGGGCAGCGAGTCGACATGGATGGTGACACCGGGCGCCTCTATCTCGCGTTTCACCTCCACATAGCCCGAGCCGCCGTTGAAGAAGGCCTCGAAGGGGTCTACATTGCGGTTTTCCTGTACCACGATGCCTTTGAACACGATGCTGGGAATCTCCAGTGTGCCGGTCATCTGCGGATACATCACATACTGGCTCCAGGTGACGCAGCGGTAGTTGCGTCCGTCCACTTTCTCCACATGGAAGCTCTTCTGCTGCGGCAGCGGCACCTCCTGGGTGTGGAAGCCCTTCAGGTCGGGCATCTTGCCCTCGAGCTGTGTCAGGTCGACGAGTGTATACACCTTGTAGGTGAGCAGCACAGGCTCCTGCTCATGCACCCGTGTCTTGCTGGCGCTCACCCTGATGAAGAGGTCTTTCTGCGTGATGGGACTTCCTGCGCTGCGCAGGTGGTGTTCCTCCTCGGTGTCGTGGTGGAACCGTGGTCCGGAGTTGTTGTTGCCCGCATGGGCCGACCCCGCCACCGTCACCCTGACAGGTGCCGAGGTGAGCGTATGTCCGCCCACATTGATGCTGGCGGCCGGGATGGTATAGGTACCGGGTTTGTTGGCCAGTATCATATAGGTATAAGTGATGGAGGCCGAGCGGTCCACATGGCCGTTCACCATCGAGTAGCTCTCCTGCTGCGACACACTGGGTCCGTAGGCCACCTCGAGGGCGTCGGGCAGCGAGCCGATGTGCAGTTGCCCGCCCACATCGGCCGTATTGATGGAGTATTCCAGTCGGAAGGTTTCGCCTGTAGCCACCTTCGACGGCGCATGTACGCTAAGTTTCTGCGCTGCCGCATGCACCATGAGCGTCATGCCGATCAATAGGAAAAGATATCGTCTCATCATCATAAGTTTCTATCACCAGTTTTTGTCAAGACTGCGCCTGGGCGACTGCTGCATGGCTTTCTGCAGTCGCTGCTGCGTGTTTTTCTCCTGCTGCACGGCGGCGTCGAGCAGTCGTTCCGCATTTTCCTTGCTCATCTGGTTGTTGCGCGGCTGCTGCTGTTGCTGCTGATTCTGCTGCTGGTCTTGCTTTTTATCTTGTTGGTCCTTTTGCTTGTCCTTGTTCTGGTCTTGTTTGTCCTGGTTTTGCTGGTTCTGTCCGCCGCCGCCCTTGTTGTCTTTTTTCTGCCGCTGGCAGAGGGCCAGGTTGTAGCGGGTCTCATTGTCCTTGGGATTGTTGCGCAGGGCTTCCTTGTAAGCCTCTATGGCCTGTCCGTAGTCTTGGTGTGTCTGCATGATCACGCCGATATTGTGGTAGGCCATGGCGCGCCGCAGCGGATTTTTCTCCACCTTGGCAGCTTTGTTGAAGCAAGCCACGGCGTCGGAGTCTTTCTGCTGCTGCAGGGCCACCAGTCCCATGTTGTAGAGGGCCTGCGGGTTGTTCTCATTCTTCGAGAGTGCCTTTTTGTATTCCAGTTCGGCTTTGTCGAACTTGCCCTGGCGGTAGAGCTGGTTGCCCATGCGCACATACTGCCGGTCAGTCTGTGCCGATGCGGCGGTGGCCACCACCAGGAGCAGGGCGGCCGCCGTGCCGCGGCGGAACAGCTTGATGCGGTTCTGCCAGTCGCGCCGGCGTTCCAGCACCACGGTCTCGATGATGAGCAGCAGCAGGGCAATGATGCCCACGGCCTGGAACTGCTCGTCGTAGTCGCTGTAGACCACTGTCGAAACCTCGCCCTTCTGCATCTTGAGTATTTCGTCGTCGAGCATTTCCTGGGCGTTGGAGGTGTTGTCCACATGTATGTAGGTGCCGCTGCCTGCGGCGGCTATCTCCTTGCACATATCTTCATTAAGCCTTGTCATCACAGTCTCACCGCTGCGGTCGGTGAGGTAGTGTCCGTCGGGCATGGGGATGGGTGCTCCCTTCGAGGTGCCGATGCCCAGGATGAACACCCTGATGCCTTTCTCCTTGGCGGCCTGTGCGGCGGCCATGGCCTGCCCCTCATGGTCCTCGCCGTCGGTGATGAGGATGATGGCCTTGCCCGCCTTCTCGTCCTGGGTGAAGCTCTTCATGGCCAGGTCGATGGCGGTGGCTATGTCGGTGCCCTGTGCTGCGATGAGCGAGGGGTTGATGTTCTGCATGAACATCTTGGCCGAGACATAATCGGCCGTAATGGGCATCTGCACGAAGGCGTCGCCGGCGTAGACCACGAGTCCCACCTTGTCGGAGTCGAAGTGGTCTACGAGGTTCTCCATGAGCATTTTGCTCTTGTCGAGTCTTGAGGGCACCACATCCTCGGCCAGCATGGAGTTGCTGATGTCCATACATATCATGGCCTCAATGCCCTGGCGTTTCTCGCGGTGAATGCGGCTGCCGAACTGGGGGCGCGCCATCATCACGATGAAGAGGGCGAGTGCGGCCTCGAGGAGCCAGAATTTCACGGCCGGCCGGTATTTCGACACGCCGCTCATCATGGTCTGCAGCAGGTCGGGGTCGCCGAAGCGTTTTATCTTGGCTTTCCTGTCGCGCTGATAGAGATAGCGCACAAGTGCCAGCAGCGGTATCAGCAGCAGGAGGTAGAGAAATATCGGGTTTTCGAATCTGAACATGGTTGCATAGTTATTTTTCGACCTTCAGTGCCTACGGTATTCGCCGCAGCAGTGTGGTGCGCAGCAGTATTTCGATGATGAGGGCCAGTGCGGCTCCGATGACGAAGGGCAGGAAGCCCTCGTAGCGGCGGCTGAACCGCTGCACGTCGAATTTGGTGCGTTCCAGTTGGTCGATGTCTTTGTATATCTTTTTCAGCTCCGCCGTATTGGTGGCGCGGTAGAAGTTGCCGTCGGTGGTGGCCGCTATGTTGCGCAGCGTCTCCACGTCTATCTCGGCCGGCATGTTCACATACTGCACGGTGCCTCCCACCGAGATGGGATAGCGTGCCGTCTTGTTGGTGCCCACGCCGATGGTGTAGACCCTGATATTGAAGCTGCGTGCTATCTCGGCGGCCGTCATGGGCGAGATGTCGCCCTGGTTGTTGGAACCGTCGGTGAGCAGTATCACCACCTTACTCTTGGTGGGGCTGTCCTTGAGTCGTCCCACGGCGTTGGCCAGTCCCATACCGATGGCAGTACCGTCCTGTATCAGTCCGCGCTGTGCTATGTCGGTGCGCACGTTGTGCAGCAGGTTGAGCAGCGCGGCGTGGTCGGTGGTCATGGGGCACTGTGTGAAGGCCTCTCCGGCGAAGATGGTGAGTCCGATATTGTCGTCGGGTCGTCCGGAGATGAATTCGGCCGCCACGTCCTTGGCCGCCTCGAGGCGGTTGGGCCGCAGGTCCTCGGCGAGCATACTGGTAGACACGTCCATGGCCAGCATGATGTCGATGCCCTCGACCGACTTTCTTCCCCAGGCGGTGTGTGTCTGCGGCCGTGCCAATGCGCACACGAGCAGGGTGAAGGCGAGCAGTCGGAGCAGCATGGGCACATGCTCCATGCGCTGTCGCCAGCTCTTGGGCGCATGGCGGTACACATAGGTGTCGCTCATGCGCATGGTGGGCTCCGTGTTCTTCCTGAAGAGGAAATACCACAGCAGGTAGGGTATCACCAGCAGCAGGAGCAGGAAGTATTCTTTGTCTACAAATTGCATGGTCTCTGTTTGGTTGGTCGGTGGCCGGCGCCGGGCGCCTTATGCCAGCAACAGGATTATCTGCCATATCACATAGGCCATGATGACGGCCAGTATGGCGGCCACCACGCCTATCACCACTTTCAGCACACGGCGCGCGCGTCGGGTGCGCAGGTCGTTGTCGGTGAGGGTGGGTTCTATGCGCTCTATGGTAGGTTCGTTCTCTTTCTTCGTGGTCTCGATAAACTCCACCACATAGGCCATGTTGCGGTCGTTCTCATTGATGAGTGTGGAGTATTTGGCAAATTTCACCAGGTCGGCGGTCTGGAAGAGTTCCACCAGTTCGGCTATCTTGCTACTGTCTTCCTTCTTCAGGCGGTCGATGATCTCGGCCGAGGTCATCTCCATGGCGTTGAAGCCGAAGCGCTCCTGCAGATAGGTGCGCAGCGTGTCGGTGAGCCGGGTGTAGTAGGTCTTCTGGTCTTCGCTGCCGCTGGCATGCTCGGCCTTGAGCTGGGCTATGCTGTTCATGGCCTTCTGGTGGGGCAGCAGGCGCTTCACGAAGCGTATGCGTGCTATCACGGGCTTGTTGCCGCGCAGGCGCAGGAACAGGTAGTAGCCCACGAGTGCGAGCAGCAGTCCGAGCAGGCTGAGCCAGAAGATGCCGCTCCAGTCGCTCCACTGGAAGGGGTTGTCCTGAATGTCCTTGGGCGGGAAGAACTGGTTGGGGTGCAGGGTGTCCACCTCGAGGGTTAGCACCTTGAGGGCCGGTGTCTTGGCGGTGTAGTCCTTACCGTCAACCTTCACGGTGAGGGGCGGCAGGTAGTAGAGCGTGTCGTCGAAAGAGGTGAGGGTGTAGCGGCGCGACACCTTCACGGTGCCGTCGCTCAAGCGCACGGTATCGCCGTCGGCCTGTTCGAGCACCTCCACGCCCGGCACCATATACTGTCTGGGTGCGAACGAGGGCAGTGCGGCGTGCTGTCCCTCCTTCATGGCCACGGTGAGGGTGAGATGCGCCTGCTCGCCTATGAAAATCTGCACGGAGTCGATGACCGACTCCACACCCACCTGCGCGGCGGCGCAGAGGGCGATGCACAGGGCACAGACTGCGGTATAAAGTCTTTTTCTCATTGTTTCTCTCTGTTTTGGCTGTCAGGCTCTCATCTTGAAGAGCATGAGCAGCATCTTCACATAGTCCTCATGGGTGGCGATGGACACATGGTCCACCCGGCACTTGGAGAACACCTGGCGCAGCTCGCTCTGCCGGCGCAGCCAGTAGGCGGTGTGTGCCTGGCGCAGCCGCCGGCTGCTGGTGTCGATCACCATCTCATGGCCGGTCTCGGCGTCGTACACCTTCATCAGTCCCACGTTGGGCAGTTCCTTGGCCCTGCGGTCGTAGATCTGTATGGCCACCACATCATGCTTGCGGTTGCAGATGGTGAGTGCATCCTCGAACGAGTCGCGCACGAAGAAGTCGCTCAGCAGGAAGGCGGTGCAGCGCCGTTTCATCACGCGTGTGAGAAACTCCACGGCCTGCCCCACGTCGGTGCGCGTGCTCTCGGGCTTGAAGTGGAGCATCTCTCGTATGATGTAGAGTATGTGCTTGCGTCCTTTCTTGGGCGGTATGTATTTCTCCACCTTGTCGGTGAAGAACACCACGCCTATCTTGTCGTTGTTCTGTATGGCGCTGAAGGCCAGCGTGGCGGCTATCTCCGTGGCCATGTCGCGCTTGGTCTGGTTCACAGTGCCGAAGTCGAGCGAGCCGCTCACATCGACGAGCAGCATCACGGTGAGTTCGCGCTCCTCCTCAAACACCTTGACATAGGGATGATGGAAGCGCGCCGTGACATTCCAGTCGATGTCGCGCACGTCGTCGCCATACTGATATTCTCTGACCTCGGAAAAAGCCATACCCCTGCCCTTGAAGGCAGTGTGGTACTGCCCGGCAAAGATGTTCTGGCTCAGTCCGCGGGTCTTGATTTCTATCTGACGGACTTTTTTCAGTATCTCCGAAGTGTCCATTAAGGAACCTCCACTTTGTTGATGATACGGCTGATGATATCCTCGCTCGTCACGTTGCTGGCTTCAGCCTCGTAGGAGAGTCCCACGCGGTGGCGCAGCACATCGTGCACCACGGCGCGCACATCCTCGGGCACCACATAGCCGCGGCGCTTCACGAAGGCGTAGGCACGGGCGGCCCTGGCCAAGCTGATGCTGGCGCGGGGCGAGCCGCCGAAGGTGATCATGTCTTTCAGGTCGGTGAGTCCGTAGCGCTCGGGGTAGCGGGTGGCGAAGACGATGTCGGCGATATACTGCTCAATCTTCTCGTCGATGTATACCTGACGTACCACGGCGCGCGAGGTGATGATTTCCTCGGCGGTGGTCACGGGCTTCACCTCGGGCAGACTGCCGTGCAGGTTCTCGCGGATGATGAGTTTCTCCTCCTGCAGGGTGGGATAGTCGATTACCACCTTGAGCATGAATCGGTCTACCTGCGCCTCGGGCAACTGGTAGGTGCCCTCCTGCTCGATGGGGTTCTGGGTGGCCATCACGAGGAAGGGGTCGGGCAGTGCGAAGGTACTCTCGCCGATGGTTACCTGGTGCTCCTGCATGGCCTCGAGCAGCGCGCTCTGCACCTTGGCGGGAGCGCGGTTTATCTCATCGGCCAACACGAAGTTGGCAAACACGGGGCCTTTCTTCACTTGGAAGTTCTCGTCTTTCTGCGAGTAGATCATGGTGCCCACCACATCGGCGGGGAGCAGGTCGGGGGTGAACTGTATGCGGCTGTACTTGGCGTCGATAAGTTGGGCCAGGGTCTTGATGGCCAGGGTCTTGGCCAGTCCGGGCACGCCTTCCAGAAGGATGTGCCCGTCGCTGAGCAGTCCTATCAGTAGTGAGTCGACCAGGTGTTTCTGTCCCACGATGACGCGGTCCATTCCCATGGTGAGATTGGATACGAATGCGCTCTGCTGCTCAATCCGCAGGTTCAGTTCACGGATATCAATTGATTCTGCCATAAATGCTGTATTTTGTAGTTATTGTTTGCTTTTTTCGGCACGTTTCCCCGCAGGGTGTGCCCGTTTTGAAGTACAAAATTACAACATTCGGTATGTATTGAGCGAAAAATAGGCTCTAAATAATATTAAATTAAGAATTATTAAACTGAAAAATTGTCCACTTTACTTTTGTTTGCGCACCGCAGGGGCTTCGGCTCACTTGTAGCGTACTTTCTGATAGCCCACGAGGCGGTCGGTGCGTCCTCCCTGCTGACGGTAGTAGACGAGGGCGTAGTATTCGTTCTCGGTCTGGAAGAAGCTGCCCTCGGTGGGCATCACTTGGGCGAAGCCGTCGGCGTCGAGCATCACATATTGATAGGAATAGTAGCCCATCTTGAGCGGCAGGGTGAGCTGGTAGCTGCTGCTGCCGTAGTCGTACTCCATGCGGTACTGCTCGAGGAAACGGTCGTTGGTCCACACGCCGTTCACATAGACATCGCCGCTCACGGGCTGCGGGCACATCAGCTGGAAGTGCACCTGCACATAGTCGGAAATCCTGTTGTTCTCTATATTGTCGCTGTTGCGTATGTAGAAGGCGCCGTTAGCGTCTTCGTCGTAGAGGTAGTTGGGCCTTGGCTCATCGGCGAAGACGAAGGCATGAAACTGCTTTCCGTCCCACCTGATGCGGTCGATGCCGAGGGTGGGATGGTCGGTGTCGAGCACCTCAAACTTGCGGTATTCGTTGCCTGCATCGAAGATGAGGTCGCGGTTGTGGTCCCAGCGCAGTCCATCGGCCATGGTATACTGCGGCTTGGCGTTCAGGCGCGCATTGTCCCACCGTCCGTTCTGCAGCACCACGGTATGTATCTGGCGCTCGGGCTGCAACACCAGCAAACCGTTGTAGGCCACCTCCATAGACACCTGCTGATGGGTCTTGTTCACATCGATGTCGGTGTTGGGCGTCACCTCCATGCGCACGGTCATCACCGGTTCCACCACCATGAAGCAGGCGGTGAGCATAGGCTCGCTGTCATCGTTGTCGTCGTAGACCTCCACTTTGTAGTTGCCGCTCATTTTCAGGCGGCAGTGCTCGTTGGGCAGGGTGAGGCTGTAGTGGGTGTAGAGCTGGTTGGTGTTGAGCGACTCCTCCATCTCGTCGATGGTGTTGCCGTCGGCGAATCCTTCTATGTAGTCGCTCTCGAACAGCTCTTCCGACTCGGTCCAGTCGGCCTCGCAGTGTATCACCTTATAGGCGTAGCGGTTGTACTGATGGGTGAGGTCGTCGAATTCGATGTGTATGCGCTGTCCGCTGTTGAGCCGTATCACGGGCATGGTGAGCCAGTCGTTGTCGGCCACCACCTGCAGTGTGGCGATGTGGTCGCTCATTATCTCATGTCGCTGAGCCGTCATGGCGAGGGTGCAAAAGAGGGCAAATATTGTAAAGAAAATTCTTTTCATCTATACTTTTGTTTCTGTCGTTTCTCTTCAGATTCTTTTAGCATCGGTCACATCGCTGAAATGCTCCAGACTCCAATCAACCAATGAGGAAATACTGGGCATGAGCGATTTGCCAAGGTCGGTGAGCGCATATTCCACCCGCGGGGGCACCTCGGGGTACTGTTTGCGTGAAACGAGATGGTTGCGTTCCAATTTTTTCAATGTCTGCGACAGCATTTTCTGCGAGCAGTCTACCATAAGGCGGTGCAGCTCGCTGTAGCGCATCACACCACCGTCGCTGCGCCACAGGCTGTAGAGCACCAGCAACGACCACTTGTCGCCAAACTTGTCGATTACATGGCGAATGGGGCAGGCCATATACTCGGCCAACATCTCTTTCATGCTGCAAACTTACACAAAAACGGGTGAAAATCCAAAAAGTTAATCTTTATTAACCTAATTTACAATAAACCGCTGTATATCAGCATTTCAAACCAAAAAGTAACTTACTTACAAAAAAGCATGTTCTTGCAAATAAGCAACAGAATGCTTATCTTTGTAGTGCAATTGGAAAAAGACAGTAAAAAAACATTTACACATTAATTTATAAAAAGCATTATGAAGACTATTGAAACGATTAAGAGTGGCAAGAACTACTGCGCTGTGAGCGTGGGCCGTATAGACGAGATTATAGAGCACGAGCTTCCCATGGGACCCACCGTGCTCAAAGGCAAGGTGTTCGGCGGTCAGGCCCTGGGCGCCACCGGTTGCGAGTTCAGTTTCCAGACTCTCGTTCCGGGTCAGGACAGCGGTTTCCTGCACACCCACAAGACCCACGAGGAGCTCTACTTCATCCTGAAGGGCGAGGGCCAGTATCAGGTAGACGGTGAGATATTTGCCGTGAGCGAGGGCAGCATCGTGCGTGTGTCGCCCGAGGGCAAGCGCGCGCTGAAGAACACCGGCAGCGAGAACCTCACCATGCTGTGCGTGCAGTACAAGGCCAACGCCTTCACCGAGGCCGACAGTCCCATGACCGACGGCAACATCCTGCAGGAGGCGCTTACCTGGGAGTAAATCCAGACGTAGTGGGAACGACCACAAACATAAGACGAGACCGCAGGCCCCTAAGCTTGCGGTTTTTTTATAGACAAAAGTGAAGAAAACGGAGACAGTTTTTGTACATACAAAAAAGTTGGTGTACTTTTGCAGCGTTTTTAACCAAAGAACTACTTAACACAACAACATGAAAAAGACTACCCTCTTGAGTGTCTCTCTGGCCGTAGCGGCCGGTCTGTGCTGGGCATCGACAACCATTCCCGCACAGACAGCAGAGACACCGGCACGCATTGCTGCCGACGAGAACATGCTCCCCTACCCCTATGAGTGGAGCGACGAGACCTGCCAAAACGATTTTATTGCCGAATCCTTCTGGGGAATGGGCTGGATGTACGACGCCACGACCCATTCGTTTGTGATGAGCGGCAAGTCGACCAACTGGATGGGCGACCTTGGTGTGAAAACCATCAACTTCCCCGTCGACGAGGGCGTAACCTGCAGCTTTGAGTATGCCCTCAGCGCCAATTCGGCCAGCAAGCTTTCCTTCAAAGCCACTTATACCGACGGCACCACCGAAAACCTGGGCGAAGTGGAGCTCCAGCCGAGCGGCGACTTCACCAGCTCGTTCTTCTCGTTCACCGCAAAAGGCCCCGCCAGCCTGAACATCACCGCCAGCTATCTGGGCGACTGGTTCGACTACGGCTCCATTTATCTGCGCAATATCTGCTTCCGTCCCGCCGTGCTCGACGTGGCTGCCTCCAAGATTCTCTCACCGGCCACCGACAAGATGGCCATCGGCCAGGACGTGACCGTCACGGCACGGTTCACCAACGTGTCGCCCTTCGACGCCCAGAACCCCGTGTTCTGCTACAATGCCGACGGCAATGAGGTGAAGGAGACCTACGAAGGCACCCTGGCCGCCGGACAGTCGGTGGACTATACCTTCGAGGGTACCTTCCGCCCCACCGAGGCCACTACCGGTCCGCTCGGTGTGTGGGTGGAGATGGAAGGCGACGGAAATGAGGCCAACGACATGGTGGAGACCATGGTCACCTTCTACGAGCCCCTCGCCTTCCCCTACCACAACGGTCTGGACGGCGACAACAGCCTCTTCGCCACCATCGACGCCAACGGCGACGGTGCCTCGTGGCTGTTCGGCTCGCTCACCGACGGCAACGCCGTGGCTGCCTCGCCCGACGGCTACAGCTCACACAACGACTACCTTGTGCTGCCTGCCATCCAGATGCCCAAGGGCCGCCACCGCGTGTCGTTCTACTATGCCGCCCTCAATGCCGGCAACGTGACCCTGGAGCTGCTCTGCGGCACCCAGCCCTCGGCAGATGGTCTCAGCGAGCAGCTCTTCGAGAAGCAAGTGACCAACACCGGCTGGCTGAACGGCTACAAGCTCATCAACGTGCCCGAAGACGGGGTCTACTACTTCGCCTTCCGCACCACCGGCCAGGGCAGCCAGATTGTGATAGACAACATCAAGATAGACGATGAGGAAGACCTGTGCATCAACCAGACCACCTTCGACACCGAGAGCGGCTACGACAAGACCACCTCGAAGGTGACCCTCTCCTATGTGAACCACGGCCTGACCCCGCAGAAAGACATCACCGTGAAATACTTCTGCTACCCCGTGACCAACAACGGCCAGGGCAACGTATACGGCGAACCCGCTGAGGTAGAAGAGACGGTGGCCGAAGAGGTGCAGCCCGGCGACACCCTCTACTACACCTTCGAGCAGGAGGCCGACATCTCCACACCCGGACAGGGCTACCAGCTTGTGGGACAGGTCATCACCGCCATCGGCGAAGACACCCAGAACGACATGGCCCTCGGACAGTACATCGAGCACTACGGTGCCCAGGAACTGCCCTACGACTACGCCTTCAACGACGACAGCCGCAACCAGCAGTGGAGCTTCACCCGCGAGGACGAGAGCGGCAGCTCTGCTTGGAACATCGAAGACTTCTACTTCTGCTACGACGGCGAAAAAGACCTGAAGCACACCAACTACCAGGGCAACCCGAGCAACGACTGGGCCTACTCCGAGGCCATCCACATGCCCGCCGGCGAATATGAGCTGAGTTTCTTCCACCGCGGCCGCACCTACTTCTCGGGCGAGGAGTACAACCAGAGCTATGAGGTGATGCTGGGCAATGAGCGCACCCCTGAGGCCATGACCCAGCAGATGGCAAAATATGACGACATCGACATCTCACGTCCCGCCTACCGGAAGCATGTGAACCGCTTCACCGTCAGCGAGGAAGGCAACTACTACCTGGGATTCCACAACTACAGCATGCCCAACAATGGCGAGACGCATATCGACGGCATCAGCATCAAGGCTGTGGAGCCGGGAATCGAATTGCCCTATGAGTGCACCAGCCTTGCAGCCGACTCAGCCCAGTGGACCTGCTACAACGCCGCCGCACGCAACTTCACGCAGTGGCGCATCGACGGCGACGCACTGAGCGTGAACCGCACCGAGGACGACGCCTGGAACTACTTCGAGGGCATGCTCGTATCACCCAAGCTGCACCTCACGCCCGCTCTCGGCGGTGTCACCATCGAGGTGGAGTATGAGCTGACCAGCGATGCCGACACCCTGGCCGTGAACCTGTATGGCGGCGAGGTGAACAACCCCGACGAGATGGCGCTGCTCGCCAGCGACGGCCGCGGCACGAAGACCCTGACCTTCACCCTGCCGGCCGTGGAAGCCGACCAGGACTTCTACCTGGGTCTGCGCACCAACACCAACCCTGAAGACCAGGACAATTATTACTACGGTCCTTTCTACACGCTGAAGATTAAGTCGGTCAAAGTGACCGGCGAGTTCAGCCGCGTGCTCCAGCTGGCCGACAACAGCCAGGTGAGCGTGAAGGCCGCCAACGGCAGTCTGTACGTCCAGGCCGATGAGGACCTGCAGCGTGTGGAGCTCTACGATGCCGCCGGCACCCTGTGCGGCGCATGGCACACCGCCGGCCAGCAGGCCACCCTGCCCACCCAAGGACTCAGCGGCGTGGTGATGGTGAAGATCTTCACCGCCCAAGGTGTGAAAGTTCGCAAGATTGCCCTCTAACCCACGGGCACTACCCAATAATAATCGCGGGGCCTTCGGTGGCTCCGCGATTTTTATTGTTAAAACTCCTTAATTCGCATTTCGGAAGCTTTTTTAACCCTATATTTGCATATTGTGATGGCGTAGGGAAAATAAAAAAATGACTGCGCAAAAAGACTGCGCAGCATCTGCATACCTTTGCAAACGGGGAACATAGAGATGGGCTCCTATAACAGAAAGACAAGGCTGAAAAAAGCCAAAACATAGCTGAAAAAGACAGACGGACCAAGCCGGTCTTACTTCCTCTCTGAACGTGCCTTCGGGCATGTTGTTTTCAGACCGGCCATTTCCGTTTCCATATAAGGGAAAAGATGTCAGGATGACGATAAAAACGGCTTACTATCCCATGCAGAGGGTGCAGAGGATGCCTATACTTACGAAAAAAGGCCTTCGGGCCGTAAATACACCATTCATGTGGCCGCTCCTGCCGGGGAGCGGCCTTTTTTGTAAAAAAAACGGCACACTGAGCCAAATGTGCATTTTTTTCACTACATTTGCACGAAGAAAACAACTAACACCCGCATAAAACATGAAAATCAGAAGACTCTGTAACAGCATCCTGCTGCTCGCCATCCTTCTCCTGACCGCTGTTGGCGCTCAGGCACAAAAGATACAGACCGTTGACACCGAAGGCAACCCCGTGGGCTACGCCAGCGTGGCCAATGCCGACAACGGCAAGATTATCGGCACCACCGACCTGCAAGGCTTCCTGGCCGACGTGGGCGGAGCCCGCAGCATCAGCATCACCCATGTGGCCTTCAGTCCGCAGGTGGTGACGGTGAGCTCGCTGCCGCAAGACGGCCGCATCGTGCTGCAGGACGGCAGTTTCGAACTGCCCGAGGTGACCGTGAGCAAGAAAGAGCAAATCTACGTGCAGACCTACTACCGCGTGATATACATGAAAGACGACACCCTGGTATACTACCGTTCCGGTGTGACCGACAATGAGTACAACATCCGGAAGAAGAGTGTGTCGGCGAGCCACGACCACTTCTCCAAGGCGGAATTCGGCATCCTGAAGTTCACCCTCGACAAGCTGTTGGGCGGACTTTTCAGCAGCTACTCCGACCTGAGCACACAGAACCTGTGCTTAGGCACCAGCGAGAAACGGGGCAAATTCACCCTAAAGCAGGAAACCGATACCCGAAAGAGCATAAAATACAATGACAGCATCGTGGGCTATATGGTGGACGACCTCAACGACCACCAGCGCCGACTCTCCATCGACAATGAGGTGTACAACAACCTCTACCATGCCGACAACGACTCTGAAAAGCAGGCTAAGAAGCGGGAGGAAAAGAAGGAAAAAGAGAAGAACCGCGTGTCGACCCGATACATGGTCTACAACATCGACGATGACGGCCACTGCGGTGTGGCCGACTTCGTGTCGAAACAGGTTCATGTGGACTATGACCGGTACAGCAAGATAGACAAGAAATTCGTACACACCCGCATTTGGGTAGAGGTCTTCGCCACCGACCGCGCCTATGTGACCAAGCAGGAACTGAAAGAGAAAAAGCGCGACAACAAGGTGAATATGACGTATGAGGACCTGAAGGAATATGAACGGCAGAAGGGCGTTCCCGCGCTGCCCGACAACGTAATCGCATCGATTGAAAAACTGATGAGCAAGTAAGTGACTACCGGCAGAAAACATCAAGAGGGGGCTCAATATTTTGAGTCCCCTCTTCGCATCTACGTCAATAGCGGTTTATCTAATAAACAGCAGTTCGCGGTACTTCGGTAGTGGCCAGAGACTATCGTCGACAATCAGCTCCAGCTTGTCTATCTGATAGCGTATGTCATCGAGCTTCGGCTCCACGGTGTCGTGGTAAGCCACGGCCTTCTGGTGCTCATCCTCTATCTTGTTGGCCACCTTGCGGGCATTCACCAAATCGTCCACCCCCTTCTCGATAGCGCTCGTGCGCTCAGCTATCTCCTCTATAATCTGCTTGTTGCGGGCGGAGAGTTTGTCGGCTGTGTCGGCGGGGAATACGGCAGCCATATTGCAGATGTTTTGCAAGAGCTGCGTCTGGTAGCGCGTGGCGACGGGGATGATGTGGTTCATCGAGAGGTCGCCCAGCACACGGGCCTCAATCTGTATTTTCTTCGTATAGGTCTCCCACTTCACTTCGTTGCGGGCTTCCAGTTCCTTGCGGGTCATCACACCCAGACTCTCAAACATGCGGATGCTGGAGTCGTCGAGATAACGCTCGAAGATTTTCGGACAGGACTTCTCCACATCGAGGCCACGGCGGGCAGCTTCCTCCACCCATTCGTCACTATAGCCGTTGCCGTCGAAGCGGATGGGTTTGCAGGTCTTGATGTCCTCGCGCAGCACATCGATAATGGCGTGCATCACCGGGTTGTGATGGCCGTCGGAGAACTCCGTGTTCTTGGATATTTCGGCTATTCTCCGGTCGACACGCTGTTTGAACGAGACGAGGGCTTCGGCCACGGCCGAGTTGAGGGCTATCATGGCCGAGGCGCAGTTGGCCTCGGAGCCTACGGCGCGGAACTCGAAGCGGTTGCCGGTGAAGGCGAAGGGCGAGGTGCGGTTGCGGTCGGTATTGTCGATGAAGAGCTCGGGAATCTCGGGAATATCCATTTTCAGTCCCTGCTTGCCGGCCATGGCCAGGATGTCGGCCACATCGGCATGCTCTATATGGTCGAGCAGCTCGCTCACCTGCTTTCCGAGGAACGAGGAGATGATGGCGGGCGGCGCCTCGTTGGCGCCCAGTCGGTGGGCGTTGGTGGCGCTCATGATGCTGGCCTTGAGCAGGCCGTTGTGCCGCCACACACCCATCAATGTCTCCACAATGAAGGTGGCGAAGCGCAGGTTGGCCTCAGGCGTCTTGCCAGGAGCATGGAGGAGCACGCCGTTGTCGGTGGATAGGCTCCAGTTGTTGTGCTTGCCGCTGCCGTTGATGCCGGCGAAGGGTTTTTCGTGAAGCAGCACACGGAAGCCATGCTTGCGGGCCACCCGCTTCATGACCGACATGAGCAGCATGTTGTGGTCGACGGCAAGGTTGGTCTCCTCGTAGATGGGAGCCAGTTCAAACTGGTTGGGCGCCACCTCGTTGTGGCGTGTCTTGCAGGGGATGCCCAGTTCGAGAGCCTGTATCTCCAGTTCGCGCATAAAGGCCGCCACCCGCTCGGGTATGGCGCCGAAGTAGTGGTCGTCCATCTGCTGGTTCTTGGCCGAGTCGTGTCCCATCAGTGTGCGGCCGGTGAGCAGCAGGTCGGGACGGGCCGAATAGAGTCCCTCATCCACGAGGAAATACTCCTGCTCCCAACCCAGGTTCGATGTCACCTTTTTCACACTCGGGTCGAAGTAGTGGCACACATCGGTGGCTGCTACGCTCACGGCGTGCAGGGCCCGCAGCAGCGGAGCCTTATAGTCGAGCGCCTCGCCGGTGTAGGAGATAAACACCGTGGGGATGCAGAGTGTATCGTCGATGATGAAGACCGGCGATGTGGGGTCCCAAGCCGAATAGCCTCGTGCCTCGAAGGTAGAGCGGATGCCTCCGCTGGGGAAAGAAGACGCATCGGGTTCCTGCTGCACGAGCAGCTTGCCGGTGAACTCCTCGACCATGCCGCCCTTTCCGTCGTGCTCGATAAACGAGTCGTGCTTCTCGGCAGTGCCCTCGGTGAGCGGCTGGAACCAATGGGTATAGTGCGTCACGCCGCAGTCGATGGCCCACTGCTTCATGCCGGCGGCCACGGCATCGGCCACCTCGCGGTCGAGGCGCGCGCCATTGTCCATCACCTCCATCATCTTGGCGTACACGTCCTTGGGCAGGTACTTGTACATTTTCTCGCGGTTGAAGACCTTGCAGCCGAAATACCTTGCCGGTCTCTCACAGGGTGTTATCACGGCGAGCGGCTTTTTCTTGAAGGCCTCGCCTACTACCTGAAATCTAAGTGTTTCCATAATCGTGTATGTGTTAGTTGTTGATATCCTATTTGCTCCATTTCTCTATTCTCCGCAGCGCCTCTTCGGTGCGCTCATGGCTGCCGAAGGCGGTAAAGCGGACATATCCCTCGCCGCTGGGGCCGAAACCGACACCCGGCGTACAGACCACGTTGGCGCCATAGAGCAGTTCTTCGAAAAACTGCCACGAGGTGGTGCCGTCGGGTGTGCGCATCCAGATATAAGGGGCATTCTCACCGCCGTAGCACTCATAGCCCAAAGACCTGAACACACGGAGCATGCGGGCGGCATTCTGCATGTAGTAGTCGATGGTTTGCTGTATTTGCTCCTTGCCCTCGGACGAGTAGATGGCCTCGGCGGCCCGCTGGCTGATGTAGCTGGTGCCGTTGAACTTGGTGCACTGGCGGCGCAGCCAGAGTTGGTTGAGCGGAATGCGCTCCCCCTCGAAGGTAGAGACGCTCACGTCTTTGGGCACGATGGTATAGCCACAGCGCACCCCTGTGAAGCCGGCGGTCTTGGAGAACGACCGGAACTCGACGGCGCATTTGCGGGCACCTCGAATCTCAAAGATGCTGTGAGGGATGTCGGGGTCGCGTATGTAGGCTTGATAGGCGGCGTCGAAGAGGATGAGGGCATCGTTCTTCAGGGCATAGTTCACCCAGCGGCGCAGTTCCTGCCGGGTGATGACCGTGCCCGTAGGGTTATTGGGAAAACAGAGGTAGATGACATCCACCGGCCGTCCCTTGGGCAGGTCGGGCACGAAGCCGTTCTCGGCAGTGGTGGGCATGTAGCGCACATTGGTCCATCGGCCGTCGCGATAAGTGCCACAGCGGCCTATCATCACATTGGAGTCGATATAGACGGGGTAGATGGGGTCGGTGACACCGATGAAGTTGTCCCAATGGAGGAGTTCCTGGAAATTGCCCGTATCCGATTTGGCCCCATCATTGATGAACACCTCGTCGAGGCTGAGTCGGACGCCGCGGGGCTGGAAGTCGTTCTTCAGGATGGCCTTGCGTAGGAATTCATACCCTTGTTCGGGACCGTAGCCTCTGAAGCCGTCGGCTGTGGCCATCTCGTTGACCGCCTTGTGCATAGCCTCTACGACGGCCGGGCAGAGCGGTTGGGTGACATCGCCTATACCGAGCGAGATGACATCGGCCTTGGGGTGCATCACCTTGAAGACATTGACCTTCTTGGCGATGTCGGCAAAGAGGTAGTTGTTCTGCAGGTTGAGGAAGTGGATGTTTACTAACGCCATATTGTTGTTGTTTTATTACATTTCAATTTCACTGTCGAATACAAATTCGGCGGGGCCGGTCATATAGACGTGGTTATCCGCTTCGCGCCACTCGATATGGAGCGTGCCGCCGTCCATTACGATACTACTCCTGCGCCCGGCACGGTTGCCCAGACAGGCGGCTACAGCGGTGGCGCAGGCTCCCGTTCCGCAGGCTTGTGTAATGCCGCTGCCTCGTTCCCATACCCTCGTGCGTATACTGCCGTCGGGTTCCATGCGTGCAAACTCGATGTTGCACCGCTTCGGAAAGACAGGATGGTTTTCGAGAAGGGGTCCTGTCGCGCCCACCTGGTCGATATCGTGGGTGAAGATGACGTAATGCGGATTGCCCATCGACACGAAGGTGCCACTTTTCAAGTCGGGGGAAGCTGCGAAGAGCGCATGGTCTTCCAAGACCGGTTCGCCCATGTCGACGGTGACGGACTGCACCTTGCTGCCGGCAAGCTGCAATCGGAGCGTCTTGATGCCCGAAAGGGTGAGCAGACGTATCTCTGTCTTGTCTGTAATGCATCTTTCAAAGAGGTACTTGCCGATACAGCGACTGGCATTGCCGCACATCATGGCCTCAGAGCCGTCGGCATTGAAGATGCGCATGGAATAGTCGGCCTCGGGCACGGGACTTTTGTCAATGAGCACCAAGCCGTCGGAGCCGATGCCCGTGTGTCGGTCGCTCCACCTTATGGCAGCCGCCGAGGGGTCGGCTATGGGATGCTGCATGACATTGACGTAGATATAGTCGTTGCCGCAGCCATGCATCTTGGTGATTGGAATCTTCTTCATTTCGTCAGATATTCATTTATTCTCTTAGCTGTTTCCATACCGCTGGCCATGGCGCGGACCACGAGCGAGGCACCGCTGGCGGCATCGCCGCAGACGAAGACATTCTCTGCGTACTGAGGATGCTCCGGCCGGAGGAATCCCATGGCCAGCAGGCAGAGCTGGGCCTTGATGATCTCGGGCTTGCCTTTCTCCACCATCAGCGGCCTGCCCCCATCGGGATTGGGCTGCCAATCGATTTCCTGCACCCTGACACCGGTGAGGCGCCCGTTCTCTCCAAGAAACTCGAGGGTGTTAATATTCCAGCGGCGTGTGCATCCCTCCTCGTGCGACGAGGTGGTCTTGAGCGTGCGGGGCCAGTTGGGCCACGGGTTCTGCGGGTCGTCAGGGCCTTCTGCCGGGCGCGGCATGATTTCAATTTGTGTGACGCTCTTGCATCCCTGGCGGTGAGCCGTACCAATGCAGTCGGACCCTGTGTCGCCTCCTCCGATGACGAACACATCCTTACCTTTTGCTGTGACCCGCACGTCTTTGGCAAACTCCATGCCGGCCAGCACGCGGTTCTGCTGGCTCAGCAGTTCCAGGGCGAAGTGAACGCCTTTGAGTTGGCGTCCCGGCACCTTCAGGTCTCTGGCAGCAGGCGTTCCTGTGGACAGTACCACCGCATCGAACCCTTCAGCAAAGGTGTCATCGCAGTCAACAGCCTCACCATAACGGAATTTGATTCCCTCCTGCTCCAGCAGTAGGATGCGGCGGTCGAGAATGGCCTTGTTGAGCTTGAAGTTGGGTATACCGTAGCGCAGCAGGCCGCCTGCAGCCTCATTCTTCTCGTAGACAGTTACGGTGTAGCCCATCAGGTTGAGAGCTTGGGCGGCTGCGAGCCCTGCGGGTCCTGCTCCCACCACCGCCACCTTTTTTCCATTCCTCACTATATCAGCAACAGGCAGAATATACCCCTCGCGGAAGGCGGCTTCGGTGATGGCGCACTCGTTCTCGCGGTTGGTCGTGGGTTCGTGGTTGAAGCGGTTGAGCACACAGGCTTTCTCGCACAGCGCCGGACAGACGCGCCCCGTGAACTCAGGGAAAGGATTGGTGTCCGACAGCAGGCGATAGGCCAGTTCCCAATCACCTTTATACAAGGCATCGTTCCATTCTGGAGCCTTGTTGCCCAAGGGGCAGGCCCAATGGCAGAACGGCACGCCGCAGTCCATGCATCGGCTGGCCTGCAATTTCCGCTCGCGGGTGTTGAGTGTCTGTTCCACCTCGCCGAAATCATGTATCCGGTCGTGAAGGGGACGGTAGCCCGCCTCCTGGCGGTGTATCTCTAAGAATGCTTTTGGATTTCCCATAATAGCCATTGAAAATGATTGAAAACTAATAGTCGCGCTGTATGAAGGCAATCTTCTCGTGGAGGCGAGCCATCTTCTCCTCTTCGAGCACCCGTTTGTACTCTATGGGCACCACCTGGATAAAGTCGTCGAGACAGCGGTGCCAGTCGTCGAGCAAACGGCCCGCCAGGGCGCTGCCTGTGTGCAGATAGTGCTGGCGGATGAGTTCGAGCAGTTCCTTGCGCGAGATGCTGTCCTCTATAAGCGAAAGTTCCACCATGTCCATATTGCAGAAATAGTCGAAGGTGTGGTCGGGGTCGTATACATAGGCCACTCCCCCTGACATGCCGGCGGCGAAATTGCGGCCCGTCTTGCCCAGCACCACCACGCGTCCGCCAGTCATATACTCGCAGCAGTGGTCGCCGGCGCCCTCGATCACGGCGACGGCTCCCGAATTGCGCACGCCAAAGCGCTCGCCCACCTTGCCGTTGACGTACAACTCGCCTGAGGTGGCACCGTAGAGACCTGTGTTGCCCGCAATGATATTGTCTTCCGCCCTGAAGTCGTCGTTGCTCCGGCTGGGCGGCAGGATGCTGATGCGCCCGCCGCTTAAGCCCTTGCCGAAGTAGTCGTTGCACTCACCTTCCAACCTGATGTTGAGTCCCCGCACGGCAAAAGCGCCAAACGACTGGCCTGCGGAGCCCTTGAACTTGATGTTGACGGTGCCTGGTGGCAGACCGGCCTCACCGTATTTCCTTGCGATGAGGCCCGAGAGCATCGTCGTCACGGCACGGTCGGTGTTCTTGACGGCGTAGTCGAGCGTCACTTCCTCACCGTCGTCGACAGCTTTCTGCGCGGCGCGGATTATCTCTTCGTCCTTTACGCCCCCCACCTTCGTATAGGCGCCCCGGTCCCAATAGAGTGCCTTGTCGGTGTCCGGCTTGTACAGCAGGCGGGCGAAGTCGATGCTTCGCTGCTTCTCCGTCATGCCTTCGGTACGGACCTCTAAGAGTTCCGTATGGCCTATGATTTCCTTCAATCTACGCACACCGAGCCCGCTAAGATATTCCCGCACCTGCTGCGCCAGCATGGTGAAGTAGTTGACCACATATTCGGCACGTCCCTCGAAGTGTTTGCGCAATTCGGGGTTCTGCGTTGCCACGCCCATGGGGCAGGTGTTCGTGTTGCACTTGCGCATCATCACGCAACCCAGCACGATGAGCGGCAAGGTTCCGAAGGAGAACTCGTCGGCTCCCAGCATCGCCATGACGACGACATCCTTGGCGGTCTTCAACTGGCCGTCGGTCTGCAGGCGCACCTGGTTGCGCAGGCCGTTGCGCACCAGCGTCTGTTGTGTCTCGGCCAGGCCTATCTCCGGCGAGATGCCCGCAAAGCGCATCGACGAGGCGGGGCTGGCCCCCGTACCTCCCTCGGCACCGCTGACGACGATTAGGTCGGCTTTCGCCTTGGCCACACCGGCGGCAATGGTCCCCACCCCACTCTCAGCCACCAGTTTTACCGACACGGCGGCCGTGGGGTTGATGTTCTTCAGGTCGAAGATGAGCTGCGCCAGGTCCTCGATGCTGTAGATATCGTGGTGGGGCGGCGGTGAGATGAGCGAGATGCCCGGGATGGCATTGCGCGTCTTGGCGATGATGTCGTTCACCTTGAAGCCGGGCAACTGTCCACCCTCGCCAGGTTTGGCACCCTGCGCCACCTTTATTTGTATCTCCTCGGCATTGACCAAGTATTCTGCCGTCACGCCGAAGCGTCCGCTGGCTATCTGCTTGGTCTTGCTGCTCAGACTTACGCCCTCTACCTCCGTATGGTAGCGGGCATTGTCCTCGCCGCCCTCACCGGTGTTGGAGCGTGTGCCGAGTTTGTTCATGGCCAGCGCCAGCGCCTCATGGGCCTCGATGCTGAGCGCGCCGAACGACATGGCTCCCGTCACGAAATGCCTGACAATCGACTCCACGGGTTCCACCTCGTCGATAGGTGTGGGCGTTGCGGCTTTCTTCCATCCGAAGAAGTCGCGTATGAAGATGGGGGCGTCTTTCTTGTCGACCAGCGCCGACCACTCCTTGAACTTCTCATAGTCGGCGGTCCGTGCAGCCACCTGCAGGCGGTAAATCGTCTCCGGGTTCCAGGCATGCCTGATACCGTCTCTGCGCCATGAGAACTGGCCCTGATTCTTTAGGGGCGACGGGGTCAGGGCTGCTTTTTGCAGACGGACGGCATCGCGCGCTATCTCCTTCAGTCCGATGCCGCCGATGGTGCTCACTTCTGTGCCGAAATAACGTCGCAGCACGTCCTCGCCCAGTCCGATGCTCTCGAAAATCTTCGCCCCGCGATAGCTGCGTATGGTAGAGATGCCCATCTTCGACATAATCTTTTTCAGGCCCTTGTCCACCGCCTTGATATAGTGGCTCTCAGCTGTGGCATACTCCTCCTGTATCTTACCGCGCCTCACCAGATTGTCGAGTACAGCAAAAGCCATATACGGGCACAGCGCACTGGCACCATAGCCCAACAGCAGTGCGGCATGCATCGTCTCCCAGATTTCTCCGCTCTCCACGATGAGTGCCGTCTGCACGCGCTTGCCTACCGAAATGAGATAATGATGCACGGCACTCACCGCCAGCAGCGACGGGATGGCCGCATGCCGCTCATCGATATCCCGGTCGGTCAAGACGATATAGTTGACCCCTTCGTCCACACTGCGCTCCGCTTCATGGCAGAGGTCGTCGATTGCCTGGCGCAACCCCTCCTCACCCTTCTCCGAGTCGAAGAAGATGGGGAGTTTCTGTGTCTTGAATCCCTTATAGCGGATGTTGCAGAGTATGTCGAGCTGGGTATTGGTCAGTACGGGTTGCGGCAGCCGCACCATCTTGCAGTTGGAGGCGTCGGGTGTGAGTATATTGGTGCCCACGGCGCCGATATACTCTGTCAGCGACATCACCAGCTCTTCGCGGATAGGGTCGATGGCAGGGTTGGTGACCTGTGCAAACTGCTGCCGGAAATAGTTGAAGAGCACCTGCGGGCGGTCGCTGACCACGGCCAGCGGCGTGTCGTTGCCCATCGCCGCCACAGGTTCCTGCCCTGTGGTAGCCATCGGTACAATCGTCTTGTCGATGTCCTCCTGTCCGAAACCGAACTGCACCAGTTTTCTGTCCAGGTCGCTCACGGCGTTGTCGACTCTGCGGCCGCTCTTCAGTTTCTCCAGCTGCACACGGTTCTCACTGAGCCACTCGCGGTAGGGATGCGCTTTGGCCAGCGCGGCCTTTATCTCACCGTCGTAGTAAATCTTTCCTTCCTGCGTATCGATGAGGAGAATCTTTCCTGGCTGAAGGCGCCCTTTCGACACCACGTCGCCGGGCTCGAAGTCCATAACGCCCACCTCGCTGGCCACCACCATCACACCCTGCCTCGTAATGGTATAGCGCGAGGGGCGCAGACCGTTTCGGTCGAGCATTCCGCCGGCATAGCGTCCGTCGGAGAAAAGCAGGGCTGCAGGGCCGTCCCACGGCTCCATCAGTATGGAATGGTATTCGTAGAAAGCCTTCAGGTCTTCCGAAATGGGGTTCTTGTCGTTGAAGCTCTCCGGTACGAGTATGGCCATGGCCTGTGGCAGTGACAGTCCGCTCATGGTGAGGAACTCGAAGACATTGTCGAGACTGGCCGAGTCGCTCATGCCCTCCTCGACGATGGGCGAGATGTCCTTGATGTTGCCCAAGGCCTCACTGCTGAGCACGCTCTCACGGGCTTTCATCCATCCACGGTTGCCGCGGATGGTGTTGATCTCGCCGTTGTGCGCCAGCAAGCGGAAGGGCTGTGCCAGCGACCATGTGGGGAAGGTGTTTGTGCTGAAGCGCGAATGCACCAAGGCAAGACCGCTGGTGAGATAGGGGTTGGAGAGGTCGGGGAAATATCGGCGCAGTTGTCCGCTGGTCAGCATTCCCTTGTATACCAGGTTGGTGTTGGACAGCGAGCAAATATAGAAGTCGGGATGTGTGATGCGCCGCTCTATCTTTTTTCTTATTATATATAGCATACGGGGCAAGGCTTCGGCTTTCTCCTCGCTGACCCCCGTGATGAACACCTGCCTGATGGCCGGCTCCACCTTTCGCGCAGCCTCGCCCAACACATCCGGACAGGTGGGCACCGTGCGCAGGTGCATCAGTTGCAAGCCCTCGCGCTCCACCTCTTCTATCATGACCGACAAGATGTCGTGCTGCGCCTTCTCCTCCTTGGGCAGGAACACCAGACCTGTACCGTATTTTCCTTTCTCCGGCACCGGGATGCCCTGCAGCAAAATAAATTCGTGGGGTATCTGCAACATGATGCCCGCACCATCGCCCGTCTTGTCACGGGTCTCAGCCCCCCGGTGCTCCATGTTTTCCAACACACGAAGCGCCTGGTCTACCAATTCGTGGCTCTTGCCGCCATGGATGTTCACCACCATGCCCACGCCGCAAGCATCGTGTTCATAATGCGACTGATACAGACCGTTTAGCTTACATTTTGTCATATTATCCCTCATTAATCTTTCACTAGTTCCAATTTCGGGGGCAAAGTTAATACAAAAAGTCAGTAAAATAATTATATTTCTAACAAAAACTTTGTTACAATTCGGCTACAGTTATCATTTTGACACAATAATCGCGATATTTATATCAAAATGTAAGAAAATAAAATGTATTTTCATACCAATTCTTTACACTTTGACACTTTATACATTTTTTTTGCTGCAAAGTTTGGGAAAAATGCGTTTTATTTTTTTAAATCGCTGTAACTTTGCCGCAGAATTACATTATTCTTTTAAGGTAAAAAAGTCAGACCAACATCTTCATCCAGGAGGTACCCATCAGGAAAAGGAACGAAACAAAGAGGTATTCTATGCAGACAAAGTACATATTCGTCACGGGCGGTGTTGTCTCATCATTAGGCAAAGGCATCATCTCCGCCTCCATCGGCAAACTGCTGCAGGCACGCGGCTTCAAGGTAACCATCCAGAAATTCGACCCCTACATCAACATCGACCCGGGCACGCTGAACCCCTACGAACACGGTGAGTGCTACGTGACGGAAGACGGTTTCGAGACCGACCTCGATCTGGGTCATTACGAGCGTTTCACGGGCATTCGCACCACACGCAACAACAGCATCACCACGGGGCGCATCTACAAGACGGTCATCGACCGCGAGCGCCGCGGCGACTATCTGGGCAAGACCATTCAGGTGGTGCCGCACATCACCGACGAGATAAAGCGGCGCATGCTGCGTGAGGACGAAGAAACGGCCTACGACTTCATTATCACCGAGGTGGGCGGCACCATCGGCGACATTGAGAGCGCCCCGTTTATGGAGGCCATCCGACAGTTGCGCTGGCAATTGGGCCGCGATGCGGTTTGCGTGCACCTGACGTATGTGCCCTACCTGAAGGCCGCCGACGAGTTGAAGACCAAACCCACCCAACACTCTGTGAAGGAACTACAGGGAATGGGCATACAGCCCGACATCCTTGTGCTCCGTACCGAACGCCACCTTGATGACGCCATGCGCATGAAGGTGGCGTCGTTTTGTAATGTCGACCTGGAGTGCGTGGTGCAGAGCGAGGACATGCCCAGCATCTACGAGGTGCCCGTGAACATGCAGCGGCAGGGGCTCGATGCGGCTGTCCTGCGGAAGATTGGCATCCCCGTGGGCGAGACACCCGCGATGACGGCCTGGCACAACTTTCTGGACAAGCAGCGCCATGCAGTAGGCCAGGTGCACATCGGGCTGGTGGGCAAGTACGACCTGCAGGATGCCTACAAGAGCATCCGCGAGAGTCTCAATCTGGCAGGCATCTACAACGGTGTGAGCGCAAAAATCCATTTTGTGAACAGCGAGGAGATTGACGCCCGGAATGTGGCCGACAAGTTGGGAGGCATGGCGGGCGTGCTCATCTGTCCGGGGTTCGGCCAGCGTGGCATCGAGGGTAAGATCATAGCCGCCGAATATGGGCGCACCCACGATATTCCCACCTTCGGCATCTGTCTGGGCATGCAGATGATGGTGATAGAATTTGCGCGGAATGTGTTGGGCTATCAGGATGCCAACAGCAGCGAGATGACAGCCCACACAGGGCATCCCGTCATCGACCTGATGGAAGAACAGAAAAGCGTTACCGACATGGGCGGCACCATGCGGCTGGGAGCATACGACTGCGAGCTGGTGAAAGGCAGCCGCGTGTTCAAGGCATATGGCGAAGAGCCGATGATAAAGGAGCGGCACAGGCACCGCTATGAATTCAACAATCAATACAAGGAGGAATACGAGGCAGCCGGCATGAAGTGCGTTGGCATCAACCCCGCCGCCAACCTGGTGGAGATTGTCGAGATACCCGGCAAGCGCTGGTACATCGGCACCCAGTTCCACCCCGAATACTCCTCAACGGTATTGCATCCGCATCCGCTGTTTATGTCGTTCATAAAAGCATGTATCTCACATGGAACAGCTGAAGCATGAGTGCGGCGTAGCCATGATACGCCTGTTGAAACCGCTGAGCTACTATGAGCAGAAATACGGAACCAGCCGCTACGGGCTGAACAAGCTCTATCTGATGATGGAGAAGCAGCACAACCGCGGACAGGAGGGCGCCGGCATAGCCTGCGTGAGCCTCGACGCACCGGCCGGCACGGAATACATGTTCCGCGAACGGGCCGAGGGCAAGGAGGCCATCGCCGAAATATTCAGACGGGTGGACGAAAACTTCGTCGGCCAGTTGTATATGGGGCATTTGCGGTATTCCACAACGGGCCATCACGGACTGAAATATGTGCATCCGTTCCTGCGGCGCAACAATTGGCGGGCCAAGAACCTCTGCCTGTGCGGCAACTTCAACATGACGAACATCGACGAGGTGTTCCAGTTTCTTACAGCGCAGGGACAGTCGCCCCGCTACTACGGCGATGCCTATATCACACTCGAACTGATGGGCCACCGACTGGACCGCGAAGTGGAACGGCTGTTCGACGAAGCCAAGGAGCGCGGCATGCAGGGCACCGACATCACCGACCACATAGACAATCACCTGGAAATGGCCCATGTGCTGAAGACCACGATGCAGCACTTTGACGGCGGCTACGTGATGTGCGGCCTGACGGGCAGTGGTGAGCTGTTTGCCGTCCGCGACCCGTGGGGCATCCGGCCCGTCTTCTGGTACCAGGACGAGGAGGTGGTGGTTTTGGCCTCAGAGCGTCCTGTCATCCAGACATGCTTCGACTTGCAGGCCGAAGACATCAAGGAACTGGAGCCGGGCCAGTCGCTGATAGTCAGGAAGAGTGGCGAAAGGAGTCTGCAACAGATTCTGCCGGTCCGGAAATTGAGTGCCTGCAGTTTTGAGCGCATCTACTTCAGCCGTGGCTCTGACCGCGACATCTATCAGGAGCGCAAACGGCTGGGCGGGCAACTGACCCCTGCCATCATGGAGGCTATCGGCGACGATGTGGGCAACACCGTGTTCAGCTACATCCCCAACACAGCAGAAGTGGCCTTCATAGGCATGACCGACGGCATCCGCAAGCAGTGTGGCGAGGTGCGGACGGAAAAGGTGGTATGGAAAGACATCAAACTGCGCACTTTTATTTCCGACGGCACAGAGCGCAATGACCTGGCCGCCCATGTCTACGACATCACTTACGGTTCGCTGCAGCCCTATGTTGACAATCTGGTCATCATCGACGACAGCATCGTAAGAGGCACCACGCTGAAAGAGAGCATCTTCAAGATTCTGGACCGCCTGCACCCGAAGAAGATTGTGATGGTGTCGAGTTCACCGCAGATACGCTATCCCGACTACTACGGTATCGACATGTCGCACCTGGAGGAGCTCTGCGCCTTCCGCGCCGCCATTGCCCTTGTCAAGGAAAGGGGCATGCTCGAGCTGTTGGCCGACACCTACCGGAAGTGTAAGACAGCGCCTTCGGCAGCCAATCATGTGCGTGCCATCTATGCCCCTTTCACCGTAGAAGAGATAAACGAGAAGATTGTAGAGATGCTGCGGCCCGACGGCATGCAGGCCCCTATAGAGCTGGTGTTTCAAAGCATTGAGGGCCTGCACGAGGCCTGCCCCAACCATCCCGGCGACTGGTACTTTACAGGAGTGTATCCCACACCGGGCGGCATGCGCCTTTGCAACGAGGCTTTCATCAGCTACATTGAAAACACATTAAAAATGCAATTATAAAATGAAAGCAGCAAAACTGATACTGGAAGACGGAACCGAGTTCTGCGGTTGGTCGTTTGGCTATGAGGGAGACATGCAACACCCTGCAGCGGCCATCGGCGAGGTGGTATTCAACACCGCCATGACGGGTTATCCGGAGAGTCTGACCGACCCCAGCTATGCAGGGCAGATACTGGTGACCACCTACCCGCTGATAGGCAACTACGGCGTGCCCGATACGGGGATGGCCGGCAATGGCCTGCCCCGGTTCATGGAGAGCGGGCGAATCCATGTCAAAGCACTGGTCGTGGCCGACTACAGTCAGGAATATTCTCACTGGAACGCCAAGGAGAGTCTGGCATCATGGCTGAAGCGCGAAAAGATACCCGCCATAAAGGGTATCGACACCCGACGGCTTACCAAGGTGCTCAGAGAGCATGGCGTGATGATGGGGCGGATAAGCCTTAGCACCACCCTCCCGACGGAAGGTGAAAAATATGACCACCTGGAAGACTACGGGAGTGTGAACTGGGTGGAGAAGGTGAGCTGCCAGGAAACCATTGTCTACAACAGAGGCGCGGCCAAACGCGTGGTGCTGGTCGACTGCGGCGTGAAAGCCAACATCATCCGCTGCCTCATCCACCGGGGCATCGAAGTGGTCCGTGTGCCGTGGGACTACGACTTCAACCAATTGGAGTTCGACGGCCTCTTTCTGGCCAATGGCCCCGGCGACCCCGAACAGTGCGGAAAGACCGTAGAACACATACGCACGTTTCTTCAGAACAAACAAGTTCGCCCCTGCATGGGCATCTGCCTGGGCAATCAGCTCCTGGCACGCGCAGCCGGTGCCAAGACCTACAAGCTGAAGTATGGTCACCGCTCGCACAACCAGCCCGTGCGGCAGGTGGGCACCAACCGCTGCTTCATCACCTCGCAAAACCATGGCTACGCCGTAGATGACAAGACATTGCCTGCCGACTGGGAACCGCTGTTCGTCAATATGAACGACGGATCGAACGAGGGCATCCGCCACAAGACGAATCCCTGGTTCTCGGCACAATTCCATCCGGAAGCCTGCTCGGGACCGGTCGACACAGAGTGGATGTTCGACGAATTTGCAAGCTGTCTGGAAAAAGTGGGCAAGGAAGAGAAATTTCCCCTTCTCTCTGTAGAAAATATTTCTACACCTGATGAAAAAGAGCTGCCCAAGAAAGTGTTGCTGCTGGGCAGCGGTGCGCTGAAGATAGGCCAGGCCGGTGAGTTTGACTACAGTGGCGCTCAGGCACTGAAGGCGCTGAAAGAGGAGGGCGTCCACTCCGTGCTTATCAATCCGAATATCGCCACGGTACAGACCTCGAAAGACGTGGCCGACACGGTGTATTTCCAGCCCGTGACGCCTGAGTTCGTGGAGCGTGTGATAGAAAAGGAGCGTCCCGACGGCATCTTGCTCTCATTTGGCGGACAGACGGCACTGAACTGCGGCGTGGAACTTTATAAGACAGGCGTGCTCCATAAATACGGCGTCGAAGTGCTCGGCACGCCCGTCCAAGCCATCATCGACACCGAGGACCGCGACCTCTTCGTAAAGCGGCTCGATGAAATCGGCGTCAAGACCATCAAGAGCGAGGCATGCAGCACGGTAGAGGAAGTGGAGCGGGCTGCCCATGCGTTGGGATTCCCCGTCATTCTAAGAGCCGCCTACGCACTGGGCGGTCTGGGCAGCGGTTTCTGCGACAATGATGCCGAGCTGCAGGAACAGGCCGAGGAGGCTTTCTCTTTCTCACCGCAGGTGCTGGTGGAAAAGTCGCTGAGGGGCTGGAAGGAAATAGAGTATGAGGTGGTGCGCGACCGCTACGACAACTGCATCACCGTGTGCAACATGGAGAACTTCGACCCGCTCGGCATCCATACCGGCGAGTCGATTGTGGTAGCCCCGTCGCAGACGCTCAGCAACAGCGAGTATCATAAACTCCGCGCGCTGGCCATCAAAATAATCCGTCATATCGGCATTGTGGGCGAGTGCAATGTGCAATATGCCCTCGACCCCGACAGCGAGGACTACCGGGTCATCGAGGTCAATGCCCGTCTGTCGCGCTCATCAGCACTGGCTTCCAAGGCCACAGGCTATCCGCTGGCCTTTGTCGCTGCCAAGCTGGGACTGGGCTACGGCCTTTTCGAACTGAAGAATTCCGTCACCAAGACCACCTCGGCCTTTTTCGAGCCGGCGCTCGACTATGTGGTCGTAAAGATTCCCCGCTGGGACCTGACAAAGTTTCATGGGGTGAAGCGCGAACTCGGCTCGTCGATGAAGAGCGTCGGCGAGGTGATGGCCGTAGGGCGCACGTTTGAAGAGGCGCTTCAGAAAGGACTGCGCATGATAGGCCAGGGCATGCACGGATTCGTTGAGAATCACGAAATCAAAATCAAGGACATAGCGAAGTCGCTGCATGAGCCTACCGACATGCGTATCTTCGTGGTGTCGAAGGCGATGAAGATAGGCTATTCATCCCGGCAGATTCATCAGCTGACAATGATAGGCAGCTGGTTTCTGCAGAAGTTGAAACACATTGTAGATATCGACCTGCAGTTGAGGGAGTTCAACTATCTTTCGGATATCTCGGCATTTATGGAGCCGAGCGAGTTTAAGGAACTGTTGCAGTCGCCGGAGGTTTGTCTGCTGTTGCGCGCTGCCAAGGTATACGGCTTCTCCGACTTCCAGATAGGCCGGGCGATAGGACTGGAGCACAGGATGAACATGGAGCAAGCGGGCCGCACCGTGCGTAAATGGCGCAAGGCACTCGGCCTCATGCCTACCGTAAACCAGATAGACACGCTCGCAGCAGAATATCCTGCCCAAACCAATTACCTCTACCTGTCGTACCTGTAGGAAACGGACTTCCTTAGAGGGTTCACACATCATTCATCAAGTTGGCACTCGGCAACGCGAAGAAAAAAGTGGTTTTTCTTCGCATTGCTCTCGTTTTTTCGTAACTTTGGCTTTGCCGAAGTTACTCTGTCTCGGGATAAAAAATGAATCATTCTCCTCTCGACTTTTCGTAACTTTACATAAGTTACTACGTCTCGGGATAAAAAATGAATCAATTCATTTTGTTCTCCTCTCGACTTTTCGTAACTTTGCAGCGAAAAGTGCGATATACAGTTTTTTAAGGTATGAAAGAAGTCGTAATTTCCGAAAAAGCCATCATTGAAGCAGCCGGTGAAGGCATGGACGCTTTCGTCGACGTTTTTGTCGACGCCACCTACGAAGCTATTGGCGGGACCCTCGACGCCAAGACGATGGGCGAGCTCAACGCCGAACAAGTGACCCTGCTGGCCTACCGCATCCTGCGCGACGAGGTGATGGACGGCGGCTTTGTGCAGCTGATACACAACGGCTACGGTCCCTTCCTCTTCAAGAACCCGTTCGGCAAAATGATGCGGATGTGGGGCATCGACTCTCTGGCACAACTGATGAACAAGGCGCGCAAACTCTACTATAAATATGCCGAGGTGATAGAGCGCGACTGCAGCGACGAGGACTTCATGGCCCTCTTCGAACAGTTGCCCGAATTCGACGACCTGGACGACACCTTCGTGGAGAACGAGGAGGAATGGACCGGGGCCGTGGCCCAATACATCGATGAGCATATCGAGCAGTTTGCCACCATCGTAGACCGACAAGATGAATAAAGAACAGCAAGAAATAAGAAAGAAGAGCCCGGTACAGATACGCAACAAGAAAGCCTCTTTCGAATACTTTTTTGTAGAAACCTATACCGCCGGCATCGTACTGACCGGCACCGAAATCAAGTCCATCCGGCAGGGCAAGGCCTCGCTCGTAGACGCCTACTGCTACATGGTGAACGGCGAGATGTGGGTGAAGGGCATGAACATCTCGCCCTACTTCTACGGCTCGTACAGCAACCATGAGGCCAAGCGCGACCGCAAACTGCTGCTCACCAAGCGCGAGCTCCGTCACTTGCAGGAGGCCAACAAGATACCCGGCCATACCATCATACCCATCCTGGTGTTCATAGACCCCAACGGACGCGCCAAGGTAGACATCGCCCTGGCCAAAGGAAAGCACCAGTTCGACAAGCGGCAGACGCTGAAGGAGAAAGAGGACCGTCGCGAGATGGACCGGGCAAGGAAACATTTTTAAGACGTGAACAGCAGCATTGCCACCCTACTCGAACAACGTATCCTGACGCTCGACGGCGCCATGGGCACGATGATTCAACGCCACCACCTGGGCGAGGACGACTTCCGCGGCCTACGCCTGAAAGAGGTGGAGGGGCAACTGAAGGGCGACAATGACGTGCTCAACCTGACACGCCCCGACATTATCTACGACATTCACCGGCAGTATCTGGAAGCCGGCGCCGACCTCATCACCACCAACACCTTCAATGCACAGCGCATCTCACAGGCCGACTACCATCTGGAGGACGTGAGCGCCGAGATGGCCCTCGAGGGAGCCCGCATAGCCCGCCGCGCGGCCGATGCCTTCAGCACCCCTGAGCGGCCCCGCTTTGTCTGCGGCTCCGTAGGCCCCACCAACAAGGCCTGTTCCATGAGTCCCGACGTGAGCGACCCCGCCGCACGCGACATCACCTACGACCAGCTGCATGCCGCCTACCAGGAGCAGACAGAAGCACTGCTCCGGGGTGGAGTGGACACCGTGCTCATAGAGACCATCTTCGACACCCTCAACGCCAAGGCCGCCATCGATGCCTCCTTGCAGGCCATGCAGGCTGTGGGACGCGAGGTGCCCCTCATGCTCTCCGTGACACTGAGCGACCTGGCCGGCCGCACCCTGAGCGGACAGACACTCGATGCCTTTCTGGCCAGCGTGAGCGGATTCCCCCTCCTTTCGGTGGGACTGAACTGCTCGTTCGGCGCCCGGCAGATGCTGCCATTTGTAGAAGAACTTTCCACAAAAGCTCCCTTCTTTGTATCCGTGTACCCCAATGCCGGTCTGCCCAACGCTCTGGGCGGATACGACGAGAACGCCGACACCATGGCTCCCCTGATGGAGGAGATGATGGTGCGCGGCCTGGTGAACATCGTGGGCGGCTGCTGCGGCACCGATCCCGCCTTCATAGCCCGGTTCGCCCAAGCGGCACAAAGCAAGCGCCCCCGTAAGGTGCCACCCCGTCCGCGCCACCTGCAACTGAGCGGACTCGACCTGCTGCCCCTCACCTCGGAGATACCCTTCGTCAACGTGGGCGAGCGCTGCAATGTGGCCGGCTCACGCAAATTCCTGCGCCTCATCAAGGAAAAGAACTATGACGAGGCCGTGGGCATAGCCCGCCACCAGGTGGCCGACGGCGCACAGGTGGTGGACATCAACATGGACGACGGTCTGCTCGACGCCAAGACCGAGATGACCCACTTTCTCAACACCATCGCCGCCGAGCCCGACATAGCCCGCGTGCCGGTGATGGTCGACTCGTCAGACTGGCAGGTGATTGAGGCCGCCCTGAAATGCCTGCAGGGAAAGGGCATCGTCAACTCGCTCTCGCTCAAGGAGGGCGAGGAGGTGTTCCTACAACGGGCGCGCAAGGTAAGACGCCTGGGCGCCGCCGTAGTGGTAATGTGTTTCGACGAGGAGGGACAGGCCACCACCTTCGAGCGCCGCACCGCCATCGCACAGCGTGCCTACCGGCTACTCACCGCAGAAGCCGGATTCCCGCCCCAAGACATCATCATCGACCCCAACATACTGGCCGTGGCCACCGGCATGGAAGAACACGACGCTTATGCCGCCGACTTCATCAAGACCTGCGCCTGGATAAGGCAACACCTTCCGGGCGCCCATGTGAGCGGCGGCGTGAGCAACCTCTCGTTCGCCTTCAGGGGAAACAACTATATCCGCGAGGCCATGCACGCCGTGTTCCTCTACCACGCCATACAGGCCGGCATGGACTTCGGTATCGTGAACCCCGCCACCAAAGTGGCCTACAACGACCTGCCCGCCCAGGAACTCCACATCATAGAAGACGTGATACTGAACCGCCACCCCGGCGCCTCGCAGCGCCTGGTGGAACTGGCCGAACAGGTGAAGGCAGCCCAGGAGGCCGCCAAGAGCGGACCCGGCGCGCCCAAACCACAGCCCCGGGAAGAGCAGTGGCGCCAGGAGAGCGTGGAGCAGCGGCTAATCTACGCCCTGCGCAAAGGCATCGGCGACTACCTGCAGGCCGACCTGGAAGAGGCACTGGCCACCTACCCTACCCCAGTGAGCATCATCGAAGGCCCCCTCATGCAGGGCATGAACCTGGTGGGCGACCTCTTCGGACGCGGCAAGATGTTTCTGCCGCAGGTGGTGAAGACCGCCCGCACCATGAAACAGGCCGTGGGCATCCTGCAGCCCTATATCGAGGCCAGCGGCGACAGCCACCGCAAGAAAGCGGGCAAGATACTGCTGGCCACCGTGAAAGGCGACGTGCACGACATAGGCAAGAACATCGTGGCCGTGGTGATGGCCTGCAACAACTATGAGGTCATCGATATGGGCGTGATGGTGCCTGCCTCTCAAATCGTGCGGAAAGCCATCGAAGAGCAGGTGGACCTGATAGGACTGAGCGGACTCATCACCCCCAGCCTGGAGGAGATGGTGCGCGTGGTGCACGAGATGAACGACGCCGGCCTGCACATACCCGTGATGATAGGCGGCGCCACCACCAGCCAGCTGCATGTGGCCCTGAAGATAGCCCCCGTCTACGGCGGACCCGTGGTGTGGATGAAAGACGCCTCGCAGAACGCCATCGCCGCCGCACAGCTGCTCGACGAGCAACGCCGCACCGACTACCGACAAAAGCTTGACAACGACTACCAACAACTGCGCGCCGACTACAAGCAGCAGCAGAACCACCTGCTCTCACTCGAGGAGGCCAGAAAGAGAAAGCCCGACTTCTTCGGCCCTCAGACCGCAGAAGCCGACAAGTAATAACTATATGAACGAAATTACAACCATTGTTTTCGACCTGGGTGGCGTCATCGTCACCATCGACCACGACGAAGCCGTGAGGCGCTTCCATGAAATCGGCCTCAAAGACGCCGAACAGCAACTGGACCCCTACACCCAATCCGGTATCTTCGGCGATTTGGAACGGGGTGCTATCACCGCCGCCACGTTCGTGCGCGAGATGTCACAAATCACCGGACGCCACCAGTCGTTTGAGTCGTGCCTCTGGGCATGGCTCGGCTACCGCAAGGAGGTGCCGCAGCGCAACCTCGACCTGCTGAAGCAGCTTCGCAGCGAGGGCTACCGCCTGGTGCTGCTCTCCAACACCAACCCCTTCATGATGAGCTGGGCCCTCTCCGACGAATTCGACGGGCAGGGACACTCGCTGAAGCATTACTTCGACACCCTCGTGCTGAGCTACCAGCACAAGATGATGAAACCCGACTCCGCCTTCTTCAGCGCCATGCTCATGGAGGAGAAGATATGGCCCAAGGAAACCCTCTTCGTGGACGACGGACCGCGCAACGTGGCCGCCGCCAGTCAGCTGGGTATGCGCACCTTCTGCCCCCAGAACGGTGCCGACTGGACCAAGGAGATATACCAATACCTGCGCTGAACAAAATGAAAAGACGACTGATTACCCTGCTGGTGACGGTGCTGGCCGCCACCGCCGCCTTCTGCCAGAAGACCTGCTACGAGGTGCTCTACACCTTCGTCTACGACCAGCAGAACTACGACTATGTGCAGAAGCTCGACTTCGCCTCCGGCGCCATCCTGCGCAACGGCGAGCGGAGCATCGCCCTCAACGGGCAGGAATATACCGTGGTGCGCAAAGACCATGAGACCGACACCCCCGAGCTGAAGAGTCTGCAGTTCACCGTGAAGGATGCCCAGGGACACGAATACGTGATGTGCTTTCAGGACGACGCCAGTTTTCCCGACGCACTCCGCCGCCACCTTATCGTGTTTGACACCAGCAACCCCTATATATGGACCTATTATGTGACCGACGGCGGCAAGACAGCCCCCTGACCGGATCACGACACAAAAATACGACACAAAAAAAATGGCTTTTAAAAGAAAGAAGAGATGGCACGCCCTGCCCGGCCAGCCGCTGACCGAAATGGACAAGAAGGTGATGTACTGGGAGAGCAAGGGCAAGGAAGTGCCTACCCGCGACCTCATCATGACCCCCGAGCAGATAGAGGGCATACGCCGCAGCGGTGTGGTGAACACCGGCGTGCTCGACGAGGTGGCCCGGCAGATACATGCCGGCATGAACACCCTGGAGATAGACCAGATATGCTACGACTACTGCACCCAGCACGGCGCCATACCGGCCTGCCTCAACTATGAGGGATTCCCCAAGAGTGTGTGCACCAGCATCAACGAGGTGGTGTGCCACGGCATTCCCAAGGAGGAAGACGTGCTCGAGGAGGGCGACATCATCAATGTAGACTTCACCACCATACTCGACGGCTACTACGCCGACGCCTCGCGCATGTTCATCATCGGCAAGACCACGCCCGAGAAAGAGCAACTGGTGCGGGTGGCCAAGGAATGCCTGGAGATAGGCGCCGAGGCCGCCAAGCCCTACGGATTCGTGGGCGACATAGGCCACGCCATCAAGAAACACGCCGACAAGTACCACTACGGTGTGGTGCGCGACCTGTGCGGCCACGGCGTGGGACTGAAATTCCACGAACAGCCCGACGTGCCCCACTACGGCCACCGCGGCCAGGGCATGCTGCTCGTGCCCGGCATGGTGTTCACCATCGAGCCCATGATCAACATGGGGTCGTGGAAGGTGTTCATCGACGAGGACGACGAGTACGGCTGGGAGGTCATCTCCTACGACGAGCTGCCCAGCGCCCAGTGGGAACACACCTTCGTGATGACAGAACACGGCGTGGAAATACTCACCCATTGACAAACGAAGACACATTATGGACGACGTATACATACTCGGCATAGAAAGCAGCTGCGACGACACATCGGCCGCCGTGCTGCGCAACGGCGTGTTGCTGAGCAACGTGACCGCCTCGCAGAATGTGCACCGCGCCTACGGCGGCGTGGTGCCCGAACTGGCCTCGCGTGCCCACCAGCAGAATGTGGTGCCTGTGGTAGACCAGGCCATCAAGCGGGCCGGCATAGAGAAAGAACAGCTCACGGCGGTGGCCTTCACCCGCGGTCCCGGCCTCATGGGCTCGCTCCTCGTGGGCGTGAGCTTCGCCAAGGGTCTGGCCCGCGCCCTGGGCATCCCCCTCATCGACGTGAACCACCTGCAGGGCCATGTGATGGCCCACTTCATCAAGGAGAGCGATGACGACAACAGCGCCCCGCCCCTGCCCTTCCTCTGCCTGCTCGTGAGCGGCGGCAACTCGCAGATAGTGCGGGTGAACGCCTACAACGACATGGAGGTGCTGGGACAGACCATCGACGACGCCGCCGGCGAGGCCATCGACAAGTGCTCGAAGGTGATGGGACTGGGCTATCCCGGCGGCCCCATCATCGACCGGCTGGCCCGCCAGGGCAATCCCCACGCCTACAAGTTTGCCGAGCCCCACATACCCGGCATGGACTACAGCTTCAGCGGCCTGAAGACCTCGTTCCTGTACAACCTGCGCGACTGGGTGCAGGCCGAGCCCGACTTCATCGAGAAGCACAAGGAAGACATCGCCGCCAGCCTGGAATACACCATCGTCGACATTCTGATGAAGAAGCTGCGCATGGCCGTCAAGGAGACAGGCATCAAGCATGTGGCGGTGGCCGGCGGCGTATCGGCCAATACAGGTCTGCGCAACGCCTTCCACGACCACGCCAGGCGCTACGGCTGGAAGATATACATACCCAAGTTCAGCTACACCACCGACAATGCCGCCATGATAGGCATCACCGGTTACTATAAATACCTCTCGGGCGAGTTTTGCGGCATCGATGCCCCTGCTTTCTCGAAAGTGACCTTCAAATAGAACAACAAGAAAACCAATAAAAACGACCGATTATGGGACTGGAAGACAAAGTACTGAGCCGTGAGTTGCAAGACGTGCTCTATGAGTCGGGACAGACACTGGGCACCGCAGAGAGCTGCACCGGCGGACGCATAGCCGAGGCCATCATCTCCACACCCGGTGCCTCAGAATACTTCAAGGGAGGCATCGTGTGCTACACCAACGAAATCAAGGAGCGGCTGCTCGGCGTGAGCCATGAGCTGCTCGAGGAAAAGACCGCCGTGTGCGAGGAAGTGGCCGTGGCCATGGTGAAAGGTGCCGTGAAGGCCCTGAACACCACTTATGCCGTGGCCGTGACGGGAGTGGCAGGTCCCGGCGGGGGCACCAAGGAGAACCCCGTGGGCACCATCTGGATAGCCTGCGGCACAGCCCAGGAAACCGTTACCCTGATGCTGAGCGGCGACGAAGGCCGCGACGTGAACCTGAGCAACGCCACCTGCAAGGCCCTGCAGCTATTGCTCGACTTCGTGGCTGCGCGTGTGCCCCACCAGGAGCGCGAGGGATAGGCTCCGCCCCACCCCATCCAACGACCGCACCCCGGCAGCAGCTAGCATCCGGGGTGCGGTTGGTTGTAGATATAGGAGAAGCGGCGCTTACTCCAGGTCGCGGTGAATGACGGAGCCGCTGGCCTGATGGGTGGCCAGCACGAGCACCTCGGCTATCTGCACATGCTCGGGCGCCGAGGCGGCATAGAAGGCCACATCGGCTATGTCGTCGCCCGTGAGCGGTTTGATGCCCTTGTACACATTGTCGGCCCGCTCCTGGTCGCCATGGAAGCGCACCACGCTGAAATTGGTCTCCACCAGACCGGGTTTCACATTGGTGACCCGCACCCTCGACTCAGCCACATCGATGCGCAGACCGTCGGTGATGGCCTTCACGGCAGCCTTGGTGGCGCAGTAGACACCGCCGTTGGCATAGGCGGCATCGCCTGCCACACTACCAATGTTGATGACATGGCCATGGTTGCGGCGCACCATGTCGGGCACAATGAGGCGTGTCATGGTGAGCAGTCCCTTGATGTTGGTGTCTATCATGGTGTCCCAGTCCTCAAAGTCGCCCATATACTCTTTCTCCAGTCCGAGGGCCAGTCCGGCATTGTTGATGAGCACATCCACACAGGCCCAGCGTCCCTGCAGCGACTCCACGGCCTCGCGGCAGGCCTTGCGGTCGCGCACATCGTAGCGCAGCACTTTCACTTGGGCCCCGTCGGCCTCGGCGGCCTCCTTCACGGCCTGGAGGCGCAGTTCATTGCGTCCGGTGAGAATCAGGTCGAATCCGCCCTTGGCGAACCGGCGCGCGCAAGCCTCACCGATACCGCTTGTGGCGCCTGTAATCAGAACAATTTTCTTTTCCATTCTATTTTTATTTAGCAAAACGGGGTGGCCCGCTATAGAGCCACCCCGTACCTTCAGTTTATATCAAAGGAAGGGGAATTAATCCCAAAGAGAGCGTTCCTTGGGCTTTATCTCATTGGTTTCCTCGTCTTCCTCAAATTCAAACGTGTCGGTCATAGCAGGGCCATAGCCTTCCGAATCGCTGGTCTGCAGCTCCTGCATGAACTTGTCGGGCATCGGAGTACTTACCGAGATGGCCGGAATCATATATTTTTTCATAATGTACAGCTGTTTTTAGTTGATTACTTAACCACTACTTTCTTTCCGTTCACGATATAGATACCGCGCTTCAAGTTGTCGGCCTTGACACGCATACCGGAGAGGGTGTACACCTCATCGGTATCTGAGAGCACGTCGGCAGCGACAGTGTTGATGGCGTTGGTATCGTCAATCTGATAACCAAACTCGTTGGCCTGTGAATCGGGCACCCTGAGGAAGGCCTGGTGTGCAGCCACGGTGGCGTAAGCGCCCTTCGAGCCGCTCAGGAAGTAGAAGCCCACCTCCTCGACCTTCATCTCGGCGTTCTTCCAGCTCAGTACATAGTACTTGAAACCGGCATCATCGTAGGTGCCACCCTCCTCAGAACCGACCAGGTCGTTCTCGGCGGGAGCCGTAGCGGTCTCATTGGTGACTTCGAACTCGTAATCCGGACCCTCTATGTCGGCAGTGGGAGCATTGAGCACCACAGGCACACCGGCGGGAATGATATCACCCACGGGAGTGAGCGTGATGGTCCTGCCATTCTTCTTCACAGCCGAAGCGGTAACGCCTGCAGGCACCCTCAGATTCAGATTCTCATAATAGAGCGTAGCAAAGGTACTCTTCGAGATGTTCACCACCTCTACTCTGTCGAGTTGGAAGTTCTGCGTGTTGCTGCCTTCGAAGGAGATGTCCGCGCTCTCGTCGGTGATGGTCCGGTAGCCTTCAGCCTCGACTGTGAGCGTATTGTAGACGAGTTTATCCTGTACGATGTCCATGGTGTACTTACCATCGCCATCGGTAGTAGCGGTATACTCCACATTCTCCGCCTCGTTACGCACCGTCACGGTAGCGCCTTCCACAGGGCTGTTGTCGAGCGAGGAGGTCACCGTACCCGACAGGGTCTTGGCCTCAACATCCAGCGTCATGTAAGCTACGGGGAGGCTGTACTCCCTGTTGTAGGAAGTCGTTCCATAAGCATAGTAGGCCTGATCGGTAACTGCATTGTCGGCCTGGAAGTTGATGGAGATATATTTTCCACCACCATTACCCAAAGTATAGATACGGATGTTTGAGGTGCCGTCGTAGACAATCGGGTTGGCAGAAAGGTCGATGACAAAGTCTTCCTGCTCTCCATCGGCAAAGTCCTTGGCGCCTTCATGCATAACGACATGGGTCATATTGTCCTTGTCGGGACTGCCGGCGGTGAATGAGCCAGCCTCTTCCATACCTACCCAAGCCTCCAGCTTCAAGTTGGAGAAAGACTTGTTGGAAGTGGGAGTGCCCTTGAAGGTAATAGCTGTAATCTTCGCACCCTCAGTGACACCATACTGTGTCAGCTGCTCGCTGGTATAGTAGAAGTCGCTCATAGAACCAACGCTGTTGTCCCACCATGAGGGATAGAAAGGAGCCTTGCTGCTGGTGGTTTTTGCCTCGCCCACAGCCACGTCGCTTTCCACTTTCTCCTCGGCGATGGTCACCTCTACCTCTTCGGTGGCCAGCACGGTCTCACCGCTCTTGAGCTCGATGTAAGCAGGCACAGTGCCGAAGAAATGCGGCTTGAAGGTGAAGGAGATTTCCTCGGGAGCCTCAATGTTGCTGTATCCATTGCGTCCGGTACCCACGGCAGCGGTCTTGTCGTTACCGGCCAGGGCAGTGCCTTCCACTACAGCCACGGCCTCACCGTCCATGTAGAGCGTGGCGGTCTCCACCTCATCGGCGTCGGCGCTGATGTTCTGCACCTTCACCGTAGCGGTGTAGTCATTATTCTGCTTGCCCTTGGCGGGGATGTCGGAGCTGATGAGATACCAGTCGTGCTCAGGCTCGGGAGCCAAGGTAAGACCATAGATATTGTCGAGCAGGGCATTGCCCTTGAGCTCAAATGCCAGGTAGTAGTCGCCGGCCTCCTCGATGGTGGCAACGAAAGACTTCGCGCTGCTGCCCAGTGAAGAAGCCTTCACATCGAGCACCTGCGTCCAATTGACACGGTCGGTGGAGGTATAGACCAGCACCTCGGCCGTTGAGCTGTAGCCTTTGTACCAAGAATTGAAGGAGAAGCTCTCGCCAGCCTCAGCGGTAAGCAGCGGGGTGACGAACTTGGTGGTGGTAGAAGTGCTCTGCAAGAAGTAATTGGTCTCCTCACCTACCGTCTCTGAAGAGATGTACACCTGGTCGGAGTGGATGGATCCTGCGGGGAACTGTCCATTCGTGCCATCGTCGAAGGTGATGAGATTCTTGTTGGGATCAATCACGGTACCGGAAACGGGAAGCGTGTAGGTCTTTTTATCCTTGCCGAAGTCGGTATACTCAATGGTCAGCACATCGGAGAAGACACCGGGGTTGTCGGCCGGGAGAGAGATGAGAACCACCTGCTTCTCGCCGCCATTCAATGTAAACTCCTGGCTGGGTGCGTTGTGTTCGAAAGGCTCGCCCAAGGTGAAGCTGTTGATCACCAGCGGTGCGGAACCACGGTTGTAAATCTCGTATTCCACATCGGCTTTTGCGGTAACCATACCGAAGTCGATAGGTGTGGTGGTAGGTTTGGAAGAGGTGTAATAGGTGGTGCCGGCCTTGTCGAAGAGGAACTCAGAGGCATACTCATTGACCTTCGACTGCAACATAGCCGACGACACGGTGCCGGAGATGTCCTCTCTCACCTTGCCGTAGAAATAGGAAGTACCGATGGTGCTGGGCACGGTGAAGACAGCCTCAAACTCAGCCTCCTCACCGGCAGCGATGGCGACAGGAATGTCAAACTTGGCATCCTCGAAAGGAGTCTCGGTAGAGCCGTAATACTCTTTCTTCACAAAAGTGAGGGTGTAGTTCTCATCGCCTACGGCGAAGTCCACATCACCGGCGTTTTTCAGCTTGACAATCATGTTCACATCTACGGTGCCGTCCTCCTTCTGATTGTAGTAGACAGGGGTAGAGCCGGTAGGACTCTTGATGCCGGTGACGGTGAGTTTCTTCTCAGCGGTGATAGAGGCCGTGGCGGCAGAGAAATTGTCGAGATAGACATGCTGCGCGCGGATACCAATCTTCTTGGCATCGGCCACATTGATGGTCACCTTGCCCCATCCCTCAACATCCGACTCACCGAAGTCGGCAGCCACAAAGCGCTGAATGCGGCTGGAGTGGGCAGTACCGGCATCGTTAAGTTCATAGAACTCCACGTATGAGGGATAGCTGGTGTTGGCCGAATTGGAAGCCTTCACATAAACCGACACCTCGCCGGAGACGACGGGAGTGACGAGCAGGTCATAGACATCAGCACCGTTGTAGGAATTCTCCTCGGCGCGCTGTTTGTAGGCCAACAACGTTCCGGAGCCATCAATGCCCTCATCGGCCCTGTAGGAATAGGTCATGTAGTAGGTGTCTCCATAGTCGTCAGTATAGGAGCCGACGATGTGCCCCCAGTTCGACGCTACGGCGAAGTCGTGTATGGAAGAGGTCGTTATCGCGGAGTTGAAATCCACGGTATAAGGCGACACATCCTCCGCCATGACCGTATTCCACCCGAACACGGCCATCAACATTGTGAAAAGTAATTTAGCCTTTTTCATAAGCGTTAAAATTTAGTTAGAAAATATTCAGTTTAAAGGTTTGACGGTTTGTGGCCCGCATCTATATGCTTAGAATATGCAGAAATGGAGTCTGCACTGAAGAGTAGAGGCCACACGCGACAAAATTAATTAAAATTATGATTACTTGCAAATTATTTTAACATTATGTTTTAATTTTTCATTTCATCTCACCACCACTTTGCGGCTCTGGTTGCCCTGCCGCACGATGTAGATGCCCGGTTGGAGATGCCGGCTGTCGGCCCGCTGCCCGTTGAGGGTATAGTACTCCGCCGGCTGGTTCTGCGGCTGCGCATCGACCATGCGCATGCCGGCCAGTCCGGCCAGGGGCACACTGTTGCAGTTGGTGATATCCATCTGTTTCACCTCGTTGGGGTCCACCTGCTCGATGCCCCGTGCGAGATAGCCCACGAGGGTCATCTTCTCCACGTCCCATTCGGCAGGGAGGGTGGTGCTGAAGTGGGCGGAATAGGTGTTGCCGCTCACCTGCACCGGTGAGCCGAGGGCGGGTGTGATGTAGGTGCGGAGCACATGCTGGTGCAGGTAGTTTTTCTGCGTGGAGGTGCCCGGTGCGAAGGGATTCTGCGCCACCTGCTCCGACACCACATCGTTCTCCGTGAGCAGGAGGGTTACGGAGAGGTTGTCGAAGATGTCGAGCGCCTTCTCCACCATGTCGCCGCTCACGTCGACGGTCAGTTCCCTCGTCTCGGGATTGTAGGCGGGCGCCAGCTGTATGTTGGCGAAGGCCGGCATCAGAAGGTCCTGCCGCATCATGTCGTCAATGATGGAGGGCACGAGCGCACCGTAGAGCTCGGCATAGTAGTTCACATCATAGGCGATGTGGTCCTCGCCGGGGAAATAGGAGCGGTTGATGGTGAACGAGGGCACCGTGTAGGCGTAGAGGTCGAAGAGATAGTCGGTCTCGGGCAGGGCGAGGGGGCATCCCGGCGCATAGACATTGACCAGTGCCACGGCCTCGTTGGTCTCGGCCACGCTGTTGAAGTAGGGGTTCACGATGGCGGCCATCGACTCACGCTGACTGTTGTACTGCTCCACCATGTTTTTCTGGCGTTCCATCGTCTGGTCGTAGACGAAGAAGGTGACGGTCTGCGTGGCTTTGGCCCCGGCCTCGGTCTCATCGCCGGGCAGCACGGTGACGCGGAGCGAATGGCGTCCCACGGCTATGTCGGCGGGCAACTGCACAGCGGGCTGCCGGTGGTCGGTTGCCTGTTCGGCCACGCGCCCGTTGTAGCGGAACACCACCGGTTCGTTGTCGTCCACCTGGCAGGTCAGGGTGTAGGCATCGATGTCGGTGCGGCCCGTATTGCCCGCAATGGTGTACATCTCTATCACTTCGCCGGCTCTCTTGTAGCGGAAGCCCGTGTCGAGATAGAGGAGCGAGAGGTCTTTCTCCGGCAGGTTGCTCACATCGACGATGAGCTGCACGCAGAGCGAGCCCACATTGCCGATGCTGTACCAGGCCAGTCCCTGACCATAGTCGCTGTAGATGAGGAAATCGTTGCCTTGCGACTCGCCCACGGTGCACAGTCCGCCGCTCTGTTCCTGTACCATTTCCTCGGTCTCCTTATAGTCGAAGCCCACGAGGAGCGACTCGCCCTCGCTGATGTCCCAGCCCATGTCGCCGTTGAAGAAGACATTGTTCCATCCTTCATAGAGACGCTGGCTCTTGGTGATGCCCTGCTCATCGTCGATGGTGCCGTCGGGCGAGACCGGATGCAGGAAGATGTCGCTCTTGCCCAATGAGCGGGCGGCAGCCACCCTGATGCCCACCACCCGGCACCCCATGTAGGTGCTGAGCATGTCGGCGGTAATGAGGGTGGCCACGGGATAGGTGCCGGCCTGCCCTATCATGACTCCCTTGAGTGTGATGCTGTCGGGGTCGCCGCCGGCCACATATCCCACGGCGCGTTGTATGGAGGAGAGTCCCTCGGCGTTGCGCCGGGGTTTTTCGGTGGTCATGGCAGCAGGCCGGGCACCTTTGAAACGGGCCAGTGTGGCTGCGTCGGCTTCGATGCGCTGTTGAGCGTGCAGGGCAAGCGCCGTCCAGAGGCAGGCGAACAAAAAGATTTTTCTCATCGTTTCAATACCTTTTTATATTGATTGTCTGTTTTCACTACATACACACCTTTGGGCAGGTCGCTCCACCGGGAGCCCATCCGCACACCTTCCACGGTGTAGAAGCAGGCCGGGCTGCCGTCGGCATCGAGCAGCACCTGCGCCACGCCGGCGGTCACATTCACGGTGACGGTGCCCATCTCCGACTCGCTGTTCTGGTACACCGCCACGATGCCGATGGTGTGCACGCCGTCGGCGAGGCCAGTGAGGGTGTAGGAGGGTGCGGTGCTCTCGCCCACTTTCACGCCGTCGAGATAGATGTCGTAGCGCAGCACATTGCCATAGTCGATGACGGCGGCCTCGCCCTCACCCGGCCCTACGGTGAAATCGTCGAGCTGCAGGAAGAAGGTGTCGTACGACACATAGTGCACAGCCAGGCGCACCCGCCTTCCGGCCAGGTCGGAGAGGTCGGTCTCATAGCGCGTCCACTGGTCGGCCGGTATGTTTTGGGCGGTGCTCAGCACGGTGAAGTCGGAAGGTTCCTCGCTGTCGTCGGACACGCAGAACTCCACCGACTCAAGATACATGGCACTGTAAGACTTGAGCGTGACGCCCAACAGCGAACCCTGGCGGATGTCGAATGCCGGCGAGATGAGCCACTTGTCAGCCCATGCGCGCTGCGGAGAGAAGAAGGCCACGGTCTTGTCGCCGTTGGGGGCTTTCACGGCCTCGTCGGTGGGCAGCATGGGCGGTTCGGTGCTCCAAGGATTGAACACCAGGGGCGCCAGGGCCTTGGGGTTGGAGGCATCGCCAGCACCGGGGAAGTAGACCACGTTGGAGATGTCGCCCAATGCGATGGGATAGACCGGCATCTGATCCATGTCGAGAGATTTCCAGGGGCCGAAGGAGCCTGTGGCGAAATCCTCATACTCCTCGAAGCTGTCGCTGAATCCCAGTTCCTGGTTCCACCTCACCACCACGGTGTGGTTGTCGTGGTCCACATCGGCCGTGATGTTGAAGGGTGTGACCACCCGGTCGGTGAGCACGATGGAGAGCTGGGTATCGCCGGTCACGCTGAAACTCTGCTGATAGGAGTTGAAGGCGCCCTCCTCCACATGCACCACATACTCGCCGTAGGGCAAGGAGGCGATGGAGGCGATGCCCCCGCTCACGGTGAGGGTGTAGGTATCGGTGGTGGCGGTGTTGATGAGCAGCAGCTGCTGTCCGTCGGGCGAGAGCACGCTCTGGGCCGAGACCTGGAAGGTGACGGGCGCATAGTCGGCGCTGATATCCACGGGCAGAGTCACCGTCTCGCTCTCAGTGGTCAGATACACCGCCTTCACACCCAGGGTGTGCGTTCCCGGTGTGACGGGGCTCACGACGCAGGAATAGTCGGGCGTGACGGCCACCTCCACACCGTCGAGCGAGATGTGGAACAGCTCGTTGGGATTGGCTTCGGAGTGTGCCGGCGAGCGGCGTGCCTTCGCCTTGGCCACGGTAGCGTCGTAGTCGGAGGCATTGCCCACGAACACATCGTCTACCATGAGCATGAACGAGCCGTAGAGATTGTAGTGGCTGATGTAGCGGATGGCGAAGCGCACCTGCTTTCCGGCGTAGGCTGCGAGGCTGTACTCATAGCGGCGCCATCCGGTCATGTCGGCCGTCTCGTAGTTGCCAGCGTCGAGCCGTTCGAAGTCGGTCTGCACAGGGTTGTCGGTCTGCGTGGTGACATACACCTGAAAACGCTCGGGATATTTGTCGGCCGCCTTGCCCATGAAGGCGAGCACCTGCTCAGCTCCCACAGTGATGACGGGCGAGATGAGCCAGTCGTCGTTGGCATTGCCCGAACTGGTGCGGGTAAAGCCCACATACTGCTTGCCACTGTAGGGCTGCAGGATGGGATAGTCGTACCACCAGGGCGGACTGACAGTGAGCGGGTTGATAATCTGGGCGTACTGCATCACACACCGGTTGGGATAGTCGCCCACGATGGGAGCGGCAGCCTCCTGATCGGCATCGATGCCGGTCCACTCGCCGAAGGAGATGGCAAAGGGCTCATACTGCTCGAAATCGTCGAAGAAAGCCGGCGGCTCGGTATTCCAGGTGAGGAGCACGCTGTTCTCGCCGGTATAGGCATCGTGCTGGGGCTGTGCGTTGAGCGCGAAGGGGGTGCGCACTTTCTCGGTGAGCTGCAGGCTCACGGTATAGGCCGACTCATTTTCAGGCACATTGAAGGTCTGTGTGGCCACCTCATACCCCGGCCGGTCGACAGTGAGCTGATGATTCCCCGCATAGACCTTCACCTGGCAGGTGCCGTCGGCATCGAGCTTCAGGGTGCCGTAAGAGAGGGTGTAGTCGGTCTGCACGAGGGAAACGGGCTGCCCCTCGAGGTTGTCGCCGGTGCCGGTGGTCACCTGTATGGTGAGCATCTTGTCGCGTGTCTGTGCCCCGAGCGGAAGGGTTACTGCCAGGAGTAGCAGGAAGAAAAGAAGTTTAGTTTTTTTCATGGAACGAAAGAAATGTATCTTCTGCGTCAACATATTATTATATAAAGGTGAAAGCGGTGGGCACATGGAGCATGTGCCCACCGCCTTGGATATGGGTTCCGCCTTTCGGCTCCCCAGCCTATCGGCGCACCACCTTGAAGGTGCGTGTGGTACCGTCGGTGGTCACCTTGACCACATAGACACCCTTGCCGAGGGCGTTGAGGGCCTGACCGGCCTTGCCGGTGGCCACGAGGGCACCGTTGGTGTTGTAGACAGCCACATCGGCCTTCGGGTCGAGGTTGTTCTCCAGGTTCTGGATGCCGGAGCCGGCCTGAGCGAAGTGGTTGAAGGTGAAGTCGTCGAAGAAGGCCACGTTGCTGGCGCCGTTGGTGGTGTGGCGCAGGGCGATGTAGATTTCCTTGCCGGCATAGGCCGAGAGGTCTACCTCATACTCGTTCCAGTTGTCCCAGTCGAGGAAGGGCATCTCGGTGTCGGCCATCACAGTGGTGAAGGAGTTCACATTGCCGGGATTGTTCTCAGCCACCAGCACACTCACATGGTGGTTGGGCGACGGGAGCACGCTCTGCAGGCACTCCCAGTTGCGGGCATAGAAGTGGAAGGTCGACTCATGGGTGGCCAGGAGTTTCTTGCTCACAATCCAGTTGTCGGCGCTGCCGTCGAGGGGCGATGCGGCCACGAGGGCCCAATGTCCGGAAACGGGGCTCATGATGCCGTTCATCTCATCGTCGTCGCCGGGCCAGAAGGCGAATTTCTGTCCGCTCTTCTCAAAATGTATCCACCATGCGGAGAAGTCGTACGACACAGCGTTGTCGGCATCGATGGTGGTGAATTCGGTCCAAGGATAGTCGAGGGGGTTGTCCTCGAAGGCATAGTAGAACTGGTCTTCGGCCAATGCCTCACCCCTTACGGGCAAGGTGACGGAGTAGCCGCTCTCAAACACCACGGTGAGCACATCGTTCACGGCAGCGTTGGTCTGCAGGGCGTTGAACTGCATGCTGAAGGGCAGACCTGATTCGGGAGCAATCTCCACGCCCTCGGCGATGGTGGAGGTGAAGTTGTCGGTGCCGAAGGTGGCGCTCTTCACCTTGAGGGTGTTGATGCCCTTGTTGAGGATGGTGAACACCTCGCCCGAGTTGACGGCCTTGTCGAAGTTCACCTTTCCAGCGTTCCACTCCTGCTTGTTGAAGACGGCCTTGTCGCCCATGATTTCCTCTATCACCACATGGGCCAGTGAAGTACCGCCGTCGCGTCCGGCGTTGTAGCTCTTGTGTACCCAGCGGAACTGAACGGTCTTGCCGGCGTAGGCGCTGAGGTCGAATTTCTCCTCAATCCAGTATTTCTCATCGCCGTTGAAGCTTTCCTCGGAGATGGTGGAGAGGGTGGTCCACTCGCCGTCGGCCAGGATCTGGAAAAGTCCTTCGCTGGCGCCGTTGTTGGGCTCCACATTCTGTTTGCGCACCAGTCCGGTGGGGTCTACCACGAGGTCGCTGGGGTGCTCGTCGCCCCATACGAACGAGATGGCCATGTTCTTGTCTTCGGGCAGTTTGAAGTCTTGCGTGCTCACGCTGTTCTCATCGCCCTCGTTCAGATAGCTCGAGGTGAGCGCATTGCTGTTCACACCGTTGTTCACATAGGGATAATAGGTGTTTACATACCAGGCACGGTTGTAGGAGTTTTCGGCGACGGTCGACACCCATCCTATGGGCAGGTCCTTGCTCTGGAAGTCCTCCACATAAGGATAGCTCACCGTTGAGGCATCGGGCTGCGTGGTGAAGGTCCAGGTAGATACGTCGCGCGAGAGGGCGTTGCCGTAGCTGTTGTAGGGCACCACTTTCCAGCGGTAGGTGGTCTCATAGTCGCACACAGGGATGGTATAGGTGAGGGCATCGTAGAGGTCGAGTCCGTCGATGAGGTCGTTGGCCTGTGTGTTGGAGCCCACATAGAGCTTATAGCCCATGGCAAACTGTGCGGGTCCCCACTCGAGCACCACATTCTTGGGATAGACATCGGTGGCACCGATGGCGGGCTTGATGAGGTAAGCGCCTCCAGGCACACCGTCGGCTCCATAGACATAAGGCAGGAGCACGCGGTCGAAGTAGAAGTTGCTGAACTCCTCCACGCCCTCGTCATCATAGTTGATGGCGGTGTTCTTCCAGCGCACATAGGAGTTGTCGCTGCCCACGCCCAGGTCCACGGTCACGGTCTCGCTGTAGGTGGAGAGGGTGTAGTCGAATATCCACTTCTGCGTCCAGGTGGAGCCGCCGTCGTAACTCACCTCCACGCTGATGTCGTTCATCTGGTAGGTGCCGCCCTCCTCGCTGTCGAAGAGGTTGCGGTAGGTGAAGGTCACGCTGCCGCCGCCGGTCAGGTCGAGGCGGGGCGAGGTGAGATAGTTGTCGGTATAGGAGCCGGTGGCATAGGCCGACACCTCGCCTTCGAGTTCACCGAAGGAGGGAGCCCATCCGTCGTTCTTCCATCCTGCGGGGGGGAAGTACTTCTCGAAGGTCTCCAGGGTGTAGCCCTCGGGCACCACCTGCTTGTTGGCCTGCAGATGGATGGTCACATCGCCGCCGTTGGTATGGATCACGGCGTCGGCCTCGGCGGGACTCATGAGCGAAGCCTCGTAGGCTACGCGGAAAGTGACACCCTCATACTTGTCGAGGTTCACCTCTTCGGCATTGAGGGTGGTGCTCACGCCCTGCGGGAAGTCGTAACCGGTTATCTGCAGTCCGTTCTTTCCCTGGTTGGTGAGGGTGATGAACTCGGAAAACATCTTCTCGCCCACATACACATCGCCGAAGTTGTAGCGGTCCATGCTCAGCACGGGCACGGGAGCGGTATCGGGTGTGCGCTGTTTCACCGACACATTGTCTATCCACACCACATTGGCTATGTTGGTCATCATCTTGTAGACGAAGGCCACCTTCACCCTCTCACCCTGCCAGTCGCTCAGGTCGATGTGCGAGGTGCGCGGGTCCCAGTTGGTGATGGGATAGGTGAGCACGCCGCTCTCCTTGAGCATGGCGGGATTCTGGATGGAGAACACGGTCTCGGCATTGGCCAGGTCGTCGTTCTCCACGATGCGCACCTGCAGGTCGTACATCGAGGTCTCGTAAGCGTTCATGGGGCTCACTATCCAGGTGAAAGTCAGTTCGTAGGTGTTGTCGAGGTTCAGCTCCGGTGTGAGGAGCACCTCCTCGCGGGGTCCGAAGCCGCCGTCGGGTGCGGAGGCGTAGGTGGGACCATCGCAGCCGGCCACATGCTTGCCGCCAATGGTGCCGTTCTCGGCATAATAATTGTGCCATACATAGTTCTTTTTGCTGCCTGTATAGCTGTTCACAGTGGTCCATCCGTCAGCCACGGGCTGTGAATAGGTCTCTGTGCTGGCGGTCTCGAAATCTTCGTCGAGCAGTGTCTGCGCCCAAGCCTGCTGGCCGATCCACGGCAATGCCGCCATCATGATGATAGTAAAAAATCTTCGCATAGTAAATTGTGTAAATAAAGTGATAATTTTCGAATTTTAAAGAAAGCTATGAAGTGCAAAATTAGAAAAAATCTCCACACGTTCAAAGGCATGTATGTGATTTAACATTTTGCCGACTTATTTTGTCGACGAATGAACCACAGTAGCCTTCTTCGCGAGTACAGCAGCCGGTTCAGCGCTTGAAATAGATGTCTACATAGTCGGTGCACTCATCGCAAGGATTGGTCATCTGCTGGAGCCGCCAATAGCGGCGCTTGCCGGTAGCCTTGAAGTCGAAGGTGCCCTCGCGCAGGCACTCCTCTCCCCCATTGATGTGGTAAATCTTCATGGCTATGGTGCCGGTGAAGACGAAATGGGTGGCATCGACGATACTGATGGTGCCGTTGAGCCGCAAATAGTCGTCGTTTTCTCTCGAGAGCTGCTCTCCCACACAGCGCAGGGTGCCGTCTTCGTCCTTGGTGATGTCGCAGCCTCCGAAATACTCCCACGATATCCACTGCAAACTCAGCAGATGGTGCCCCAGGAGCTTCTGCTCGGGTGTCTGCAGGCGCTGAATCACGTTATTGCGCTTGGGTGTGGTTCTTTTGCGGGTTTGAGCATCGGCTCCCGCCGTCACCAGCAACAAGATAAGGAGAATGAAAATTTTTCTCATGGTAGTGGTCTTAAGGTTAAGGTTAGTATTAATAATGGGCAAAATTATAAAATAATTCCAAAAGTGCAAATATTTGGCGGCATAAATGTGCTATTTACGGAAAACGGGAAAGAGCCAATGTGTATAAATATTCATTTATACTGCATACGGATTCATTTATTTGTTAAAATTTGTTATCCAAAAATACATTTATAAAAACTTTTCATCAAGGAAGAAGGTTATTGACAATTAATTACTACCTTTGCAACCGATGGGCTTTCCGCAGAGAGTATAATTTTACACTTTATCGTGGAGGCATCCGTCGCCGAGGGAGGAAGTATGCCGGCAGGCACTGCCGCATCTCATTCCATCAGAGAGTTAAACCAATCATTAATCCCTCCCAACTGTACTGTCGGCCTTCAAGGACGGTCCGGCTTCTCAATAGGTATAAGGTTGGGGTAAACAATGCACTATTATGAGAATAACGGTAATTGGTTGTGGCAACGCAGGTCTCATACACGCTGCCAAGATGAATCAAAAAGGACTTCAAGTGGGTTTGCTGAAAACATCCCACGCCGTGAACGACCATTACTTTGAGAAGATTTCCAAAGCGGGCGAATATGATGTAGTAGACGAGACCGACGGAGGAAAGCGCTTTGTTGCGAAACCCTGTTTCATTACGCGCGACACCGCCAAAGCTGTCGACTTTGCCGACATCATCATGGTGATGACCACCACACTGCAGCATGAGCAGATAGCCCAGCTGATAGCCCCTTATGTGAAAGACGGCCAGATTATCGTGCTGTGCCCGGGCTATATGGGAAGCCTCATTTTCAAGAAATACATCAACAAAAACGTGGTATACAGTGAATGGGAGACCACAGCCTACAACGGCCGCATCATGAACGACTCGTTTGTGCGCATCACCTTCTACAATCCGCGCAACGCCGTTTCGGTGCGTCCTGTCAACAAGGCGAAGGAGGTGCTCGCCTCTTTGTCGCAGCTGTTTGAGAACACCCAGTACCTGCGCAAGCACATACTCGAATCGGCCCTGCACAACCCCAACATGATAGTGCATCCCATCGGTCTTCTCTTCTCGGCCGCCCGCATTGAGCACAGCGGCGGTGAGTTTTATATGTACAAGGAGGCCTTTACCCCCTCGGTGGTGAATGTGATACAGGCATTCGACGAGCGGAAGAACGAGATACTGAAAGCCTTCGGCTGCGAGCCGCTGAACTATTTCGACGCAGCCAAATGGCGCAACGAGGTAGACCTGAGCAAAGACGCCATGGAGGTGTTCCACTCCTTCGGAGAGTCGTCGAACAAGGGTCCCTCGCGCATCGACCACCGCTACATCAACGAAGACGTGCCCATGGGTCTTGGGCTATATATATCCATCGGCAAGGTGCTCGGTGTAGACACCTCCATCCAGGAGGCCATCATGACACTGGCTTCCGCTCTTCTGCGCAAAGACCTGAAGAGTCAGGCCCGCACCATCCAATATCTGCTTGGCAAAGAGGAGGTGACCAAGGAGGATATCGACAAGGCCATTATGGAATAATGGAATAAAGTATGAAGGTACTTGTAGCCGGAGACTTCTACCCCCAAGCGCAGGCAGCGAAGAAGCTGAACGAGGGCGATTTCGCATCCGTCCTGGGTGAGATAAGCCCCATGATAAAAGAATCCGACTTCTCGATAGTGAATTTCGAGAGTCCGGTGGCCGAGGGCCATGAAGCGCCCATAGAGAAATTAGGTCCCAACCTCCGCTGCACGGAGAAAGCCGTTGAGGCTGTGAAATGGGCCGGGTTTGATGCGGTGACACTGGCCAACAACCATATATTCGACTACGGCAGCGAAGGGGTGGGAAACACCCTCCGCGCCTGCAGAGCAGCCGGTATCGGGACCGTTGGCGCGGGAATGAATCTGCAAGAAGCCTCGCAGACGCTGTACACCCAAAAGGGAGAAGAGACCCTGGCTGTGATCAACTGCTGCGAAAATGAGTTCAGCATAGCGACTGATGACACCGCAGGCGCCCATCCGCTCAATGCGGTAAGACAATACCATGCCATACGTGAAGCCCGGCAGAAAGCCGACTATGTGCTGGTGATAGTGCATGGCGGCCATGAGCAGTTTCAGCTGCCCTCACCCAGAATGAAGGAGACCTACCGCTTCTTTGTCGACGCCGGGGCCGATGCGGTGGTAAACCACCACCAGCACTGCTACAGTGGCTACGAGGTATACAGGGGCAAGCCCATTTTCTACGGTCTGGGGAATTTCTGCTTTGAGCCGATAAAAAACATGGGACAGAACTGGCACGAAGGCTATATGGTGCGCATCAGCATGGCAAGTGAAACAGGGTTTGAAATCATCCCCTATGAGCAGTGCCACGGCCAGTCGGCCATAAAACCTGTCGCCTCCGACACCTACTCCAACCGACTGGAAGAACTGAACCGCATCATAGCCGACGACAAGCGGCTGAAAGAGGAGGTGGAGCGCTACTACCAGAAGTCGAAGTTCATGTACAAGAGCATTCTGGAACCCACCTGCAACAAATACTTCGGTGAGTTGCAGCGGAGGGGATGGCTGCCCTCGCTCATCGACAAGAGCAAAAAGTTGAAAGCGATCGACTATGTGTGCTGCGAATCGCACCGCGACAGACTGATGTATTACTTGCTGTCGCCCGACAAGAAATAAAGGCAGCATATGCGAAAAGGCGCCGACTCTTCAGTCGGTGCCTTTTCGCATATGCTACAGTGCGTTCACCTGTTTGAATTTCTTCCAAGTCTTGGCCTTTTTGTAGGCATCCATGCTGGCGGCCGGCACAACCAGCGGGATGTCCTTGTGGTCGGTCGACTTCAGTGTGGGCGGCTGTAAGGCTCGGCATACGATGCGTTGCAGTCCCTCGCACTTGGCGAAAGGCTTGCTGCCCATCACCGTGACCGATGCGGGAATATCAACCTCCTGCAGGAGCCTGCAGCTGCGGAAAGCCTCATCGCCTATTTCCCGAAGCGACGAGGGCAGACGCACGGCCGTCAGGTTCAAACAGCCACGGAAGCACTCCTCGTCAATCTTGGCGAGACGCTGGGGCAATTCGATTTCTGTAAAACCCTCGCAATTTCGGAAGCACTCCCGGGGCAGCAGCGTCAGAGCTTCAGGTAGATTGATACGCGACAGCGCCTTGCACTCCTTAAAAGCCTCCTCGCCTAATTGCGACACACCGGCGGGAAGGAAAAGCGAGGTGATGGAAGCACACCCGGAGAAAGCACTCTCACCGATGGCCGTGATGCCCTGCGGCAACACCACACCCGACAGTCGTGCGCAGCCATGGAAGGTAGAAGGGCGGATTTCAGTGAGCCGTGAGGGCAGATTGACCGACTGCAGCTGACTGCAGCCCCGGAAAGCACCGTCGCCGATATGGTCGACCGACTCAGGCAGCACCACCTGCGAGATACGGCTGCCGGAGAAGGCATAGTTGCCCACCGACGTGACCGATGCGGGCACCGTGAAACTACCGCTCAGTGCACGGGGGAAGAACTGCAGGGTGGCCATGGAGGCATCGTAGAGCACACCGTCGAGGCTGGCATGATAGCGGTTGCCCCTTTCCACCTCAATATATTCGAGCGTGGTGCCGCCTCCCGGGAAACCGTTCACCACCTGGGTAGTCTGCGGCAGGAAGAGCTGTCTGAGTTTGTTGTCTCCAAAGGCATTGTAACCCAAAGTCTGCAGCCGCGCCGGCAACTGCACCTCGGTGAGCGAGCAGCCATAGAACGCCTCATCGCCGATGAAGGAGAGGTGGTCGGGCAAACGCACCCAGGTGAACTCCTTGCACTCGTAGAAGCAGCGCTTGCCTATCTCATCCAGCTGCGAGGCCATGGTAACATGCTTGAGTCGCGAACAGCCACTGAAGGCCTCCTCACCCAGTACACGCACCCCTTGAGACATCTCCACCGTCACCAGTCGGCGGCAGTTGTAGAAAGCTTTCTTCCCCACCTCACGCACATCGACGGGAAGGCGCACGCTGCGCAGTGCCGACATACCGTAAAACAATTCGCTGGCCACCGCATAGCGATCGGTGCGCCAGGTATTGGCAAAATGGGCATGTGAGAGGTCGAGGTCGAGATAATTCTCCACGCTCTTGCCTCGTTCATTCTCACAGCGGGAGCGGTCGGCTATGCTTTTTATCACTTTTATGTCGTCGTAGTTGAGCACGCCGTCCACCACCAGTGTCCTCACCTGCTTGGCCGCCTGGGGCGAAATCTGCTTGCCCAGTTCGCCGGATTTCGGCACTCTCACATTGAGGTAGTCGCCCATCATGGGCTGTGGGCCGGGAGCATTGCCGGCATTACGGGTCTGCGCACACAGTTGGCCCATCCATAACACGGCCGCCAACATCACCAATGCTTTCGCTAAAAAAAACTTATTCTTCATACCGTCGGGTCTGTTTTACACATTCAGGTGGTAAAGATATAAAAAAAATCCAAACGGAGACACATTCGCACGAAGAAAAGATGAGAGACACATGTCAAGCCTGTAAGACAGAGACTGAATAAAAAGTTTCAATTATAAGGTCCATTTGTATCAATTTGAGGGAAACATTTCCCTATTCGGGAAAATATCACTAATTTCGCAGAAGAAAAAACGAACACACAACTTATTATAAGCATGAGAAAAACAATGACCCTTTGCGCTGCACTGCTCATGACATCGATGAGCATGCAGGCACAGAAAACCATGACCCCGCCCGCCGGCGGAAAGGCCATCAGCGACCACCTGATAGGCATCTTCTTCGAAGACATCAGCAGCTCGGCCGATGGCGGACTCTACGCCGAACTGCTGCAGAACGGCTCGTTTGAATACAATCCCACCGAACGCGACGGATGGGGAGCCGGCACGGCATGGCGCATGCTGCGCCCTGGCCACTCGCTCGGACGCATGGAACCACGCATGGACGCCCCACTCCACCCCAACAATCCCACCTACATGCGGCTGTATATTGAGCGCGTGAATGAATACTACGACTACACCGGATGGAAAGGCTTCGGCCTGCAGAACGACGGTTTCGAAGGCATGGCTGTAAAAGCGGGAGCGAAATACGACTTCTCCGTATTCCTGCGCAATGTGGAGGGCAACGCCAAGCAAGTACGTGTGGCACTCGTTGAGCCTCAAGGCTGGGGCAAAGACCCCAAACTGCTGGCAGAAGCCACCTTTGAGGCCGGTGCCGCCAACTGGCAGAAATATGAGGCTCAGCTCACTGCGAGCGAGAATTCGGACAAGGCCGTGCTGCAGATGCTGGTGCTGAACACAGGCACCGTCGATGTGGACATGATGTCGCTCATGCCCGCCGACACCTATAAAAGCCACGGTCTGCGCAAAGACCTGGCCGAGGCACTGGAGGCCCTGCATCCGAAGTTCATGCGTTTCCCCGGCGGATGCGTGGTGCACGGCGGCGGCGACGGATTCTGGAACACCTACCGTTGGAAGACCACTGTGGGACCGAAAGAGCAGCGCCGCCCGCTGAAAAACACCTGGGGCTACCACCAGTCGATGGGACTGGGCTACTATGAGTATTTCCAGTTCTGCGAGGACCTGGGCATGGAGCCGCTGCCCATCCTGCCCTGCGGTGTGAGCTGCCAAGGCACCAACGGCGGCTGGTTTATGAAAGACCAGGCACAGGAATGGGTGCCCATGGAGGAGATGGACGAGTGGGTGGACGACGCCCTCGACCTGATAGAATGGGCCAATGGCGACGCCACGACCAAATGGGGCCGTGTGAGAGCAGAAGCCGGTCATCCCAAACCCTTCGGACTGAAATATCTGGGCATCGGCAACGAGGAGCGCATCTCGCCCGAATTTACCGAGCGCTTCAAGTATATGTACAATAAGATAAAGGCAGCCCATCCGGAGATTATCATCGTAGGCACTGCCGGACCGGGCTCTCACGCCGGCAATCCCGACTATGAGAACGGCTGGAAACTGGCCGAGGAGATAAACCTGCCCATACTCGACGAGCACTACTACGAACAGCGCGACTACTTCCTCAGCAGCCGCCAGTACGACAACTATCCCCGCGACCGCAAGACCAAAGTGTATCTCGGCGAGTATGCCGCCAAGGACAAAAAGCTCATCGATGCACTGGCCGAGGCCCTGTACCTGATTCATGTGGAGCGCAACGGCGACGTGGTGGAAATGACCTCCTACGCTCCCCTCTTCGCACGGAAGAACGCCACCAACTGGAATCCCGACCTCATCTATTTCGACAACGAGCGTCCGTTCCTCACCTGCAGCTACTATGTGCAGCAGCTGTTCGGCCTCTCAGCCGGCAACTACTACTACGGCGACTGCGTGACGATAGACGGCAAGACCAACCTGCAGGAGCAGTCGGTGGTGCTGAACACCAAGACCCGCCAACTCTTCGTGAAGGTGTGCAACGCCAGTGCCGACACCAAGCAGGCCAGCATCGACCTCTCCCGCTTCAAGGGCATGAAGTCGGTGGCCACCAAGACCACCATCAGCGGCCAGGCCGAAGATGAGAACAACTATGAGCAGCAGCCTATTGAGCCGAAAAAGGAGACCATCAAGATGAAGAAGAAGATGACGCTCGAGATGGCCCCCTACTCGCTAGTGATGCTGCAGATACAACTGTAAATACTATTTTATTCATAAGCAAAGAGGTGAGCACCGCCATTGGTGCTCACCTCTTTTAATATTGTGGTATTCTCCGATTAGAATTTGAAGCGGAGGCCTGCCGAGGCAAATCCCTGCTCGCCCCAACCTCGCAACCGATGAGCGAAGCCTGGAAATTGACTATCACTTCATTGTCTTTGTCCACCTCACCACTTTTGCCGTCGGCCTCAAGAGTCTGTTTCTCGTTCATGAAGGATGCGCCAATGGCCACCTTGGAATAAAGGCCTACATTCTTCTTACGGAGCCAGTCGAACTTGACTGCGGGCAGGATGGAGAAGCAGGTTCTTTTAGCCTCACCTATTTTTCCCTTTTCCGTTTTGTTGCTGGAGCTATACTGTATAGTGCCGTACATATCGGATTTCTGTCCGGTGAAGGCAACGATACCGCCAATGCCTATTACTTTATTGACATGATAGAAATACTCTGCCGAGAAGGCCGGCAAATACCTCTCATTCTCATAAGAAGTGGAACCCACGATTTGTCCTCCAGTCAGGAGAGATGATACAATTATTTCAGAAAAGGCAGTCGAAAAATCAGCAATATCATTGATTAGCTGTGAGTTGGTGCCGGCACCTACACTAAATGCCACCTCGTGCTTCGTGTTATAATAACTTGCTGTCTGAGCGTTCATACTGATGCCACAAAGAAGGAAGAAGGACACCATTACCGATTTCATAAAACTTGCAGTTTTCATAATCCTATTTTTTTATTTTTATTTGGTTTTTATCGTTTTGACAATGCAAAGGTACGACAGTTTTCAACGGGAACAATAAAAATGCTTAGATTTCTGACGAAAAGGGTACGACATTCCCTCTGTTTTGCGACAAATGCAATGTGTGCGTGCGAAAACTGTCGCATCGGGCTCTTTTTCAAGGTTTATTCTATTCATTCTGAAAAAAAAGAGAATCAGGGGGACAGGTTTTTGATTCTTCCTAAAGGAATCAAAAACCTGTCCCCCTGATTCTGGGTAAAAACAAATAAAAGGAAACCTTTATGGTCTCCTTTTATGTTTTGGCGGAAGGTGAGGGATTCAAACCCCCGATACCCGAAAGGGGTATACCGGATTTCGAGTCCAGCGCGATCGATCACTCTGCCAACCTTCCCTGAATTCGGACGCAAAGGTAATACTATTTTTTCAAAATCCAAAAAAATTTGGAGAAATATTATTGAAAAGAGAGTTTTTCCAGACGCGAGCGCAACTGCTGGGCTTCGGAGCGGCGTATGGCGAGGGTGATGCGGCAGGTGTTGTCGTACTGCTGCGACACGATGCGTGGCGACATGTCCTTCACCACCCTCATTACATCATTGAGCATGACGTAGGGGAAATCGTAAACCACCGTCTCCTCCACCTGGCGCACCTCGGTCTGGCAGTGGGCGATGGCGTCGGCCGCCGCTGTGCGGTAGGCCACAATCAGTCCGCCTGTGCCCAAATTCACACCGCCATAGTATCTCACCACCACCACAAGGATATCGGTAAGCGCAGCACTGTTTATCTGACCCAGTATGGGCTTGCCAGCCGTGGAGCTGGGCTCACCGTCGTCGTTGGCACGGAAGTTGGTGCGCTCAGCTCCCAGCATATAGGCATAGCACACGTGGCGGGCATCGTAGTATTTCTTGCGGTAGCCCTCGAGCAGCGCCTTCACCTCATCAAGTGTCTCCACATGGTGAGCGAAGGCGAGGAACTTACTCCGCTTCTCGGTGTAATATCCCTCGCCTACGGTCTTCGTAATGGTGGTATACTCGTCGGCCGTCATGAAAGTTTGTGTATCACGAGTCCGGAACGGAGTTTCGGCTCAAACCAAGTGGCCTTGGGCGGCATAATCTTGCCGCTGTCGGCGATGTCCATTATCTGCTGCATGGACACGGGGTAGAGAGCGAGCGCCAGTTTCATCTCGCCGTTGTCCACGCGGCGCTTCAACTCGCCCAGACCGCGCAGGCCACCCACGAAGTCGATGCGGTTGGAGCCGCGGAGGTCCTTGATGCCCAGCACCTCGTCGAGAATGAGACGGCTGGAGATGTCCACATCGAGCACGCCGATGGGGTCGTTCTCGTCGAAGGTGCCCGGATGGGCAGTGAGGCGGTACCAGTGGCCCTCGAGATAGAGCGAGAACTCATGCAGGCGCTGCGGCTTGTAGATATCGGTGCCCATGTCTTCCACATCGAAGTTCTTGCCGATGGCGGCAAGGAGCTGCTCGGGGGTGAGTCCGTTGAGGTCTCTCACCACACGGTTGTAGTCGAGAATGGTGAGTTGTGAAGCCTGGAAGCAGACAGCCATGAAATAATTGTACTCCTCGTCGCCCTTGTGGTTGGGATTCTGGCGCTGTTTCTCAGCGCCCACGAGGGCTGCGGCAGCCGAGCGGTGATGACCGTCGGCAATGTAGAGGCAGGGCATGGCGGCGAAAGCATCGGTCACCGTCTGCATGTCGGCAGCATCGCTGATAATCCAGAACTGGTGGCGGAATCCGTCGACGGGAGCGATGAAGTCATAGACAGGCTCCGTGGCGGCATACTTGCGGATGAGGGCGTCGAGCGTGGCATTGTCGGGATAGGCGAAGAACACGGGTTCGATGTTGGCGTCGTTCACACGCACATGCTTCATGCGGTCTTCCTCCTTGTCGCGGCGGGTGAGCTCATGCTTCTTGATGACACCGTTCATATAGTCATCTACGAAGGCGGCCACCACAAGACCATACTGTGTCTTGCCGTTCATGGTCTGCGCATAGATATAATAGTGGTCGTCCTTGTCCTGGACGAGCCATCCCTTTTCCTGGAATTTCTTGAAGTTGCGTGCGGCCTGCTCATACACACGGGGGTCGTACTCGCTGGTACCGGGCTCGAAGTCGATTTCGGGTTTGATGATATGGTAGAGGCTCATCTCATTGTCGCCGGCTTCGGCACGGGCCTCTTCGGAGTCGAGCACGTCGTAGGGTCTGGATTCGACACGCTCCACGAATTCTTTCGGCGGACGCACGCCCTTGAATGGTTTTACGATAGCCATAGTATGTTGTAAGGTTTTTTTAAGGTTGTGAGGGGTTGTGGTTATGAGAAAATCTCCCCTCCGGACGAACCAATGTTCTTCGGAGGGGAGAAAAGTTTATTTTACCATTTCTTGTTCACCTGGAAGCGGGTGCTGCCCTCGGCGAAGAAAGCGTTGATCTGCTTGGCGGCGGCAATACCGGCATTGATATTGGCCTCGGCGGTCTGTGCGCCCATCTTCTTGGGCGTGCTGAAGTAGCGGCCCTCGAAAGCGGCAAACTGCTCATCGGCATCGGGTTTGATGTCGGTGATGTATTTCAGGTCGGTACGCTCGGCCATGAGTTTGAGCAGGCCAGCCTCGTCGATTACCTCCTTGCGGGCGGTGTTCACCAGGATGGCGCCCTTCTTCATGGTGCCCACCAGGTCGTAGTTGATGCTCTGACGGGTCTCGGGGGTGGCGGGGATATGGAGGCTCACCACATCGCAGGTCTTGAAGAGTTCCTCCTGCGAGGCGACAGCCTTCACACCCTGGGCCTCGATGGCCTCGGCGGGGCAGTAGGCGTCGTAGGCATAGACATCCATGCCGAATCCCTTGGCTACACGGGCCACGTTGCGTCCCACATTGCCGAAGGCGAGCAGACCGAGGCGCTTGCCCATGAGCTCGCTGCCCGACTTGCCGTTGTAGAAATTGCGCACGGTGTAGACCAGCAGTCCCATCACCAGTTCGGCCACAGCATTGGCGTTCTGGCCGGGGGTGTTCTCAGCCACCACTTTGTGAGCAGTAGCGGCCTCAAGGTCGATGTTGTCGAAACCGGCACCGGCACGCACCACAATCTTCAAGTTCTTGGCAGCGTCGAGCACCTCGGCGTCAACCTTGTCGGAACGGATAATCAGGGCATCGGCATCGGCCACGGCTGCGAGCAGCTGTGCCTTGTCGGTATATTTCTCCAGCAGCGCCAGGGTGTGGCCTGCACCTTCCACTTCCTTGCGGATGCCCTCGACAGCAGCTGCTGCGAAGGGTTTCTCTGTAGCGATAAGTACTTTCATGACAGGAACGATTTAGTGCATTTTCTCAAACTCCTTCATGCAGTCGACGAGAGCCTGCACGCCTTCCATGGTCTGTGCGTTGTAGCAGCTGGCGCGGAATCCACCCACTGAGCGGTGGCCCTTGATGCCCACCATACCCTTCGAGGTGGCAAACTCGAAGAACGGTTTCTCCAGCTCTTTGTACTCATCGTTCATCACGAAGCAGATGTTCATGAGCGAGCGGTCTTCCTCGGCCACGGTGCCGCGGAACAGCTTGTTGCGGTCAATTTCGCCGTAGAGCAGGTCGGCACGGTCGTGGGCCAGCTTGTCCATAGCCTCGAGGCCGCCGTTGGCCTTCAGCCAGCGCAGGGTCTCCAGTGCGCAGTAGATGGGCACCACAGGAGGTGTGTTGAACATAGAGCCCTTTTCCACATGGGTGCGGTAGTCGAGCATGGTAGGAATCTGACGCGGGGCACGTCCCAGCTTGTCGTCCTTGACGATGATGAGGGTTACACCGGCCATGGCCAGATTCTTCTGGGCACCGGCGTAGATGCAGTCGTATTTCGAAACGTCGACGGGGCGGCTGAAGATATCCGACGACATATCGGCTATCATGCGCACGTTGACATCGAGGTCTTTGCGAATTTCAGTACCGTAGATGGTGTTGTTGGTAGTGATGTGCAGGTAGTCGACATCGTCGGGGCAGGTCCATCCTTTGGGGATGAAGGTGTAGTTGGCATCGGCAGAAGAAGCCACCTCTACCACCTCACCGAAGAGTTTAGCCTCTTTCATGGCCTTCTTGGCCCATGTACCGGTGTTGAGATAAGCAGCCTTCTTGATCAGGAAGTTGTAAGGAATCATACAGAACTCGAGCGATGCACCGCCACCGAGGAAGATGACAGAATAGCCCTCAGGAATCTGCATCAGTTCCTTGATCAGGGCAACTGCCTCATCGACCACAGGCTGGAAGTCTTTGGCACGATGGCTGATTTCGGCCAGTGAAAGGCCACTACCGTTGAAGTCTAAGATTTGATTGGCCGTGTTGACGATCACCTCGCGCGGAAGGATCGACGGACCAGCATTGAAATTGTACTTCTTCATCTGTTTGGTGTTTAAAATAGGTGTGTTCTAATAGTATATAAACTTATGTAACAAATTACGTGTGCGAAGTTACTGCGAATTTTTGGTATATGCAAATAAAAACGGGTATATTTTCCCTTTCATCTCCTCTGCCGTCGGGAGGAGCGCCGCAGGGGCTCATTTATCCTGCCCCAACGGCTCCACCACCGTGCGCTGCCCCTTGATTTTGGCATTGCGCACCAGCTTGAGAACCTGCGTGCTGCGGCTGCGTGCCACCGCCACATAGGTGTAGCGTTCATAGACATCGATGCGCCCTATCTCAGCGGCTGTGAGGCCTCCGTTCTTGCAGAGGAAGCCCACCACGTCGCCCTTGCTGATTTTGTCTTTCCGGCCGCGCCCTATGTAGAGGGTTGCCATACGGGGCTGGGGCACAGCGGGCAGCTCTGCAGGCAAGGTATAATCATCGGTCTCGACGTCTACATATTCGGGCAGATGCTCCTCGGGGCCCAGCAGGAAAAACGTGTTGCCGGCCGACTGCCACCGTGCGGTGCGTCCCACACGGTGCACATACTCGTCGGAGCCGAGCGGCAGGTGATAGTGAATGATGTTGTCGACCTCGGGGATGTCGAGGCCGCGCGAGCCGAGGTCGGTGGAGACAAGCACATTGACCGAGGCATTGCGAAACAGGTAGAGGGCCGCCTCGCGCTGCTCCTGGTCCAGTCCGCCGTGGAAGAGCGAGAGGGCGAAGCCCTCACTGCGCAGGTAGGCAGCGGTGCGCTCCACACTGTCGCGGTAGTTCAGGAATACGATGCTGCTCCCCTGCCCCAGACAGCGCAACAGGGCACCGAGGGCAGGCAGTTTGTCTTTTTCGCCGCTTTTCACCACATAAGTGGCAACACGGGGCGACACCGGTGCCTCGTCGTCGAGGAAGGATAGGCGCACACTGCGCTGCATATTGACAAAGCGCGGTATGGCCTCGGCATCGGTGGCGGAGAGCAGCACACGGCGCCTTACGGCACGGAGCAGCGACACGGCCTGCTGCATCTCGGCCTGAAAGCCCATGGCCAGGCACTTGTCGAACTCATCGATGATGAGCCAGGTGATGCTGCCGGCGTCTACATTGCCCTTTTCGAGATGGTCGTTCAGACGTCCCGGTGTGGCAAAGAGGACATGCGGTCTGACGGAGCGCATCTGACGGTGCTCGTCCATGGCCGGCCGGCCGCCATAGACAGCCATGCCACGCAGTCCGCAGCGCATATCGGCCAGCACCGTGGCCGACTGCAGGGCAAGTTCACGTCCCGGCACGATGACCACAGCCTGCACCAGGTCGCTTTGGGGGTCGAGGCTCTGCACAAGAGGCAGCAGATAGGCCAGTGTCTTGCCGCTGCCGGTGGGCGACAGTACCACCACGTCGTGGTGGGTGTGCAGCATCTTGTCGGTCACGGCTTCCTGCATGGCATTGAGCCGCTCTATGTGTAGCCGTTCAAAAATAGGTTGAAGATTCATGGGCATATAAAATCAGGATAGGTGGGTGATTGACGGAGACTATTGCGTTTTTTCCTTCTCCATGGCACTGCGTATGCGGTCTATCTCGCCGAACTGCTGTCCCATGTTGAGGTTCAGATAGATGGTATACAGCACGGGCACCCACTTGCTTTTCTGTTCGGGTGCCAACTGCCGGAACTTCTCCATATAGGGCAGGCTCTGACTGTAGAGCTCCCTCACCTGGCGGCGCAGTTTGCGCGAGGGTTTCCCGCTGGCGTCGGTCGCCACCGCCTTGTTGAAATAAGCAAGCCCCATGTTGCAATAGGCATCGGGCATGCTGTCGTTGAGCGCCAGGAGCCGGCGGCAGATGTCGATGCACCCGTCGTTGTCGCCCTTGTTGAGCAGCAGGGTGCTCTTGGCGAAGAGTGAGAGCTGATTGAGGCTGTCGGCCTGCAGCATTCTGTCGACGGTCACCATGGCCGAGTCGGCGCGGCCTATGCTGGTATAGTAGTCCATGAGGCGGGGAAAGAAGAAGGGATGAGTGGGCGTGTGCAGGAAGCCGCGCTCCAGCATGGCGGCATAGGTGGCGGTATCGCCTGTCCACAGACTGGCCTCGGCCACATATTGTGTCACAAAATCGATGTGAAGCGAGTCGCGTTCGGCCATGCTGCGGTGCTGCATCATGCGCCCGGCATCGTGCTGTTTGTAGGCGGCATAGAGGGCCCAGTAGGCCGCCTGCGGCATCATGGTGTCGGTAGCCGCATAGCGGTAGTCGGTAAAGAGGGGTTGGCGGGCACAGTCGATGTAGGCATCGTACAGCTGGTAAGCCTTCGCATAATCCTGCCTGCGCAGGAAGAAGGTGCCGCCATTGTAGAGATTGGGGCGATAGGTATTGAGATAGGCAGCATGGCGGTCGCGGTATTTGAGCTTCACCCTACCCTTCTGGTCGGGTGTGGCCTCTATGCTGTCGAAAGCTTCCAGGACCGTGAACATCCTTGCGGCGGTGTTGAAGAGGGTGGCCGTGTCGTACGACTGTTTGAGATAAAGTTTCTCATTGCCTTGCTCATACTGCCTGCGCACGGCATCGAACAGTGTGAGCCAGATTTTATCATTGCCGCGGTTGGCCGAATCGGCCAGAAGTTCGCTCATCATTTTCTCTGCCTTGGCCAGTTCCTTGCCGCTTTTCACATAAGTACGTGCCTGTGCTATCACTTTTTTCTGGGCACAGGCCAACAGGGGCAAACAAACGGTTATCGTGAAAATTATGAACAATCTTTTCATTTTTGTGGCAATGTCTTATCGCGACGTTAATATAAAGGCGCTTTGTATAATAATAAGGGGGAGGGACAGTACCCTCCCCCCTCAATGAGTGTTGTCAGCTGTGCTATGCTGATTACTTTCCGTTGGCCAGTGCCTCGGCAGCCTTGGTGCGTGCGTCGTCGGCACCATAGAGCTGATAGTAGCAGCGGTAGAGCGGATAAGCCCAGCGGGTAGAGGCCTGGTCGGGATCCAATTCCTTGGCTTTCTCGAGAGCAGTCTTCGACTCCTCGTAGAGCGGACGGATCTGGTCCATGGCAGCCTGCGACACACGGCCCGACTTGCCAGCGGCATTGTTCTCAGCCTCAGAGCCGCGGTCCAGGAGGCAAGCACCCAGGAAGGTGAGGATCTGCGGATTCTCGGGCTGGGTCTTCAGCGCCTTCTTGAAGCAGTCGATGGCATTCTTCAGGTCCTGTGCAATCATGAAGTTCTGACCTCTGATGGCCCATACGGTGAAGTTGTCAGGATCGGTAGCCAGTTTCTTGTCGAAGAGGCTCTCCATCTTGTCGTTCATGCCCAGTCCGGAGTACATGCCCACGAGTGTGCCGAACACAATCTCGTCGTTGGGGTCATTGGCATACTGGCCCTCGAGGGTAGTGACATAGTTGAGCGAGTCGGCGCGGGTCTTGAGGCTCTCCTGCACCACAGCCAGTTTCAGGTTGTTGGCGTCTTTTGCCTTCTCGGGATCTTTTTTAGCTATGTCGGCATAGCGGCCGCAGTTTTCGATGTCATGGTTCTGGAAAGCGAACACAGCAGCATAGTAGGCTATGTTGGTGAGGTTCTCGTCGGGAGTTTTCTCTGCCAGTTCCTTGTAGAGGCCCTCGCTGTAAGAGTCGACATAGCTGCCGAGATACTCCTGGGCTTTCTTCAGGTCGCCTTTGTCCTGATACCAGATACCGGCATTGATGAGATGGCTGCGGAGTCCGAAGAGGCGTTCCTGGTTGCTCTTGTGGAATTTGGGAGCCACCTTGCCTTTGGCGTTGGGCAGGATATCATATTTCTCGCACTCTTTTGCAGCAGCGAAGGCCTGTGAGAGAGAGGTGTAGAAAGAGAGGGTGTCATACTGCTCCACCTTACCCTGTCCGAGCTGCTCGGCCATCTGGTTGTTGGTAATAACGTTCATCTCTTTGCTCACGCCCTTCATAGCCAGGTCCACGAGCTTGTTGTAGGCCTTTGCCTTCTCGGCATCGTTGGCCAGAGCACTGAGGCTCGACTTGATCATACTCTCAGCTTCGGCATAGGTGCCGGCTTTCATGATTTTCTTGAGGGCATCGCTATCGCCAGCCCAAGCGGTTGAGACAGCTACTGTCATCAACGCTGCGATCATCATTTTTTTCATAATCATTACAATTAAAAAGGTTTATCGTTGTTTATTTGGTCTGCGGTTGATTATTCTTCCTTGTCATCGGCAGTCTCGCCGGTGTCCTCAGTGTCTTCGAGACTCTCCTCGTCTTCGATGAAGTCGTCGACGATGCCCTCGTCTACCAGCAGGTCGTCCTCGTTCACTTCCTCATCGTCGGTGTCGGGCTCCTCGCGCTGCACGTCGGCCACGGTGTCGCGGCGTATGTCCTCGCTCTTCTTGGCCCACTCGGCACGGCTTTCCTGCTCCACGGCGGCCTCGAGTTCAGAGCTCATCACCTTGCACACACTGGCTATCACATCATTCTTCTTGGTGAGGTTGATGAGTTTCACACCCTGTGTGGCACGTCCCATGACGCGGCAGTCGGCCACGGCCAGACGTATGGTGATGCCGCTGCGGTTGATAATCATAAGGTCGTTATGGTCGGTCACGTTCTTGATGGCCACGAGGCGTCCGGTCTTGTCGGTGATGTTGAGTGTCTTCACACCCTTTCCGCCACGGTTGGTCTTGCGGTAGTCTTCCACCTGCGAGCGTTTGCCGAAGCCGTTCTCGCTCACCACCATGATGGTTTCTTTCTCGGCGTCGTTGACCACCACCATGCCTATCACCTCGTCGTCGCCTCCGTCAAGTCGCATGGCGCGCACACCGGTGGCCACACGTCCCATCTCGCGCACGGCGGTCTCGTCGAACCGCACGGCACGTCCGTTGCGGTTGGCCACGATAAGCTCATTGCGTCCGTTGGTGAGGCGAACGTCCACCACCTCGTCGCCCTCAAGGATATTGATGGCTATCACACCGTTGGTGCGTGGACGGCTATAGTGACGCAGGCATGTCTTCTTCACGATGCCCTGCTTGGTGGCGAACACCACATAGTGATTGTCCACGAAGTCGGCGTCGTCGAGTCCTCTGAGACGCAGGAAAGCGTTGACAGAGTCGTCGGAGTCGATATTGAGCAGATTCTGTATGGCGCGTCCTTTCGAGTCTTTGGCGCCTTCGGGTATCTCATAGCACTTGAGCCAGTAGCAGCGTCCCTTCTTGGTGAAGAAGAGCATGGTGTTGTGCATGGTGGCGGGGTAAATGAACTCTGTGAAGTCCTGTTCCCTCACCTTGGCGCCCTTGCTGCCTACGCCGCCGCGTGCCTGCTCCTTGAAGTCGCTCAGCGGGGTGCGCTTGATATAGCCCAGATGGCTCACGGTCACCACCACGGGATCGTTGGGATAGAAGTCTTCGGGATTGAACTCCTCAGAAGAGAACTTTATCTCCGTGCGGCGTGCGTCGCCATATTTCTCCTTCACCTCCTGGAGTTCGTCTTTCATCACTTTCTTGCAGAGCTCGGGATCGTCGAGAATAGACTGCAGGTAGGTGATGAGTTTCTCCAGTTCCTCATACTCGGCATGCAACTGGTCCATGCGCAGTCCGGTAAGCTGCGAGAGACGCATGTCGACGATGGCCTTCGACTGGAGTTCGTCGAGATTGAAGCGGGCTTCGAGGTTGCGCTGTGCCTCGGAGGGTGTCTGCGAGCCGCGGATGATGTGCACCACCTCGTCGATATTGTCGCAGGCTATGATGAGTCCTTCCAGGATATGGGCGCGCTCCTGTGCCTTGCGCAGGTCGAACTTGGTGCGGCGTATGGTCACATCGTGGCGGTGCTCCACAAAATAGTGCACGCACTCCTTGAGTGTGAGCAGGCGCGGACGTCCCTTCACCAGGGCGATGCAGTTGACCGAGAAGGAACTCTGCAGGGCGGTCATCTTGAAGAGCTTGTTCAGGATGACATTGGCATTGGCGTCTTTCTTCACGTCGACCACGATGCGCATGCCCTGGCGTCCCGACTCGTCGTTCACATTGGAAATGCCCTCGAGCTTTCCTTCCTTCACCAGTTCGGCGATATACTCGATGAGCTGCTGCTTGTTCACGCCATAGGGTATCTCGGTGACCACAATCTTGTCGTGCGAGTCGCCGCTCTCTATCTCTGCCTTGGCGCGTATCACGATGCGTCCGCGTCCAGTCTCATAAGCGTCTTTCACACCCTGGATGCCGTAGATATAGGCTCCTGTGGGGAAGTCGGGCGCTTTGATATACTGCATGAGTCCGTCGGTATCGATGTCAGGATTGTCGATATAGCCGTTGACGAGCAGGTTGGGTATTTTTGTAGGCATGACGGAAGGCTCTGTGAGCGAGTCGTCGAAGTTGTTCACCATGTCGACGGTGTCTTTCTCCAGGTCGTCCATGATATGCTCGCCCATCTTGTCGAGCCGGCACTCGGTGTAACGCATGGCGGCGGGAGAGTCGCCGTCGACCGAGCCGAAGTTACCTTGTCCGTCGACAAGGGTGTAGCGCATGTTCCAGTCTTGCGCCATTCTTACCAATGCACCGTATACGGAGCTGTCGCCGTGGGGATGGTACTTACCGAGCACCTCACCCACCACGCGGGCGCACTTCTTATAGGGTTTGTCACTGGTATTGCCGATACCTCTCATACCATAGAGTATACGGCGGTGAACAGGTTTGAATCCGTCGCGCACATCAGGGAGGGCACGGGCCACGATGACCGACATGGAGTAGTCGATATACGACTTTTTCATTTCCTCCTCGATGTTGATCTTGACGATTCTATCCTGGTCGAATGTCTGATTCTCGTCCATTTATATGAGTTGGTTTTTACTTGTTTGCAAACGGGGCACAATTGCCGTAGAGGCCATTTATTTTCGTTCTGACGGGTTTTTGCCCTTTTTCATGGGTCAAAATTACAATAAAAAAGCGACCCTCAAAAGTAATCGGGCGAAAATATTGGAAAAATTAAATTTTATTAGGGATGGTAGGGGCAAAAGGCTACTTTTTGTTGTGTGCGGCTTTTCTTACAGCCTGCCGGTGGAATTTTTCCTCTGCTGTGATGACATCAAAAAGCTTGCTGGCCGAAATCACCGTAAGGAAGCGGGCATGGTAGTTCATCTGCAGCTGTTTCATCTCCAGTTCGAGCTGGTCCATCTGCGCCACGGCGTCCTTGCAGCCCTTCTCGTCGGCCGGTTTGATCTGTTTGAGTTTTCGCACCTTGTTGAAAAGGGTGCGCATTTCTTTTTTCATCTCATCGTAGATGGGAAACAGGGCGGCTGCTTCCGACGGGGTGAGACAAGCCTCTACCGTGATATACTGCTCCATCTCGGCCTTGAACTTGGCAGGGTCGAAATGTCTTTTGCCCTGGGCGGCGGCTGTAAGTGCGAACACCAGCAGCAGAAGAAGGGATATAATTGTTTTTTTCACCGTTTCTGTATGATTTGTAGTCTATTTACTTGTCGGTAGAGGTATATTCAAGACCTTGCAGGCGCGTGACGCTACTCGGCCGAGAGATAGGCGTAGAAGTCTTCCTGGTCGAGCATCATGTAGTCAGCCATCTGCTCCAGGTTGTCACCCGCGGGCATTTGGGCAGCGGCTTGTTCGGCCGCCGGTCGCTGGGCATTGTTCAGGCCGCCTTTTTCGGCAACCAGCCAAACGCCTACTCCAATGCCGATGGTGGCCAGACTCACGGCGGCCCATCGGAGATAGGGTTTCATGGAGCGCGTGGCGGCAGCCGGCTGTGCGGCGGGCTCAGCGGGAATGTTGTGCATCACGCGGGCCGTGAGGGTGTCGAAATAGCCATCGGGTATACGGAAGGGCGACTGTGTGTCGTCCCACTGTGGCAGGCTGTTGGTATCGGGGTCGTTATGCATATTTTTCTTTGTCTGATATATAGACGTATCTGATACGGTTTGGTTTAATCGGTTTCCCAAAATATTTGCTTTCGGGCATGAAAAATCAACTGTTGTTTTTGAGCCACTCGGTTATTTTCCCCACCGCTATGTGGTAGGAGGCCTTCAGCGCGCCCTCCGAGGTGTCGAGCAGCCGGCTCATCTCGCTGTATTTCATATTGTCGTAGTAGCGCAGGGTGAAGACGGTGCGCTGCACAGAGGGCAGGTGCGAGATGGCCTCCTGCAGACGGGCCTGGGTCTCATCGCCGTCGAAATACGTGTCGGCCATCAGGCGGTCGGCCACAGAATGGCTGTCATCGTCGGTGAGCATCTCCGTCTCCTTCTTCCGCCGGCGGAGCAGGTCGAGCGACTCGTTGACAGCAATGCGGTACAGCCAGGTGGAGAGTTTGGAGAGCTGCTGAAATTCGTCGAGCTTGGCCCATGCCTTGAGAAAGGTGTTCTGCAGCACATCGTCGGCATCCTCATGGGTGAGCACAATGTGCCGTATCTTCCAATAGAGAGGCTGGCCGAAATGCTGCACCACCTCAGCGAAGGCTTTCCTTCGTGTGGCGGGGTCGGCCAGTTGCTGGAGGACACGTTTTTCGTCGTAGGGCATGGGAGAGGGTTTGTAGGGGTATGGGGTTGCTGTTACTTGATGCAGGTGCACAATTATAGCGCACGTCCCATCATCTTCCACACTTTGCGAAGAATGAGAGCATGCGCTACCTGTGGTTTGCTTCTATCGGTCTGCAATGATTGCAGAACTTATCGGATGGAAATTTTACGAACCACCTTGCCCACTTTCACGATATAGCATCCTTTGGGCAGGTTGAGTTCGAAACGCTTGTCCGGGCCTTCCACTTTCACACTCATGACACGCACACCGGCCACATTATATATCTGCATGACCAGGCCGTTGGCACCCGTGATGTGGAGCACCGACTCGTTCACAGAGATGGAAATGTTCTGATAGTCATTGTCTATCACCTCTATGGCCTGTTCTGCATACATGGCCACCGGCATGCCTACAAGCAGGGTGGAAGCCAAAAGCAGTGTAAATATTCTTTTCATCATAAGCACCTTGTTTTATATAGCATTTATGGAGAATCCCATAGGGAATCTCCTGCCATTATTAGCTACTCGATGCAAATATATAAAAAAACGGTGAGACCTCTCACCGTTTTATTGTATAAGCAAAGCATATTTAATCTTTTTTAACGACTACCGGTATTTCCAAACCCTCATTGGCCAGTATCGTATTGGGGAAGATGGCCCGGGCCTCATTGAGCAGCGCTGTCTCGTCGTCGTAGCGGGCGCTGTAGTGGCCCAGCATCAGTTGGCCGGCCCCTGCGTCGCGTGCCACCATGGCCGCCTGGGCCGCCGTGCTGTGGTGGTAGGAGCGGGCCAGGCGTTCAAACTCGCTTCCGTAAGTGCTCTCGTGGTAGAGCAGGTCTACCCCCTTCACCATTTCATGCAGCTGGGGCATGTAGCTGGTGTCGGAACAATAGGCATAGGAGCGCACGGGGTCGGGAGAGGTCACGAGCCGGTGGTTCTCCACCACCTGTCCGTCGGGCGTCACCCAGTCGGCACCACCTTTTATATTGTATATCTGACTGAGCGGGATACGGTAGAAGTCGATCATATCGCGCCTGATGTGGGGTGCTCCGGCCTTTTCGGTGAAGAGATAGCCGCAGCAGGGAATGCGGTGCTGCAGGGGGATGGTCTTCACGGTGAGGCTACGGTCCTCATAGACCACCTGCATCTGTGTGGTGTCGACAGCGTGGAAACACACTTCATAGCCCAGCCCCTCGCAGAAGAGGTTGATTTGCGCCCGGAGCATCGGTCCGAGCGCCTCGGGGGCATACACATGGAGGGGTGCGGTACGCCCCATGAGTCCTAGAGAGCTGATCAGGCCGATAAGCCCGAAGCAATGGTCGCCATGAAGGTGGGAGATGAAGATATGGCCCAGTTTTCCCAAGCGGAACCGGGCCCGGTGGAGGTATATCTGCGTGCCCTCACCACAGTCGATCATGAAGATTTTGTTTCTCAGCTCCACAATCTGCGACGAGGCATTGTGGCGCGGCGTGGGTTTTGCACTTCCGCACCCCAGCACCCTGACCAGAAACGGCTGCATCGGTTACTGCTGGCGTTTGTAAGCGAAGATACCCACGCTGTTCTCCAGCAGGAGGCTGTCGGGTCCGAGCGTCACGATATCGAACGTGTCGGCCGAGAGGAGCAGTTGTCCGTTGAGAATCTTCCACTCAGTATAAGGTTTCGACTCCGCCATGCCCTGCGATACCACCTCGCCGCCGTCCTTTATCTCGAAGTTGCGGTCCAGGCTGGTCCATTTGCCCAGCAGTGAGTTGAGGTTGATGACTTTTCTGGCAAACATCTCTCCGTCGACTTTCTGCCCCACGACAGCCAGTTTGTCGCCTTCGAAGAGTCCGCCCTGGAGGTCGCCCACCTCATCCACGGTTTCGCGTGTGAAGAAGATGGAGTCGCCGTTGGCGGTGAGCAGTGTGAAGGAGTGCATGGCAGCGGCATAGCAGGTGCCATACATAGTGCTATCCTGCTCTCCCACCAGCACAGGACTTCTCATCTCCGGGTTTTTTCCGCTTTCTTTCTTGCAGGAGTTCAAGAAACCGAGCGAGATGCACGATACCAAGAGCATCAGCGTCAGAACATGATTTTTTCTCATAATATCTTATGTTTTAATGTTTTTCCTCGTCTGTCTTCCTTTCCTGTTCCTTTGCCTCGTCCCACAAGTGGTCCATCTCCTGGAGGGTCATCTCGGTGAGTGGTTTGCCCACACGGATGGAGTGTTCCTCCACATAGTTGAACCTCCTGATGAACTTCTGGTTGGTATGCTCCAGCGCATTGTCGGGATTGAGGTGGTAGAGCCGGGCGGCATTGATGACACTGAACAGGAAGTCGCCCAGTTCGCGGGTGGAATTTTCCTTGTCGCCCTTCTGCAGCTCCGCCTCCAGTTCGCCGAGCTCCTCGTGCACCTTTGCCCACACCTCCTCAGGTTTTTCCCAGTCGAAGCCCACATTTCGGGCTTTGTCCTGGATGCGGTAGGCCTTGATGAGGCTGGGCAGCGCATCGGGCACCCCGGAGAGCACGCGGCGGTTGCCGTCTTTCTCTTTCAGTTTGATCTGTTCCCAATTCTGCAGCACCTGGTCGGCGGTATCGGCCTTTACGCTGCCGTAGATATGCGGATGACGGAAGATAAGCTTGTCGGCCTGCATGTTGCACACGTCGGCGATATCGAAATCGCCCGTCTCACTGCCTATCAGCGCATAGAAGCAGACGTGCATGAGCACATCGCCAAGCTCCTTGCTGATGTTCTTCTTGTCATTCTTCATCAGGGCGTCGCAAAGTTCAAACACCTCTTCGATGGTATTGGGGCGCAGGCTCTCATTGGTCTGCTTGCGGTCCCAGGGGCATTCCTTGCGCAGCCGGTCGAGCACATCGAGCAGCCGGCCGAAAGCCTCCAGTTTCTCTTCTCTTGAATGCATAGGGTAGAAATTCTTTTTCAGTGCGGTTTTCATGCCAACCGGCCGTCGTCAGACAAGTCTACGGGGCCGGATACCGCATCTATGCTGCAAACTTACGCATTTTTATTGAGAAGAGAAAGAATGACGGCATTTTTTTCCGAATGGGAGGCAAAATACGGCTGCCGACGAGCAGCAGGCGGCAAGCCGCAAAGGCATAAGGCATAAAAATAACGATTTACACCACCAAACGAGCATTAATTAAAGAAAAAGCAGTAACTTTGCAGCCAATTGGACACCCCCGCCCGTTGCCCTTCATGGGTTATGTCCGGAAGGAGCAATGACCAAGCCTGTTTGGTATTGCTCATTTTGCTTAATTCATGGTAAAAAGAACACTCTAAATGGAAAAGAAACTGCGTATAGCCTCACGCTGCGTACATGCCGGCTACAAGGCCGGCAACGGCGAGCCCATCGAGCCGCCCATCATCCAAAGCACCACCTTCAAGTATGACGACTCCGACGAGATGGCCCAACTCTTCGACCTGAAGAAAGACGGCTATTTCTATACACGGCTGCAGAATCCCACCAACGATGCCGTGGCAGCCAAGATAGCCGCCCTGGAAGGCGGTGTGGGATGCGTACTCACCTCCAGCGGCCAGGCGGCCAACTTCTACGCAGTGTTCAACATCTGCGAGGCCGGCGACCACATTGTGGCCAGCAGCGAGATTTACGGCGGCACCTACAATCTTTTCGGCGTGACACTGAAAAAGCTCGGTATCGACTGCACTTTTGTGTCGCCCGAAGCCGATGACGAGGAGATAGAGAAGGCGTTCAGGCCCAACACAAAGGTGCTCTTCGGCGAGACCATCTCCAACCCCGGCTGCGCCGTGCTCGACATAGAGAAATTCGCCAGGATAGCCCACCGCAACGGTGTGCCGCTCATCGTGGACAACACCTTCGCCACCCCCATCAACTGCCGGCCCTTCGAATGGGGCGCCGACATCGTGACCCATTCCACCACCAAATACATGGACGGTTTCGCCACCCAGGTGGGCGGCGCCGTGGTAGACAGCGGCCAATTCGACTGGATGGCGCACGCCGAAAAATATCCTGGTCTGACCACCCCCGACGAGTCGTATCACGGCATCACCTATGTGAAAGCCTTCGGCAAGAAAGGCTACACCACCAAGTTGGTGGCCCAACTGATGCGCGACCTGGGCAGCATACCCGCTCCCATGAACTCGTTTCTCCTGAACATCGGCCTTCAGACCCTGCACCTGCGCATGGCCCAGCACTGCGCCAATGCCCAGCGGGTGGCCCAGTTCCTGCACGACGATGAGCGGGTGGCATGGGTGCGCTATTGCGGACTGGCCGACGACGCCCACTACGAGCTGGGCCGCAAATATCTGCCCAACGGTTCGTGCGGCGTGATAGCCTTCGGACTGAAAGGCGACCGCGACACGGCCGTGAGTTTCATGGACGCGCTGCAGATGATAAACATCGTGACCCATGTGGCCGACGCACGCACCTGCGTGCTCCATCCCGCCAGCCACACCCACCGCCAGCTGAGCGACGAGCAGCTGCGCGAGGCCGGCGTGGCCCCCGACCTCATCAGGCTGTCGGTGGGTATAGAAGACGTAGACGACATACTCGACGACATACGCCAGGCCCTCGACAAAATAGGATAGAACACATAAAAACAAAATATTCATCAGCGAAATGGAATTAGCAAGCAAATACGTTCCACAAGACGTGGAATCGAAATGGTACCAGTACTGGCTTGACAACAAGCTGTTCAGTTCAAAACCCGACGGACGCGAGCCCTACACCATCGTGATTCCGCCCCCCAATGTGACGGGTGTGCTCCACATGGGACACATGCTGAACAACACCATACAGGACATCTTAGTGCGGCGTGCACGCATGGAGGGCAAAAACGCCCTCTGGGTGCCCGGCACCGACCATGCCTCCATCGCCACCGAAGCCAAGGTGGTGGGCAAGCTGGCCAAAGAAGGCATCAGGAAGCGCGACCTCACCCGCGAGCAGTTCCTTGCCCACGCCTGGGACTGGACCCACGAGCACGGCGGCATCATCCTGAAGCAGCTGCGCCGGCTGGGCGCCAGCTGCGACTGGGACCGCACTGCCTTCACCATGGACGAGAAGCGCTCGGAGAGCGTGCTCAAGGTCTTTGTAGACCTGTACGACAAGGGCCTTATCTACCGCGGCCTGCGCATGGTGAACTGGGACCCCAAAGCCCAGACGGCCCTGAGCAACGAAGAGGTGATATACCACGACGAGAAGAGCAAGCTCTACTATCTGAAATACTATGTGGCCAACGACGACCTGAGCGGTGAGACTGGCTCGGAAGAGGAAGTGGTACACCGCGACGCCCAAGGGCGCCGCTATGCCGTAGTGGCCACCACCCGTCCTGAGACCATCATGGGCGACACCGCCATGTGCATCAATCCCAAAGACCCCAAGAACCAGTGGCTCAAGGGCAAGCAGGTGATTGTGCCCTTGGTGAACCGCGTCATCCCCGTCATCGAGGACCGTTATGTGGAGATTGAGTTCGGTACAGGCTGTCTGAAGGTGACCCCCTGCCACGACCCCAACGACTATATGCTGGGCAAGAAGCACAACCTGGAGAGCATCGACATATTCAATGCCGACGGCACAGTGAGCAGCCAGTCGCCCCTCTACGTGGGCATGGACCGCATGGATGTGCGCCGCCAGATAAGCCTCGACCTGCAGGAAGCCGGTCTGATGGAGAAGATTGAGGACTATGAGAACAAAGTGGGCTACTCGGAGCGCAATGCCGACACCGCCGTGGAGCCGCGTCTGTGCATGCAGTGGTTCCTGCGCATGAAGCACTTTGCCGACATCGCCCTGCCGCCCGTGATGAACGATGAGATACAGTTCCATCCCGCCAAATACAAGAACACCTACAAGAGCTGGCTGGAGAACATACAAGACTGGTGCATCTCGCGCCAGCTGTGGTGGGGACACCGCATACCCGCCTATTTCCTTCCCACTGCCGAGGGCGAGGAAGAGAAATTTGTGGTAGCGCTGAACGCCGACGACGCTCTCGCCAAAGCCCGTCAGCTGCCCGGCTACGAGCATCTCACCAAAGACGAGCTGCGCCAGGACGAAGATGCTCTCGACACCTGGTTCTCTTCCTGGCTGTGGCCCATCAGCCTCTTCGACGGCATCAACCACCCCGACAGCGAGGAACTGGCCTACTACTACCCCACTTCCGACCTGGTGACCGGCCCCGATATCATCTTCTTCTGGGTGGCCCGCATGATTATGGCCGGCTACGAGTATACCGGCAAGATGCCCTTCAAGAACGTATACTTCACCGGCATCGTGCGCGACAAGCTGGGACGCAAGATGTCGAAGAGCCTGGGCAACTCGCCCGACCCCATCGAGCTGATTGACAAGTATGGTGCCGATGGCGTGCGTATGGGCATGATGCTCTGTGCCCCCGCCGGCAACGATATTCTCTTCGATGAGGCGCTCTGCGAACAAGGCCGCAACTTCAACAACAAGATATGGAACGCCTTCCGCCTGGTGAAGGGATGGAAGGTGGAAGAGGCTGCACAGCCTGAAAGCAACCGTCTGGCCGTGGAGTGGTTCGATGCCAAACTGCGCCAGACCGCTGCCGAGATGGACGAGCAGTTCCGCAAATACCGCATCTCCGACGCACTGATGTGCGCCTACAAACTGTTCTGGGACGAGTTCTCGAGTTGGTATCTCGAACTGGTGAAGCCCGCTTTCGGCGCACCGCTCGACCAGGCCACCTACGATGCCACGCTGCGTTTCTTCGAGGCACTGCTCAAGTTGCTGCATCCTTTCATGCCCTTCATCACTGAAGAGCTGTGGCAGCATCTCTACGACCGCGCCGAGGGCGACAGCATCATGCTCGACAGCCTGAAGATAAGCGCTGCCAGCGACGCCGACCAGCAGCTGGTGGCCGACATGGAACTGGTGAAGCAGGTGGTGTCGGGAGTACGCACGGTGCGCAACCAGCGCAACATCGGCCCGAAAGAGCCGCTCGCCCTTGAGGTGGTGAGCACCCACAAATATGAACCCTACACCGAAGTAATCAAGAAGATGGCCTTCCTAAGCGGCTTCGAGGTGGTGGACGAGAAATCGGCCGATGCCGCCCAGTGGATGGTGGGCACCGACGAGTTTGCCGTGCCGCTTGGCAACTTGATTGACGTGGCCGAGGAAATCAAGAAACAGGAGGCCCAGCTGCAGCATCTGAAAGGATTCCTGACGGGTGTGCAGAAGAAGCTCCAAAATGAGAAGTTCGTGGCGCATGCTCCCGAAGCCGTTGTGGCCTTGGAGCGCAAGAAGGAAAAAGACGCCACCGAGAAGATAGCCGCCCTGGAGGAGTCGCTTGCCGAACTGCGTAAGAAAGGCTAAGCCTCAGGCACCTGCCAATACTATAACTGCCCGGAGATCCCTTCGCAAGGAGACCTCCGGGCAGTTTCTTTTCACTGACAGGAAAAACAAAAAAGTGCACCGAAAAAGGTGCACCATAGAATATAGAATTGAGAAATGCTTTTTACTTTGTGGCAGCCTTATCGGAACGCAATGATTTCTCCAAATTACGGCGCAGTTTTCTCTTGTGCACAGCAAACATGATGCGGGCCAACGGTCTTCCCCAAAGCGTCTCGGCGGGGAAATAGAGCACAAAGTGCAGATTGCGCCAGGTCTCCAGAAAGAAATAGTTCCACCGCGACTTGCCTCCAAAGTTGTAACGCTTGTCGGCATGACCGAAGTTGCCGGCCTTGAGCACCTCCGAATACAGGAGCCGGCCCACCTTCTCATCGGGCTGGGTGAGCAGGTACTTTTCGTCGAGGCCCAGCACCTCATGGAGCACCCACATCATGCCGGCGGCAAACCGCGTCATATGCAGGTATTTCAGGGTCTGCATAGTATTTTCTTTCTCTTCAGCAGAAAATCCCTGACGGAGCAGGTAGTAATAGTCGATGATTTGCCGGAAGCCCACCCCCTCGCCGAAGAAGTGATGCTGCAGGTGGGTGAGCTGGAATACGCGGTTGAACGCCCGGTCCACCACACAGATTTTCCTGTCGCCCGGCAAGACGAGGAACTGTTTAAACTGCGACGGTTTCATCTGCTCGAAATAGCGGTCGAGCCGTTTCTCATACCAAGGATTCACCATAAACGAAGGTTTGAGGTGAATCTCCAGACTGGTGGGCACCAAGCCCGACACTTCGATGTGGTGATAGTCGAGATCGAAATCCTTATCGATTGAATGGGCTATACGCATGATGGTGTCCTCGTCCTGATCGGTCCAGAGGTCTATGTCGCCCGGTGTGCGCATGAAGGGGTCGGGATAATAGCCCGTATTGGACTGTCCTTTCAGCACACAGCTCTTTACGCCGAACTTGCTGTAAAAGAAACTCGTCACCCTGGCCGCATCCTTGTTCACCTGCTCGTTCTTCTTCTGCAGTTCACGGAAGAGTCCCACCCATTCGGCCACCTTCCGCCGATGCGGACGGTGAGGCACCTCCTGGGGTATACGGTTCAAACCGTAATAAAGCACACCGAAGACGGCCTGCTCAACGCCGAACTTGGCAAGTCCGTCCCAGTCCATTTCCTCCAGGAAGTCGGGATAGGGAGCCTGTTCGTCAATTGAGTATTTAAGAAAAGCGATGTAGCGTTCAGTATCTGTCATGTCATTTGTCGAGTGAGGAGTAGATAGAGTTGTTGGAAACGAACTCGGGCACAATCTGCTTCATCTTCTCCACAATTTTCATATCATCATAGGTTTCAGCCACTTCAATAAGTTGGTCGACAGCAGCGGAAGCCTCCGCATAGTCATAGTCTCTCACCTTGGCAATGCGTATCTTCTCATGGAAGGAAGGCAGCGTGTTCTCCTCGTTGGCCAGCAGTTCCTCGAAGAGTTTCTCGCCCGGCCGCAGCCCCGAGTATTCTATCTTCACGTCCTTGGCCCCGCTCAGCTGAATCATCTTCTTGGCCAGGTCGGCTATGCGCACCGGCTTTCCCATGTCGAAGATGAATATCTCGCCGCCCTTGCCCTGCGTGCCCGCCTCGAGCACCAGTTTGCAGGCCTCGGGTATGAGCATGAAGTAGCGTATGATGTTGGGGTGCGTCACAGTGACCGGTCCACCTGCCTCTATCTGCTGTTTGAAGAGCGGTATCACCGAGCCGTTGGAGCCCAGCACATTGCCGAAGCGGGTGGTCACAAAGCAGGTGCGGCCTTCTACCTTTCCCTCCTTGATGGCCTTGTCGAGGCTCTGCACATAAATCTCGCAGATGCGCTTCGAGCAACCCATCACATTGGTGGGGTTCACGGCCTTGTCGGTGCTGAGCATCACAAACTTTCTCACGCCATATTTCACGCTCAGGTCGGCTATTACCTTGGTGCCCAGCACATTGTTCAAGATGCTCACGCTGGGGTTGTCCTCCATCATGGGCACATGCTTGTAGGCTGCGGCGTGGAACACATATTCCGGCCGGAAAGTCTTGAAGATATGCTCCATGCGCTTCTGGTTGACGATGGAGCCCACGATGGTGGTGCACTCTATCTGCGGCCAGTCGTTCTTCATCATCAGGCGCACATCGTGCTGCGGCGTCTCGGCCGAGTCGATGAGCATCAGCTTGCCGGGATAGAACGAGCAGATCTGCTTGAGCAGCTCATTGCCTATTGAGCCAGCAGAGCCGGTGACGAGGATGCGGCGGCCGCTGAGCATTTCGGCCACGGAGTCCATGTTCAGCTCTATCTTGTCGCGCGGCAGCAGGTCCTCAATATTCACCTTGCGCAGGTTGTTGAGTGTTTCATCCACATTGCCGTCCCACTCCTTTGTGTCAGGACTTATATATATTTTCAATCCCTTTTCCAAGAGGAGGTTCTGCAGTCCTTCGTCTTTTCTGAACGACTCATGCTGCAGCGGCGACACCAGCACGGCATTGATGTGCAAGTCGTCGAGGATGTCGCCCAGGTTCTCGTCCACATTATAAACATGCAGTCCAAGAAGAATCTTGTTGTGGAAAGTACTGTCGTGTGAAAGGAATCCCTTGACCAGGAATTTCGATTTTTTCTGGTTGCGGATATTCTTGGCCAGGCCCACCCCACCGTCTTTCACGCCGTAGATGAGCGTACGCATGCCTTTGTCGTTGTCGTAGGCCAGGTCATAAACCGACTTGGCCAGCACCCTCCAGAACCACATCAGGATGACGGCTATGCCGTACATCAGGAAGATATGCCGTCCGCGTATTGGTGCAAACAGACGCGTGTTGAACGCCTCTTGGAACTCCACATTCAGGAAGTTCATCGGATAGTGTATCACCAGTGCCACGACGAGTCCCACCAGCATGGCCATGGCCACACGCTGCAGGTCGACGAAGGAGGAATAGCGTATAACGCCCGAATAGGTCTTGAAGACCCTGAAGCCGATTACGGCCGGGATCATGTACACGAAAACGCCCTTCGACACAAGCCATACATAGTCGAGGGTATTCATATAGTAATACCAGTAGACAACGAATCCGGCGAAATAGCATATCAGCACATCAATGAAAAGGATCACCCAATAAGGAAAGGCGTCCTTTGTGAAGTACCAGTTGAAAAGTCGGTCGACAAGATTTTTTTTCATTTCTATACCAGCAAGTTTCATATAAGCCATAGATACCGTCCCGCCACATGATAAAAATCATAGCAGGAATGCCCATCGCTTAAAATCAGCTGCAAAGGTAAGCATAATATTTATATTTTTAATCATCATTGCCGATGAAAATAAAAAAATAGAACAGCCCCTGCCGAAAGTCGGCACATCGCTGCGTGAAAAGAGTGTCAGGCAGAACGTTAAATAAATGCAAAAGATAAGCCGCGGCGCAACACCTATTGCATAAATCTTGTATATTTGCAACTGAATTGTTAAACCTTTTTAATTAATTACGAAAAACATGATTATTGGTATTCCCAAGGAGATTATGCATGACGAGGCTCGTGTGGCATGCACTCCCGAAACTGTAGGCAAATTTGTTAACGAAGGTTTTGAAGTACTCGTAGAGTGCAAGGCCGGCGACGGCGCTCTCTTCCACGACGAGGACTATGTGAAGGCCGGTGCCAAGATGGTGGCCGACGCACAGGAAATTTACGACCGTGCCGAGTTGATACTCAAGGTGAAGGAGCCGCTCTTCAACGAGGAGAAAGGCAAGCATGAGGTCGACATGATGCACAAGGGTCAGGTGCTCATCACCTTTATCCATCCCGCATCGCCCGTGAACCATGAGATGGTGAAACAGCTTACCGCCAAGGGTGTGACAGCCATCACGCTCGACGGTATTCCCCGCATCTCGCGCGCCCAGAGCATGGATGCCCTCACCTCCATGAGCACCTGCGCCGGCTATAAAGGCATTCTCATGGCCGCCAACCACCTCACCACATTCGTTCCGCAGATGTTCACCGCCGTGGGCCAGATCAAGCCCGCCAAGGTGATGGTAATCGGTGTGGGTGTGGCTGGTCTGCAGGCATTGGCCACCGCCAAGCGCCTGGGCGCCATCACCTATGCAGCCGACATACGCCCCATGGCATCGGAGAACGCCAGTTCGCTGGGTGCCAAGGTGGTGGACACCACCGTTCCGGCCGAGTTGGCCATTGCCGAAGGCGGCTATGCCAACCGTCTGCCCGCCGATGTGCTCATCCAGGAGCAGGAGGCACTGAAGGAGACCATCCAGCAAATGGACATCGTGTTCTGCTCTGCCCTGATACCTGGCAAGGTGGCCCCCATCATCATCACCGAGGAGATGGTGAAAGGCATGAAGAAAGGCTCTGTCATCGTCGATATCTCCATCGACCAGGGCGGCAACTGCGAGCTGACCCCGAAGGGCGGTATCGAGACCCGCTATGGCGTCACCCTGATGGGTGTGAAGAACATTCCCGGCCTGCTTCCCACCAGCTCCACCTGGATGTTCTCCAACAACCTGTACAATCTCGTGAAGTATCTTGTCAAGGACGGCAGCGTGGTGCTCGACCGCAATGATGAGATTATACAGAAGTCGCTTGTCTGCATCGACGGCGAACTGGTTCATGCCGGCGCACGCGAAGCTATGGGCTTATGATCCACCCGCTCATTCTGGTATTGATATTTATCGTATGCACAGTGCTCGGCTATTTCATCATACGAAATGTGCCGAGCCTGCTGCACACGCCCCTGATGTCGGGCATGAACGCCCTGTCGGGAGTGACGATAGTGGGTGCCCTCTCTGCCACGGGCATCGCCTATCTGTCTGACGGCGGCTGGCTGTCGCAAGTGGCCGGCTGCCTGGCCATCATTCTTGCGGCCGTGAATGTGTTTGGCGGTTTCGGTGTGACCCACCGCATGCTGATGATGTTCAACAAGAAGCGCAAACAGCCATGACATCCTTTCAGATAATCCTCAGTACACTGTTGTCCGTAGTGGTGCTGGCCGGCATCTCCATGATGAGCCGTGTCAAGACATCAGTCACGGGCAACCTGCTCTCGGCCCTTGCCATGCTGGTGGGAGTGGCTGCCACCTTGGTGTTCAGCGGCGTGCTCTCGGTGTGGACCGTGTATGTGGCCATCCTGATAGGCGCGCTCATCGGCGGCACGATGGCCCGCAGGGTCAAGATGATACAGATGCCGCAGACTGTGGCCCTCTTCAACGGACTGGGCGGCGGTGCCTCGGCCCTTGTGGGCATGCTCTCCGCACAGGGCATCGGTTTCAGCGACAGTCAGTTGGCCGAAATCAGCGGCAACGGCTATTGGCCTTTTGTCTATTTCACGGCCCTGCTGGCCGTGGCCGTAGGCACCATCACGCTGGTGGGCAGTCTGGTGGCAGCCGGCAAGCTGCACCGCCTGCTCCCGCAGAAACCGGTGCTGTGGCCCATGCACTCGCTGTGCACCCTGGTGTGGCTGCTGCTCACCGTGGCTTTCATCATCGTGGGCACGATAGGAGGCGAGTCGTGCATGGTGTCGTGCCTGGCAGGCACCCTGGTATCCTCTGCCCTCTTCGGGCTCTGGTTCTCGGTCAGGGTGGGCGGTGCCGACATGCCCATCACCATCTCGCTGCTCAACTCGCTCTCGGGTGTGGCGGGCAGCATAGCCGGTATGGCCATCAGCGATGTCTTCCTGGTGGCGGTGGGCGGCATAGTGGGAGCCTCCGGACTCCTGCTCACACAGATTATGTGCCGCGCCATGAACCGCAGTCTGTTGAGCATACTGTTGGGCGGCGCCCATAAGGCCCAGGCCCGGAAGGAGCAGTCCGCTCCCCTCTCGCAAGCAAAAGAAGACAATGAAAACGAAGCATTAATAAAACGAGTTATGGACTTAGAGAAAAAGATAAAGGAGCTGGAGGAGATCGTGAAGAATCTGGAAGGCCGCGTGAAAGTGCTCAACGAGAAGATTGACGAAGCCGAACAGCAGAAACCGGCCGCTCAGGAAGAGAAGGCCACCGCAGCAAGCGTGCTGTCGAAAGCCAAGGACGTGATTATCGTGCCGGGCTACGGCATGGCCCTTGCCCAGGCACAGCACCAGGTGCGCCAGCTGGCCGACAAACTGGAGAGCCGCGGCACCCGCGTGCGCTACGCCATTCATCCCGTGGCCGGCCGTATGCCCGGCCACATGAACGTGCTGCTGGCCGAGGCCGACGTGGACTATGAGAAGCTGTATGAGATGGAAGCCATCAACGACGACTTCGCCAAGACCGACGCCGTGGTGGTGATAGGCGCCAACGATGTGCTCAACCCCGCCGCCCGCAATGCGGAGGGCACCCCCATCTACGGTATGCCGGTGCTCAATGTAGACCAAGCACCGGAGGTGATCATATGCAACTTCGACCTGAAGCCCGGTTACGCCGGCGTGGAGAATCCGCTCTACAGCCGCGAGAAGGGTGTGTACCTGGAGTTGGGCGATGCTAAGGAGACGCTGATGCGCCTCATTGCCGGCATCGCATAGACCACTACATCTTACAGTTTGCGGGCCGCAGAAGGTGTGAATACCTCGTGCGGCCCGCATTTTTTGCATCCTCCGGAACCCGGATTTATTCGTAGTCGTCGATTACGGCATTCATGAAGTCCATCATGGGCTTGGCCGTCTGCATCATCGCCGCCGCCTCGTCGAGCCATCCGTCGCCCTCGAAGAAGTCGTCGGCCACACGCCGCCAGCAGCAGTAGTTCTTCATGCGCAGATAGGCGATGTGGCGGTAGTCGCGCGGAAAACCCGCCGGACAAGTCTTCAGCATCTCCAGTCCGAATCCATGCTCGCTTTCCATCCACTCACCGCCGGGCTCGCCGAAAAGCCTCAGAAAGTCGTCATTGCGCACGCAGCGCAGCCACTCCTCCTCGTTGGCCATGATTTCATTGCGGCAAGCCGTCAGGATATTGGTGGGCAACCAGTAGCTGCCGCAGGCCACGAGGCACTGACCCGGCTCCAGATGGATGTAGTAGCCCCCATGCAGCGATTTCTTGCCGCGAGCGCAGATATAGGCGCCGAAATGGCGCTTATAGGGCGACTTGTCGGGCGAGAAGCGCGTATCGCGGTAGAAACGGTAGGTCACATCCTTCACGGTGAGATGCGCCACGGTGGGGTCGAACTCGGCAATGCGGGCGATGGCCTGGGCGGCTCCTTTCTCAAAGTCGGCCCTTGCGGCATCGTAAAGCGCCTTGTGGGCATGAAACCACTCGCGGTCATTGTTGCGCGCCACCTGGCGCAGGAAATCGAGTATCAGTTGGGTTTGCATAGTCTTCTTTTAATAATTGTGTGGATGGATTATGGGGCGGCCTTCAGGTTTTTCCTGCCTGTGGGGCAGACAGCGGCGAAGGGGCACTGCCCGCAGTGGGGCGAGCGGCTGGTGCACACATAGCGGCCGTGCAGGATGAGCCAGTGATGGGCGTCGCGCACGTCGGCCTCGGGTATATGGGCCATCAGCGCCTCTTCCACCTTGAGCGGTGTATTGGCCTTCTCGGGCACCAGTCCCAAGCGGTGGCTCACCCTGAACACATGCGTGTCGACCGCCATGGCGGCCTTGCCGAAGGCCACCGCCTGCACCACATTGGCCGTCTTGCGGCCCACCCCCGGCAGCTTCACCAGGTCGGCGGCCTCTGTGGGCACCTCGCCACCGAATTCGCTGCACAGCATGCGGGCCATCTCCACCAAGTGGCGGGCCTTGGAGTTGGGATACGACACGCTCTTCACATACTCCAGCACCTCAAATTCCTCCGCCTCGGCCATGGCCCGGGCATCGGGATAGCGCTCAAAGAGCGGCGGTGTAACCATATTGACCCGCTTGTCAGTACACTGGGCACTGAGCATGGTAGCCACCAGCAGTTGGAAGGGGGTGCCGTAGTGCAGTTCAGTACTCACCAGGGGCATCTCCCTGCGGAAATAGTCGAGCACGTATTGATAGCGTTCTTTTCTCGTCATAGCCACATAAACATTGTTTCAAGTGTGCAAAATTAGGCATTTTTCGGCAAATATTCAACTTTTGTTTTGTGCTTCGGCCATAAAACCGTAACTTTACAACTTCAAACGAATACTTAAAGACCCATCCCCTTATGAACAAGACGAGAACCACGCTGCTCCTGCTGCTTGCCCTCTGCCTGGGCATCCATGCGCAGACGCTCCCTGAGACCAGCAGAAGCTGGACTGCCGACAACGGCAACGGCACCTTCACCAACCCCCTATTCTATGATGAGTTTTCCGACCCCGACATACTGCGCGTGGGCGACGACTACTATCTGGCCGGCACCACCATGCACACCGTGCCCGGCCTGGTGATTCTCCACTCCAAAGACCTGGTGAACTGGGAGAACATCAGTTACTGCTTCGACCGGTTCGACTTTGGCGACGACGCCTTCTCGCTGAAGAACCACAAGGAAATCTACGGCCAGGGTATCTGGGCACCGTGCATCCGCTATGCCAACGGCATGTTCTATGTCTACTCCAACGTGAACGGAAAGGGTCTGCAGTGCTACACAGCGAAAGACATACGCGGACCGTGGAAGCACCACAACATGCAGGGCCGTATCTACGACCTGAGCGTGCTCTTCGACGACGACGGCAAGATATACGCCATACACGGCTACGGCGAGGTGCGCTGCACCGAACTGAAACCCGACATGAGCGGTCCCATCGAGGAGACCGAACGCGTCATCATACCCGAGGGCTCGGCCGTGGGCGAGGGCCATCATATGTACAAGATCAACGGCATGTACTACCTCATCTCCACCGACTACCGCCCCAACGGGCGCACACTTTGTTCCCGCTCGAAGAGCATCTGGGGTCCCTATGAGACTGTCACCATCACCGCCGACGAGACCTTCGGCTATCATGCCGCCTCGCTTACACAGGTGCCGCGCGACGAGCAGTACCGCATCGGCCACAACGGTACAAAGTTCGGCATTCCCCCCGTCGACAAGGACGCCACCGCCTGCACCAACATTCACCAGGGCGGCATCGTGGAAGACCAGAGCGGCCAGTGGTGGGCTCTGCTCATGATGGACTTCCACTCCATAGGGCGCACCGTGACACTGGCCCCCATCACATGGAAAGACGGCTGGCCCATGCTCGGACTGGAGGGCAACCTGGGCCGCGCGCCGCGCACGTGGCTGAAACCCAACATCCCCGGAACGGCAGCCGACGCCAGCCAGATGAAGGCGCCCTACGAGCGCAGCGAGAACTTCGACGGCAAGAAACTGGGACGCATCTGGCAGTGGAACCACAACCCCGACGATAAGAAATGGAGTCTGAAGAACGGACGCCTGCGGCTGCAGGCGCAGCCCGCCGAGCAACTGATGTGGGCCCGCAACACGCTCACCCAACGCGTCATCGGTCCTAAAAGCATTGCCACAGTCGAGCTGTATGTCGGAGGCATGAAGGAAGGCGACGTGGCCGGACTGGGCAACATCAACGTGCCTTGCTCTTGGATTGGCATCGAGCAAGGCCACTATGGCTTGCTCCTGCACTGCTTTGAGCAAGCCACCAACGACACCGTCACCTTGGGCCTCGCCTCCTGCGACGCACCATTGAAGAAGGTATGGCTCCGCATGGTGGGCGACTACGACCACGACCGTGCCCACTATGAATGGTCATTCAATGGCAAGGTCTTCCAACCGCTGGGCCGCGAGATGCCGCTGTCGTATCAGCTCATCACGTTCCAGGGCTCGCGCCACGCCCTCTTCGCCTTCAACCGCAAGGGCATCCAGGGCGGCTATGCCGAGTTTGACAACTTCACCGTGGAGGAACCGCAGGCCGACCGCAGCAAGAATATTCCATACGGCAAGACCTTCCGCATCATCAACCTTGCCACCGGCAAGCCCGCTGTGGCGATGGAGCACGGTCTGCTCTACGACACCCACGAGAAGGACAACTCGCGCCTGACGCACTTCCGTCTGGTGGACAAAGGCCAGGGCAAGGTCATCCTTCAGTGCGAGGACGGCCGCTATGTGTTTGTCTCAGGCATAGGCATGGCCGGCGATGTGCGTCTGACTACCGACCCCGAGAAGGCCGAGGTGTTTCTCTGGCAGGACTACCTGAACCGTGAGTTCATGCTCATGTCCATGCGCAACCACCGCTACATAGGAAAGAGCCCCACCACAGGAAGCCCCTACTCGATGGACTACACCGGCGCCGACCCGGCCCGCCGTAACGGCGCCGTGCTGCGCTGGGAGGTTGTAGAGTGAGAAAAGAAAAGGAAAAGCCGAATGCAATCGGCAAGACATAAATAAAGAAAAGGATGTGTCGATTATTTGACACACCCTTTTCTTTTCCATACGAATTCCTTATGACAACAGCTGGGTCACCTCGGCGGGATTGAGGGCCCACTCGTAGGTGTAGGCCTCATCGGCGGCCTCCGGCTGCTCCACGCGGGTGAGGTGCTGGGCGGCAGCCTTCACATCGAGCAACTGGCCGATGGATAGCTTGCTCTCCAATCTGCGGAGCAAGGCCTCGACCGACTCGCTGTCGGCACCCCGCAGGGTCTGTGCGGTGAAAGGCATCTCGAGCCACACTATCTCGCGCTTGGCCACATCGAGGATGCCGAACACCAAGCCCTTGGAGAGATTGCCCTCGCTGATGCGCACCATGTGCTGCACACACGAGGGGTCGTAGGCCACACCCTTCTTCTCGGATATCTTCATGGGATACGACGAGTTCATCCATCCCACCACGAGATTGGGCGAGAGGGCTCCCGTGGAGTAGGCATTGCACGTGAAGGTGACATAAGTGGCACCGGCGGCCTCCAACTCAGGCAGGGAGAGCTCGATATACTCAGCCGTGCCCACCATCTCGGGGATGGAACGGATGTCGCCCGAGTGCTTGGCCCCCACACAGTTGAGACTATAGTAGGCACACTCTTCTATCTTCCCGTCGGGAAGGGAGACACGCGCGCTCAGGTCCATGTCCAAAGGCTGGGCATGCAGACCCTTGCCCCACTGCAGGAACAGGCGCACGGCATCGCCCTCCACAGGGAAACGGGTGCCCATCAGGGCGCACGACGCATCCTGCACGGTGGCCGAGCGGTCGCCCACACTCACAGGGATGTTGTAGAGCGCAGGGTCTATATAGATGGTCTTGCTCTCCGTGGGCCGTGCGGCGAAGCGGCGTGTCATGGAAGTCTTGTAAAGCGCATTGACAGCATCGGCCATCGCCTCGCGGTCGGCTTTGGAGTAAAGCGCCAACAGTCTGTTGGGCATTATCTTGTGCGTTACGCCGGTGATGGGGCGGGCCAGACGCACCTGCTCCGTATCGAAATAGGCGTCGGCCGCATTGCCGAGCGAGAGGAGCAGGCGGGCGGGCAACTGGTCGGTCACCTCTTCGAAAGCCGCCAGCACCTTATCGCTGCCGAAGCGCAGCATGGTGGCGAAGAGACAGCGCGCGAAGAGTCCCGGCCGCTCCTTGAGCAGGGCCAGCGTCTGCGCGGCATTGTTCTCGGCGCGGGCCTTGTCCACCCGTCCCTGCCAGGTGGTATAGCTCTGCTTATAAAACACATCCAGCAGCTCTGCCAAACGACCGAAACCGCTTTTACGCGAATACTCGCCCAGACGGAGGGCCCGTATCATGCGCACCCACATGCCCCGCTTGGGGTTCATGTTCTCGGCGGCCTGCGCGGCGCTCACCGGCAGGGCGTTGAGCCACTTGGCCACCCGCAGGCACGTCTTTCGGTCGTACTTCAGCATCAGCTTCATCTTCATTTCGGCGAGCGCCTCCGCTCCCATGTCGAGCGGTCCCCACATGTGGTAATAGAGTTTGTCGGCATGAAGCATGAGCGTCTTGGGCTCTATAATCTGCACATAACCCGTCTTCTCGTACCACAGGTAGCGGAGCACGTCGGTGGGCGTCTTCAGCAGGGCCCCCGCCTCTTCGTCCCTACCCTGCTCCACCAGCTGCTTCACCACCAGCATGGCGGTCTCCTTCATCGTGACGGAGACGGTTTCGGGCAGCGGCAGCTCACGGAGCAGCAGGCTGAGCGAGTCTTTCTGCGTGCCGTCGAGCGGAGTGGCCGATGCGAGCAGTGAGTGGAACACCTGCTTCATGTCGTCGAGGGTGAAGAGTCGCAGTTCCTTCAGTTTGCTACCTTGTCCCTTGTAGACGAAACCGGCGGTCACAAAGGGCCGGCCGCAGAAGGGGCAGCCGTTGTAGCGCTCCAATGGGAACGTTCCCTCCGGGATGAGATGCCCACAGGGAAGCGTGGTGCCCTTGAAACCGGCCTCCTCGCCGAAGATGTTGGCCAACAACGTGACGAGATGGTCGGTCACACTCTCACCGGTGGGTACATTCCACCCCTTGACGAGGGGAGCCCAGTTGAGGTCCACCCCCATCACCTCATTGACGCAGGCAGTGATTTCGGCCAGGCGGTCAACGCTGACGGCGTTGAGAGCATGGAGCAGTTGCTCGCTCACCGCGAAGCCGTTCTCCCGCAGGCGGGCCGTGAAGGCCATCACCGGTGCAGAGGCTTCCGACTGCATGTTGATGTTCTCGCGGCTGATGTCGAGGAACACAGCCCTATAGCGCAGGGCCACTTGGGTCAATGTCTTGTAGTTCATATAAATATTATTAAAAGGTAATTGGCTGGCTAAAGCTGATCAAATGGAGTAAGCCAGCCTTGGACCTTGTTAATCGTCTCAATGTCTTCTTCTGGATGCAAATATACACAACCGCTACGCAATCTTTCTGCGTATTGGGATTTTTTTTGCAGGAAAGCGCAAAAAAAGTTTTTAGAGCGTAGTTCTACCCGCTGAACAGCAGCTAAAAGTCCCAGAAACCAGTACCTGTCTCCGGGTCGTATTTCCGTCTGATGGCGCCGCCCACTGTAGGCCGCAATTCTATCTCCGCGGTATAGAGCACGGTGGTAGCTTTGAGGTGTCCCCCCGCCACAGTCTGTCTTCCATCCGGATGAGCACTCGCGGCAGCATCGCTACCAATCTTCTGTTTGAAGGAAAACAGGGCATGGGTATGATGGAAGAGCTGTCCCTCGCCGTCTCTCACCACATTGCCGTTGATGGAGACCAGTTCGAGCATGCCTTCCAAGTGCTCTGTCTCGAAGCATCCTTTTTCGGGGATGAACACCTGCAGCTCTGCGTTCTGGCAGCCTCCGATGCCGGAGAAGACTGCCGAGGGTATAGATTCCTGCTCGCATATTTTGAGCAGGTTGGTGATAATCTCATCGCCCCTGTCCATGCGGATGTAGTAGTTTTCGCCTATTTTTCTGTAATCCATATATTTTTCTATTGATTAATCAATTGGTTTTCAGTGAGAGGTGCCATGAGCCTCTGACGCTTCATCGGGAGGGTCTGGCGGCCATTCTATATAGAGCTGTATCGGTCCGCGGTGCTGTTCCTCTTCCACAGGATTGGTTACGGTGATGCCGAGGAGGCGGACCGCCCTTTGCTGCAGGTCTACCTCCTGCAGCAGTTGCCTGACCATGGCCATGATATGCTCTTTGTGCTCTATCACCACGTTCTCCGTGATGCTGTGGGTGGTCTGCCTAAAGTCGCTGAACTTCACCTTGAGCACCAGGGTGCGCCCCCTGAAACTGTTGCGGGCGAGCCGCGACTCGAGTTCATCGGCCAGGAGTTCCAGTTCGGCGAGCATGTCGTCCAGTCGGGTAAGGTCGCTGACGTAAGTGCGCTCGCACCCCACCGACTTTCTCACCCATTCCGTGACCACCGGCCGGGGGTCGATGCCACGGGCGAAATCGTAGAACACCCTGCCCATCTTTCCAAACTGTGCCGTGAGCTGCTGCAGTGTAAGAGCACGCAGCTGCTTGCCGGTGTAGACACCCAGCCGGTGCATGTGCTGCGCCGTCTTCTCTCCTACGCCCCACAACTGCTCCACCTTCAGGTTGTCGATGAACTCGATGGCCCGCTCCGGATGCACGGTGCAGAGGCCGTCGGGTTTGCGGAAGTCGCTGGCCACCTTGGCCAGAAACTTGCAGTAGCTCACCCCGGCCGATGCCGTGAGTCCTGTCACCTCCTTGATTCTCTGCTTTATCTCGCGGGCCATATCCACTGCCATGTCCATCCCCCGCTTGTTGTCGGTCACGTCGAGGTATGCCTCGTCAAGACTCAGCGGCTCGATGATGTCGGTATACTCATGAAAGATAGCGTGCACCTGACGCGACACCTCCTTGTATCGGCTGAAGTGCGGCTCCACCACCACCAGGTTCGGACAGAGACGGTGGGCCATGGCGATGGGCAGCGCCGAGTGCACCCCATATTGGCGCGCCACATAGTTGGCCGTGGAAACGACACCCCTGGGCCCGTCGTGGCCCACCACCACGGGTTTTCCTTTTAGCGAGGGATTGTCGAGCTCCTCCACCGAAACGAAGAAGGCGTCCATGTCGATATGGATGATTTTATGAATCATGGTGCCGTTCAGACTCTTGCTTTATGATAGAACGGACAAGCGGCCATTATATTATCATAGAAATGCAGAAACCTGTCGCAACATCACAATAGCTACTCCGAATCAGAAAAATTCAAATGAATTTGGCTTCGCCCAATTATGTCGCGACTCAGCAAAACCAATGCAGCATTGTTTTTGCATTCGCTGCTCCAAAATTTGGATTTTCGCTCGACTTTTCGTAACTTTGGTTACCGAATAAAAAAGATGACCGAATAAAAATGATGACAGACATGAAAGATGAGAAGACCCTCAACGCTCCACTGAAGAGCGAAGAAGAAGAGCAGCTGCGCTATTGGGCAGCCGCAGTCTACGCCGCGGCTTTCGTGGCCCGCAAACTCCACCTAACGCAGATGGACAAGGGAGGAAACGACTACTTCAGCTCGCACTTGCTGAAAGTGGGCTGCGCCGGCCGAACATGGAAACAGCAGATTGTAGGTTTTCTCCATGACGCGGAAGAAGACACCGGTCATGATGTAGACACCGTGCTGGACATGGTTAAAAACCAGCTCTACGAATGGGCCGGGCATCCTGAAGACAAATCCTGGATGACATCATTGAGCGAAGAGGCCATGCCCGCCACCGACGGCACCATCCACTTCCCCTCGGAAAATGACTGGAAAGAAATAGCCGACGCCCTCCGGTTGCTCAACCACCATACCGCACCCGACCGCGAGGAATACATCAAGCGGTTTGGAACCAACCTCCTGGCCCTGCAAGTGAAAATGAACGATATGCGCAACAATATGGACCTCTCAAGAATATCGAATCCTACAGCAAAAGACTTTGACCGTCTGGAGAGATATAAAAGAGAATTTGAGGTTTTGCAGCAAATGCTGCATGACCACTGACAGCCTAAGATATTTCTGCACTTAATGTCTATTTTGCGACACCGGCGAGCCGGGCAGCCTCAGGAGTGAGAAAAGGCATGGCCGCCTGATAAGGTATCACGATTTCCTGATCGCCCATGGCCCAGAAACTGATTTCCAGGGGTGCATACTGCAAGTGGACACCATCGGGAGCCAGGAAGATAGTGCTGCCCAGATGCAGCCGTTCGCGATTGCCATAGTTGGCCTCTAAGAAATCGCCGATTTCCTTGACGAAATCCTCCGCATCGCCTGCTTCATCAGAAGCGACAAGGTATTTCCATAAGATGCCCTGCATACGGTCGGTCAAATCGTCATCATCGACAAAGATGTTTATGGCCGCACCGTCCGACTTGCGGAAAGTCTTGGCCACAGACCCGCGGTTGTCGTGCGCTCCGCCGCAAAACTCTCCGTCGTAGCAGGCATAGCTCACATAGCGGCTGGTTTCCGCCACTTTCTGAATGGAAAAATTACGGAACCAAGGCACCTCATAGACCTCACCCGACTCTGCACATGAAGCGGCATACTCTTGCTGATCTTCTGAACAGAACCGGCAGAGGCTGTCGGCATAATGGTCGAGGAAGGTTTTGAAGACTTTCTCGTCGCAGGTGTTCGACGGGTAGGCGATGTCGGCATTCGAAAAGGACTGCATGCACTGAAAGATAAAGTCGATGACGGCCCTGCGCACCGGGCTGTCGGCGCCTGTAGGGAAATGCACCCATTCATGGGTGGAGCCGCCCTTCTGCTCTTTCTCCACTTCTATCTCAACAACGGTCAAGTCGTTGTCGGCCATAGCGCCCAAGCTTATGGACAGCATCCACAATAGGGTCATCAACACGTTCTTCATCTTCATGGTCTTTCTATGATATTATGATTTTGCAAAAATAGAAAATTCGGGCAAAAAACTGCATCTGATCACAAAAAATCTGCCCTCTTCATTCAAAAAACGGCTTTACTTTGTACAAGTTTTTTAGAAAAGCAAAATAGCATTTGACTTTTCCCTTTTCCGATTGTATAATAGATAGACAAGCGAGCCGTTTTATTCAACGGGAACAGGGAAACCCGCTTTTGGCCTGTTGATATGCGGCAGAAGTAGATTGACTATCAACTAGAGGGAAAAGTCTCAATCAATGACAAGCGAAACAGAAAACCAGATACTGTCAAAATGCAAAGAGGGCGACAAGACATCGTTCAGATGGGTGGTGCAAGCCTATCAGCGGCGGATGTTCTCGCTGGCCCTGAAGATGCTGGCCGACGAAGAGGAGGCAAAAGACGTGGTGCAGGAGACGTTCATCCGCGCATGGCAGGGACTGGATGCTTTCGACTTGCAGCGGTCTTTCCCCACCTGGCTCTACACAATAGCCATCCGACTCTGCCTGAACCGGCTCAAACGGAAAAGAGCCATACGCCCGGCGGAATCAGACGAACAGGTGCTGCGCCGGTATGCCTCCGACACCGACAGCCACCATGCGCTGGAGAACCGCGAATGGGTATCGATGGTGCGGCTGATGGCCGAGGGGCTGAGCAGCAAGCAGCGGCTGGTATTCACACTCTGCCAACTGGAGGGACTGCCCTCCTCTGAGGTGGAACAAATAACAGGAATGAATGCGCGGCAGGTGAAGAGCAACCTATATGCAGCCCGCCAAACCATTCGCAAACGATTGAAAGGATTAGGTTATGACGAAGATTGACGACATACTAGACAGATTGCAGAAGGAGCAGCCCGTCATCGACATGCCCGACGAACTGACGGAACGCATCATGAACAGCCTGCCTGAGCGGAGGCCGGAAGCCACTGCCGGGCAAAAGACCCAAAAGGCATGGCTCTATACCACCATCGGAGCGGCAGCCGCAAGCATCATGCTATTGCTGACACTCCACCAGATTTCTCCTGACGTAGGCGGACAACAGCAACCAGTGGTGGCTCAGCGCACTGCTGTCCACAGCGAAAAGCGGACAGCGCCGCCCGACACAAAAGATGCGTCAGCGCCCCTGCAGGCAACTGCGTCTGCCCAATCGGACAAACAGAATGCTTCAATGGAGACGACCGCAGGAAAAGGCAATCCACATCAGCAAAGCGCCAAGAATGCCAAGACTGTCGATGCAGGCGAACGTACCCATACTCCCACAGTGACAAAAGCAGCGAAGAAGACAAAGAGGGAGATTCCAGACACCCTTGGCAATGGCATCTGGACGCACGAGGAAAACGTGATAAGAGCCATGAGAATACTGGCCGACTGCGAGGCAACCATCGCCCGGGAGCATCAACAGGTGCGCAACGAAATCATCGAGACCACATTCCATGCCACACCGCAGAGGGCTGGCGCCATCCTTGTGACCAACGAGGCCGGCGATTATGAAGTGACGAGACCGAATACGATAACAGACATATAAACCATTAAAACTCAATAGATACAATGAAAGCAAAAAACATCATCATCGCAGCTGTGGCTTTGCTGGCATTCGCCTCTGCCGCCTCGGCACAGAAGAAGATCAAGGACGTGTTTGAGGATGTAACCAAATACAGCGGAGTGTCGAAAGACAGTGAGCAGAAAACATCTGCAACCGACTCTTCAGGCGTCACCAGTGAGAGCAGAATCATCACCATCAAAGTGCGGAAGGAAGATTTCCCTTCTGTTATCGAAAAGTTGCAGAATGCCTTCGATAGCGAGAGCGGAAAAGCCTCAATGTCATACACTTACACACGCAAAGTGGATAAAAATGCAGAGGGAGCCGACTCACGCATGCAGTGGAATGTGTGGAGGGAGGGAGCCACGCCCGTCCTCGTGGGCGCCATCAAGGACAGGAGTTTCTTCGTAGCCAACTTCGACGACAAGCGCCGGCCTGGCTACCGCACATGCTATGCCGCCGAATGGAGCGACACCGACGCCCCCGACATGCCCATGGCAAAACTCATCTACGTCTATGGACGCAAACCGGAACCCGCGACCAGCAAACAACCCGTCAGCTATTACGGTTCTGTGACATGGCCCAGCAACCTGCCCGAAATCCCGCAGACCAGCCTCCTGAACGACAGTCTCTTCATCCGGCTAGCAAAGGGGGACTTCGCCCCACAGCTCAATACAGGAAAACCCATGGACATTCCCTTTAATAACAACACCAAGGTGTGGATGAGCCAGGCGATGAACCATGTGAAACATCTCTCTGCCAGCGACTGGCATCGGTTCTTCGGCATACTGACGCAAAACATGATGGACCGTGCAAAAAGGGAGTCGGCAGAGGACCTGGTGGTGGCTGCCGGACTGGTGCTCGACCTCTGCAAGAATGCCGACCAGCTGGATGCCGAGGAGCGCAGAATCAGTGCGAAACGCCTGACGGATGTAGCCCAGCACTATTTCGACAGCGACAAGCTCCAATACGTTTACGACCTGCTCATGCACGGCGCCAGGATATTGGAAAAGGAATAGAAAATCTGACCAAATGTTCAGACTTTCATCCCCGGCATCCACTTTCCAAGTGTTATCGATGGCTTTTCGTAATTTTTGATGTTACTTTGTCCATCATTTTTTACTTTACCCTCTACCTAAAGCAATAATGAAACCAATATATTCTCTCACTAACATTTCATTACAGAGTAGTCTCGACGGGATGTCGAGGCTACTCTTCACCGTGGCGTTGCTCTTGATCTCCCTGTCAGCAAGGGCGCAAACAGACAGCACCCTCGTTAAGAACGACTCCGTGGCATGGAGTAAATCACTGGAGGGCGTGACGGTCACTGCGCAACGTCAGCTCATCAAACAAGACATCGACCGCATCGGCTATGATGTACAGGCTGATGAGAACTCCAAGACGGAGAATGTGTTCGACATGCTTCGCAAGGTGCCGATGGTCACCATCGACGGTGAGGACAACATCCTCGTCAAGGGCAATTCGAACTACAAGATATACAAGAACGGGCACCTTGACCCCAGCCTGTCGAAGAATGCGAAAGACATTCTGAAGGCCATGCCTGCCTCTGCAGTGAAGCGAATAGAAGTCATCACCGACCCAGGAGCACGGGAGGACGCAGAGGGTGTGAATGCCATCCTCAACATCGTGATGATGGATACGAAGAAGATGGAAGGCATGACGGGGTCTGTAACAGGGGCATACAGTTCGCTCAACTATCCGAGCCTCGGGGCCTATTTGGCAGCACAATTGAACAAGGTCATCGTGTCGGTGGACTACGGCTACAACTATATGTCGAAGAAAGCCACCTCGACCAACGGCCATGTTGAGCGCACATTCGTCAACTCCGGCAATTCGGAAACCGTCAACAGCGAAGGCGTCAACCCTGGCTATGTCCATTATGTGGATGTCAACGCCAGTTACGACATCGACACACTCAACCTCCTATCGGCTTCTTTCGGCGGCTATTTTTACAAGGTCAACGTACAGGGCGGCAGTGATGTCACCCTGTGCGACAGGGACGGCACCCCACTCTACCACTACGCCGACAGCTACTGGTTGCCCGACTACAACCACCACTCATGGAGCGGGAGGCTGGACTATGAGCACAAGACCCATCGGAAGGGCGAGAAGTTCACCCTCTCTTATATGCTCGCCCTGACACGCCAGCACACAGAGCAGGAAACGAACTATGTGGATTTGCAAGATTGTCCCTTCAACTATACGGGGTTCCTGCTCAACTCACGCGAGCATTTCACGGAGCACACCTTCCAAGCCGATTATGTCCGCAGGCTGTGGGAAGGGCACAAACTGGAAATCGGCACCAAGTATATCTTCCGCCAAAACAACAGCGACAACTCACAACATTTTTATGATGCTGCCTCTACCGCCACCAGCGACCTCTTCGACCACACCACACAGATAGCCGCTGCCTATGCCGACTATATGTATCAAAAGGGCAAATGGGCTGCCCGCGCCGGGCTGCGCTTTGAATACAGCGACATGGAAGGCCATTATCCCGATGGCAAGGCTGCAGATTTCGGCAAGCACCTGAACGACTGGGTGCCGCAGGCCAGCGTGAAATATCAGGTCGACGACCGTAAGTCACTGAAACTGGCCTACTCCACCAGCATCACCCGTCCCGGTATCACCTATCTCAACCCCGCCGTTTACAGTTATCCTGCCTCCGTGCAATTCGGAAATGCCCACCTGGTCAGCGCCCGCGAACAAAGCATCCTGTTCACCTATATGTATGTAGGCCAGCGGCTCACCCTACAACTCGTGCCTCAATATCATTTCTACCACAATGCACTTGGCTCCATCGTCTACGCCGAGGGCAACACACGCTACAGCACTTATGGCAACGTGCTCAGGCAGCATCGCTTCCAAATGGAGGGCTATGTGCAATGGAAGCCCTTCAACGGTACCACATTTGTTGCCAACATCAACTTCACCGACAACCACGCCAACCATACTGCGGCTCTGCTGAAGCAGCATCTCACTTGCATGTTTTATTACGCCTATCTCAGTCAGAAACTGCCTTGGAAACTGACTGCCACGGCTTATACCTACGGTGAGGTGGGACACAGTCCGATGAACATTTATGCGCATGGTCGTCCGTGGACAAGATATGCATTCACACTGCAGCGCTCATTTCTCAGTGACGACCGTCTCACCCTGAGTCTGATGGCGAATGCTCCATTCCACAAGGACTTGCACTACAAGACCCGCACCACGCAGGGTGACATCATCGGTTGGGGTGACAACATCAATACCCAAAACAGTCAGTTCTTCCGTTTCTCCGTGTCCTACCGCTTCGGAAAGTTGAAAGCCAGTGTGAAGAAGGCAGAAACCACCATTGAAAACAGCGACGTGGTCGGTGGTATCAGCAAAGGGAAATAAAGTCGACTGATTTTGATACAAAAGAACCCGGGCATGGCATGGGGCGCAGTGATGCGTCCCATGCCTTTTGCTTTGCAAGATGAAACAATTATGTACAATTCACCTTTGTTTTATGTTGTAGAAAGACTTTGCTTCACAACCATTCTACATATTGTTGCCAATCCAGTTTAACAACTAAAAAAGTAGGTTAAAGAATCCAAAGCAGAGTTGATGTCGAGCAATATTTTGCAAGAATAATCGTCTATTATATATCGGGATGAAACGAAACACGATAACATGGAACAGAAATTCGACACAAACGGCATAGACATTCAACTGTTGCGCGACTTCTGCGAGCAGGAGGGCGAAGCGGTCACCTATCGCAAAGGCGAACAGTTAGAACGGGAAGGCGAGCCGGCACAATGGATGGCCTATGTCACCGAAGGATGTTTCAAGTATGTGAGACAAGGCATGAGTGATGGCAAGGCTCATCTCACATGGTTCTCGTTTGAGGGAGAGTTCGTCGCCGATTATCCAACATTCCTCTACGGCCGTCCGTCACAAGCTACCATCGAGGCGATGATGCCCAGCCGCGTACTCAGAGTTTCTGGTGAGCAATTGAAACGATTCTTCAACCAAAGCAAGGAGACGATGGAGTTGCGTGCAATCGTCGGTGAGCACATCCTCAGTCAGTTCCGCTCCCGCTACCTCGACCTTCACTGTACCACACCACGCGAACACACTTGCCCTTACATGCCATAGCTTCGTTCTTGAAACTAACACCTCAGCAATTGTCGCGAATCAGAAGAGCCGTCACATTCGAAGATTGACAGCACAAAAGCGCCGCGTTCGCCGAAGGCAACTAACAAAAAGGAGTGTCATTTCTTCATATTTGCAGTGATGGATTCCAGGATGCCGATGACGACGGGCATCAGCAAGAATGGAAAGATGTTGTCTTCTCCCAATTTGCTGTCCACATAGTTTGTTGGTAATATAGTAATTCCTTCCCAAAAATTCAATTTCCCATATCATTTTCTTACCATTTTCTTACAGATTTTCTTATAATTTCTCACCGCAGGCGACTCAAAATCTATTTTTTTATTACTTTTGCAAAAGGCAATCTATTCCTTAATAACATACCGACTATGAAAGGACTATCCAAATCACGTTATACCGCCTTCTGCCAGTGCCCCAAAAACCTGTGGCTGAAGGTTTTTAAACCAGAGGAGGCAAAAGTCGATGAGACATTACAAGCACGTTTCTCAGAAGGCAACAAAGTGGGCGACCTCGCCATGGGGCTTTTCGGCGACTACAAGGAGGCAAAAGCGCAAAAGCCCGACGGCAGCCTCGATCTGGTAGCCATGGTGGAACAGACACAGAAGTATATGGAGGAGGGAGTGGAGAACATCTGCGAGGCATCGTTCACCCTCGACAACCATTACTGTGCCGTGGACATCCTGCGCCGCAACGGCGACGGGTGGGACATCTACGAGGTGAAGAGCAGCACCTACAAGGGTGACGAGCACGACACACCGAAGGAACTGCTGGTGTATTCGCGCGACATCGCCTATCAGAAATGGCTGCTCACGCAGTGCGGCGTGAAGGTCAACGGCTGCTATCTAGTGCGCCTCAACAAGTTCTACACCCGTGGCAAGGATCTCGACATCCAGCAACTTTTCCATATCAAGAACATGGACGAACTGGTGGAGAATGAATATGCGAAAGTGCAGGCGAATGTCAGCCTGGCACTGAAGACCCTTGTCGGCGACGAGCCTAACGAGCCGGTGGCGGAGCATTGCCAGAAGCCCTACTGCTGTTCCTTCTTCGACTACTGCACGAAAGGCATCCCCACGCCCAACGTGTTCAACCTCTACCGCATGAACTTCAAGAAAAAATGCGAACTCTACAACCAAGGCAAGGTCAGTTTCGAGGACCTACGCTATGAGAAGTTGAGCGAGATACAGCAATTGCAGGTGAACACCCATCTCGACAACACTGAACTCGTCACACCGCAGGAAGGTGCTCGTAGGTTCTGATTCCATATACTATCGCGGCAATATCATGACGATAGAACGAGTGTCGAGAACGAGTGTCGCCTGATTGTCTCGTCATAACTACTGAGGCCGACAATGGCGAGCCTCTACTTTATGCTCTGAGATACTGTTTCGATAATTTGGCAGTGGAGATTTCTTCAAATAGAGATTAAAAAATCTCCACCACTATTGTCTGATTTTTTCACAATATAACGATATCGTCAATGTAACGATAAAAATTGAAAATGAAACGGGTGAACTCCAGAATTTGAAACCAAAGGCAATATAGAAACAAATAAGACATCAATTATGGCAAATCAAGTAAGAGTGGGGACATTCATCTACCGAATCAACCCCAATAATGACAAGGAGATGCAGCGCTGCCAGTATGGCAGCAGCAGTTGGAGCAGAGTGGCGGAATTCAACGGCAACCATATCCTGGACCTGCTGCTCGCTCCCAACGGGAAGGACATAGAGGTATATACCGACCGATATGTCTATCTGAGGGAATACAGTGGCAACATCAGAAAAAAGTAATGAAGGGAGTGCCCTGCGGGCTGAACCAACGGTCGCGGATGTGTAGCATCCGCAACCTTACTAAACTGTTCGCGAAGCGAGGTAAAGCAAATGGAAAAAAGTGAACACTTAAACCTCACGATGTACTGGTAATAGTAATACTAACCTATGGCAAAATATGAAATCATAGACGGCCAAGCGAACATTAAATATCAATGATTATGGAGACAAAAGGCAATTATTTGATTTTCGACACAGACAATGAGTTCACCGATTTCTGCTAAAAACAACTTTAAACAAATGTAGACTATGAATAATTTATATGACATCAAACTTATAGAAAAGGAGAGCGCTTTGTCGGCGGAGGAGCTGTTGACGATGTTCAATAGGAATATATCAAAGAATGCGGAAATCCTGGATTATATTGGAAAGAACAATCTTTTCGGGATTATCGGTAAAGCGAGAAATGAAGGCGTACATAGCAGGTTTGTTGCGGAGCTGCTGTCTGGAGAGTTCTTTAATGGGGATTCTCGCGAATCAACTTTGTATCATTTCATGGACTTACTTCTTTACAGGTCGGCCAAAGAGAACAAGTCAGGAAACATCAATCCTCAACTAAAGAAGGCAATACTTACACGAGCTGCAGTATTTGAAAAGGTTGAGTCCGTTTGTGAACTTTCCGTAAAGAATTATCAGACGCTCAGCGGTTACAATAATACGAAGCCGGCAGATAAGGACGACAGAATAGATATATACTTGAAATACAAACTGATAAACACCATAGCGGGAAGAGATACTCTGGAAATATTCATTGAGAACAAAGTGAATAGTTCTGATTTCGATTCTCAGACAACTCGATATTTTGAGGCATGTGACAATGGTGGGCACAAATGTCCTTTCCAACTTTTTGTCTATATTACTCCTCAGCCTCTTCGTGATATGGACAAATACATATCTTTAGATTCAAAATGCAAGCCAGTCTGTGCTCACTACATTCATATATGTTATCAGGACATGCTCGATTATATCATCGAGCCGCTTCTGTCTGATAAGAATCTGGATGCAGACAAGAAAACCATCCTGAATGAATATGTCAGGTGCCTTGAGCTACCGACCATGCCGGATTTAGATTCGCGACTCTCCACAAAGGATCTTTCTATCATGGCGACAAGCTCAAAGGAGAAAATACTTGTACAATCGTTTATGGAAGACCCCGTCAATCAGAGGATAATAGAAAAATCCATCGCAGCAAAACTCAATATGCCTCTATACTCTGTGGCTTCGTGCGGGACTTTGTTTAATGCAACGGAAGCGTTGACAAGAGGTATTGAGATGCTGATAAATATTTATCACGAACCATTACAGGTACTTAGGGCTGTAGCTGACTGTAAAATAGTAGGTCCGCAAAAGGGAGCAGACCCGTTCCTTGTCTATTCTCCAGTAAATTGGCACCCCGTTGGCAACCGTCTTCTCCATTATTTGCCTTTTGATCATCTGTATCTGTATTCCAATCGAGTTTATAGCTCCATCACTTCTGCTTTCTCTGATGCCATTAAGGATTACATGGAACGTAATCACAAGACAAATGAAGAACTTATAAAAGATTTCGCCAACATCTTTTCGGCTAAAGGCGGTGGCTTGCCACTGGTATCTGGGAAGAAAGAAAGCGGGAATGGAAAAGCCAAGATTGACGGACTGTTTATAAGAAAAAAAATACCTGCAGACCGCCTACCTGGTATCAATTCCATTCTTGGAGAGGATTTGTCAATTGAACCTATCGACGATGAGGCGTACAACGCTTTGATGCAATGCAATATCCAATTGTATATTAATCAACCCATTACAGAAAACAAATTGCCTGATGAAGTAGGTAAATTGATACGTGATGTTGATGGGGAGAATTATGTGCAAGTGGACGACACTCCCTTCTTTATCAGAAAGGATATAGTCGATGACAAGATTCTTGGTATTAATCAAATAAAGATACTTGAGAATGAGAATATAATAGGGAAATGCAAAGACATCTCCATCTTGATTGATTTTTTCAATAATAGAAGAAATCTGATACTCTCCGTTTACAAGATCCAACTTGAAGCAGAGCCGGACCAAAAGGTTTATGAAGAAAAATTGACCGTCTATCGCAAACTGCTAAAAGCATAAAATGACTTACAATGAAATTAGGGATCTCCCTAATTTCATATAGCCTAAACAGATTGAGATGTCCATCTGCGAGAAAATATCGGCAACTTCAAAAAAAGTTGCCGATATTATTGAATTTTTTTCGTTTGTTACTATATTCTTGATACAAACATCAATCATTAAAACTTTCAAGAATATGACAACAATTTCCACAAGTTCAGAGAATCTGTTCTCAAAGATTCAGAAGTACCTCAAAAACAAAAGAGTATACTTCGTTTCGTCATTTAACAACGAGGTCTATACCCCCACTATTTTCAATACTCTCGAGCATCGAAACATCCTCTCTCATCAATAAAATGACCAAGCACTTTCATCTCACCAACCGGCAAGAGCCTCTGGCTCTTGCCGCCTAATACCTGAACGATTATGCCAAGAACAATTAAGAACAATAAGGAGGAAATGACACTGCTCCAGGCTATTGAGCGCGTGGTGGAACTGTCCGATGACTCTAAGATGAGCAAGGAGTTTATGGAAAAGGCCAAGGCGGAACTTCAGCTGTTGGCAAGTAGCTTTGGCATCACGGAAAGACAGGCTGTGCTGTTCTGCGTATGCATGGAGAAAGGCCCGTACCGCGTGGACTATAGCGACTTGGCTTGTCATCTGGATATTAAGAAGATTACTGCATTGGGTTATGCCAGTGACATCGATGCCTTGGTTCGTCGCCGGTTGCTGAAATTCCGCGACGTGAAAGATGAGGACGTTTTCGACATCCCCACCGCGGTCATTCGCTGCCTGAAACACAACGAGGTGTACGAACTGCCCCGACGTACAGGACTCGACTGTGCTGAAATGTTTGAACTGCTCGACCAGTGGTTTGAAGACCTTGATGATGATGCCATCTCATTGCGAGAACTAGAGGAGGAGATTCAGAAACTGTTCGACGAAAACAAGCAGATAAGTTTCGTGCGGAAGTTGCGCGAATACTACCTGTCGGAGCATGAAGAGGCAATGTCGGCATTCTTTTGCCACCGTCTGGTGAACCGGGATGATGACGACATCCGTTTCGGTCAGTTGGAAGACCTGTACGACACAAAGGCCGATTTCAACAAGGCAAAGGTCAGTCTTCGATGCGGCAATCACAAACTGATGAGGAAAAAACTGATTGAGCATCGCTGCGAGGACGGCATTGCCGACACTACCCGTTACAAACTGAC
>ONMI01000088.1:17830-25246 GCA_900318915.1 uncultured Prevotellaceae bacterium | reverse complement strand
GATGAGGATGGTTTCCTCGCTATCCTTGTCTTCGTGCTTGTAATAGCCCCATCGTGATATGCCAAGTAATTCGCATAGAGGCGCAATCTTGTAGATAGGGAAAAAAGATGAAAGGAAAGGGGGATGTTGGTGCCTTCTTTGCTTTAGTCAAATAGGTAATAACGAAAATGTGAAACAAATAAGAGCTTGAAAGAAGGAAATAATATTTTTTTATTACTTTTGCGTAACGTCTGGTGGCGGGAGTTGCAGCTCTGACAGCGAGGACGACAAACTAACAAAAAATGTGACGATATGAAAAGAATGATGGTTTGGCTCATGATGGCGGGCCTGATGATGGGGCTCACGGCATGCCTGAGCGAGAAAGAGGTGGAGGAAGGATTTGTGACGAACGGGACGGCTCTCGACCTGAAGGGATTCGAGAAAGTGGAGGTGAGCGGCGCCGTGGACGTGTTCTACACACAGGGCGAGGACTTCCAAATCTCTACCACGCTGAGCAGCGACCCGAATGTGAAACTTTACGTGAAGCAGGAGGGGAAGACGCTGAAAGTGTATACACGGAGCAAAATAGGTGCCAGCGACGACGAGAAGCCGGTGGTGAAGTTCTCCGCTCCCCTACTGACCGAGGTGGAGGTGTCGGGAGCCAGTCTGTTCGAGGCTGACTCATTAGGCGCCAAAGGGCGTCTGGAGGTGGAGGCCTCGGGAGCGGCGAAGGTGCAGCTGAAGCGCATCGTGTGCCAAGACCTGGCTGTGGAATGCAGCGGGGCCGCAAAGTTGGACATCGGGCAGAGCATGTGCGACAAACTGGTAGTGGAGAACGCCGGGGCGGCGAACATGGCGGGCAGCATCAAGGCTGGAGAGGCGAAGATGGTGTGCAGCGGGGCGGCGGATTGCCAGATGGACTTCAAAGGGGGACCGATTGGACTGAACTGCAGCGGGGCCTGCCACGTGACGATGACGCTGAACTGCGACGGGGTGACGGCTGACTGCAGCGGAGCGGCGAAGGTGAAGTTGAGCGGCTGGGCGGCTAAAACGGCGTTTACCAAGAGCGGGGCTGGGAAGATTGACTCGGCTGAGCTGAAGGCGGCGCCCTGACGGGCGGAAAATATATGGGGAGCGCACCGGACGGTGCACTCTATTGGGGGTGTGCTTCGCACAGAAATTATTCAAAAATTTAGATTAAAAATTATTCAAAAAATTATTATTAAGGAGTGCACCGGACGGTGCACTTTGGAGGGAGGAGTCGCCTTTGGCGAGAAATCTTACAAAATCAGTTCAAAATCTAACAGAATAGGGGCTTGCCGGACGGCAAGCGGAGAGGGGCGGCGCCCTACGGGCGGAAATTAAACAAAATTAGAATCAAAATTATTCAAAAATTTTCATTCGCTAGCGAATGAGGAAAGGCCGGCACGCTGCGCGTGGAAATTATTCAAAATTAAAATCAAAATTATTCAAATTCTTTTGAGGGCACCGGACGGTGCACTTTTGGGGGAGTCGCCTTTGGCGAGAAATCTTACAAAATCTGTTCAAAATCTAACAGAATAGGGGCTTGCTGGACGGCAAGCGAGGAGGGGCGGCGCCCTATGGGCGGAAATTAAACAAAATAAGAATCAAAATTATTCAAAAATTTTTTTATAGGGAGTGCACCGGGCGGTGCACTCTATTGGGGAGTGTGCTTCGCACAGAAATTATTCAAAAATTTAGATTAAAAATTATTCAAAAATTTGATTGGGGCGTACGCCTAAAGGCATACTTATATTGGAGTGCCCTGACGGGCAGAAATCTTAAAAAAATCTGATTCAAAATCTAAGCGCTTCGCGCTAAAATTTGGGACGTACGCCTAAAGGAATAATGGTGGAGGAGGCACGCTGCGCGTGGAAATTATTCAAAATTAGATTCAAAATTATTCAAAAATTTATTATTAAGGAGTGCACCGGACGGTGCACTTTGGAGGGAGGAGTCGCCTTTGGCGAGAAATCTCACAAAATCTGTTCAAAATCTAACAGAATAGGGGCTTGCCGGACGGCAAGCTGAGGGAGGGTCGCTCTGCGAGCGAGAAATTATTCAAAATTAAATTCAAAATTATTCAAATATATATACAGCAAGGATGGTGGCTTAGAGGCCAGCCTCCTTGCTGTTGTCAATAATACCGACCCATGATGATAATGGGTTTCATGGCTTTGCTGGAGTGATGCGTGCGACAGTGCCTATTCGGCGGGGGCGTCGTCCTCGACTTTGATGCCGAGCTCACGCTTCACCTGCTTGTTGTAGTCGATGTCTTCGATGGCGATTTTGCCGTTGGGGGTGGATTCGGCGGCCTTGCGGAAGGTGGCAAGGAGTTCATTTATGGGCTGGAATTCCTGCTCATAGACCTTCATCTTGTCCATGGTCTCCTGTATCTTGGCGGGGTCCTTCAGCTGCTCCATGAGGGCGTCGAGCTCTATCATCTTGGGGGCGATAACGGTGAGGATGTCCTTGATGCAAGCCTTCCACTGGTCGACACTCCATTTGGCGCCTTCGGTCTGAGCTTTGTCGACCAACGACTTCACATCCTGGGGATTGACGGTCTCGACGGCAGCGGCGCCGGCGCTCTCGGGGATTGCCTCGGCCTCGGTGGCGGGCTGGTCGGTGGACTCGGCGGGCTTGTCCTTGCACGATACGATGCTTAGGGTGAGGACGAGGGCGAATGCTGCTAATAGGATCTTTTTCATGTTGAATGGTTGGTTTATTGATTGAACTTAAATTTTATTTTCACTGACAGAAATTAACGTAATTATCGTAATTTTTCATGAACGGTTTTTTATTTGAAAGAAATTGTCATGATATACATCAATCTTTTGGGGGAATGACGAATGTTTTTATTGAACAGAAATTAACGTAATTATCGTAATTTCTCATGAATTTTTTATTGAAAGAAATTGTCATAATATACATAATTTTTTAATTGTCATGTGCGCAAGCGCACGGGGAAAATTATCAGAAATTTTGATTAGCGGGGCGGATTGCAAATCCGACAGAACTAGCCGTGTGGACGAACGTGGTCGGGATGGACGCGGTCTTTACGGTGGACGCGGTCTTGAGGGCAAAGGTAACAAAAATTAATGGGAGAAATTACTCGGCACTAGGAAAAGCTAAAATAAATTTGACTTTTGTCGAATTTTGTCACGACTCAGCAAAAAGTGCAAGCACATTTTGCATTCGCTGCTCCAAAATTTTGCTTTTCGCTCGTTTTTTCTGATTTTGGCAATGCCGAAATTACTCAGCACTCGGAAAAGAAAAGAAAAAAGGGTTTTCCTTTTGCTTTTCGCTCGTTTTTTCGTAATTTTGCCCTCTATTATTGAAAGATAAGCTATTAGCGAAGTAAAAAGAATATGGCAACTACAGAGATGACTCCCAATGAGGAGAAAAGAACATTGAGTTTCGTGGAACAACTGGTGGAGAAAGACCTGGCCGACGGCAAGAACGGCGGCAGGATACAGACACGCTTCCCGCCGGAGCCCAACGGCTACCTGCACATCGGGCACGCCAAGGCTATCTGCATGGACTTCGGCGTGGCCGAACACTACAACGGCGTGTGCAACCTCCGCTTCGACGACACCAACCCGAGCAAAGAGAACAATGAGTATGTGGAGAACATACTGAACGATATAAAGTGGCTGGGATTCCACTGGGGCAACGTGTACTACGCCTCCGACTACTTCCAGCAGTTGTGGGACTTCGCCGTGTGGCTCATCAAGAAGGGCATGGCGTATGTCGACGAGCAGACATCGGAGCAGATAGCACAGCAGAAGGGCACTCCCACCGAACCGGGCACGGCATCGCCCTACCGCGACCGCCCCGTGGAGGAGAACCTGCGCCTCTTCCTGCAGATGAACACCCCCGAGGCCGTGGAAGGCTCGATGGTGCTGCGCGCCAAACTCGACATGGCCAACCCCAACATGCACTTCCGCGACCCCATCCTCTACCGCATCATCCATACCCCGCACCACCGCACGGGCACCAAATGGAACGCCTACCCCATGTATGACTTCGCCCACGGACAGAGCGACTTCTTCGAGGGCGTGACCCACTCCATCTGCACCCTCGAGTTCGTGCCTCACCGCCCGCTCTACGACAAGTTTGTCGACTTCCTGCTGGAGATGAAGGGCGAGACACCGGAGACGGCCTCCTACCGCCCCCGCCAGATTGAGTTCAACCGTCTGAACCTGACCTACACGGTGATGAGCAAGCGCAAGCTGCTGGCCCTGGTCAACGAGCAGCGCGTGAGCGGATGGGACGACCCCCGCATGCCCACCCTCTGCGGTATGCGCCGCCGCGGCTACTCGCCCGAGAGCATACGCAAATTTATCGACAGCATCGGCTACACCAAGTTTGACGCCCTCAACGACATGGCCCTGCTCGAGGCCGCCGTGCGCGAGGACCTCAATGCCCGCGCCCTGCGCGTGAGCGCCGTGCTCGACCCTGTGAAACTGGTGATAGACAACTATCCCGAGGGCGAGAGCGAGGAAATGACCGCCGTGAACAACCCCGAGAACGAGGCCGACGGCACCCACACCATCACCTTCTCCAAGCACCTGTGGATAGAGCGTGACGACTTCATGGAGGATGCGCCGAAGAAATTCTTCCGCATGACGCCGGGCAAGGAGGTGCGCCTGAAGAACGCCTACATCGTGAAGTGCACAGGCTGCGTGAAAGACGACGAAGGACGCGTGGTGGAGATACACGCCGAGTACGACCCCACCAGCAAGAGCGGCATGGAAGGCGCCAACCGCAAGGTGAAGGGCACCCTGCACTGGGTGTCGGCCGACCACTGCCAGGAGGCTGAGGTGCGCATCTACGACCGCCTGTTCATGGTGGAGAACCCCAGCGCCGACGAGCGCGACTTCCGCGAGCTGCTCAACCCCGACTCGGTGACGGTGCTGCACCACTGCTACGTGGAGCCCTTCGCCGCCGAGCGTAAGGCCGGCGAGTATCTGCAGTTCCAGCGCATCGGCTACTTCATGGCCGACCTCGACTCCACCCCCGAGCATCCCGTGTTCAACAAGACGGTGGGGCTGAAGGACACCTGGGCAAAAATGAACAAGTAAAGCGGTCAATGCTCGACGACTTCTTCAACAGCAACGAATTCAAGAAACAACTGCAGCTATACGAGCAGGACGGCGCCGAAAAGGCCACGCTCGACTCGGAGATACTGACCGATATAGCTGACTACTACCGCTCGCAGGGCCAGATGGACAAGGCCCTGCAAGCGGTAGACTATGCTCTGACGCTCTATCCGGGCGCCACCGCCCCCCTTATCTTCAAAGCCCGCGCCGCCCTGGCCGACGATGACGTACAGCGCGCCGACGGCTACCTGGAGTGCATCGACGACAAGACCGACCTCGACTACCACTACATGAAGGCCGAGCTGATGATATGCCGGCGCCAGGAAGATGACGCCGACGCCTATCTCGAGGCCCGGCTGGAGGAGATAGACGCTGCCGAACGGCCCGACTACGTGCTCGACGTGGCCACCCTCTTCGGCGACTACGACCTGATGGAGCTGGCCGACAAATGGCTGAGCCGGTCGGACGAGACCGACCTGAACGACCACATGGAGCTGCGCGGACGCATCCTCATGGCCAAGGGTGAGGTGGAGGCGGCACAGAAACTCTTCGAAGAGTTGGTGGAGCGCAACCCCTTCTCGGCCGTCTACTGGAATCTGCTGGCCTGCACGCAGTATATGCAGCAGCGCTACGACGACACCATCGCCAGTTGCGAGTATGCCATCGCCATCGACCCGCGCAACGAGGAGTCGCTGGTGAACAAGGCCAACAGTCTGTCGATGCTGGGCAACTACGAGGAGGCGTTCGTCTACTACGAGCGGTACGCCAAGATAACCCGGGCGCACGACTTGGCCGAGATGTACTGCGGTATCACCCTCTCCTACCTGGGGCGCTACGCAGAGAGCATCCCCCTGCTCCATGACGCCCTCGCCCACTCCACCCCCGACTCGCCCTACCTCTCGGAGATATACCACGAACTGGTGCTGGCCCTGATGAAGGAGCACCGCACCGACGAGGCCCTACAGTATGTGGAAGAGGCGGAGGCCGACCCGCGCACCATGGACCCCAACGAGCTGAAGGTGCTGCACGGCCACGTGCTGCTGAGCGAAGGACAGGTGGAAGAGGCGCAGCGCCTCATGGGCGAGGCCTATGTAGACTCGGGCATGTCGGCCGTCATCGTGCGGCGCATCGCCGTGTCGCTCTATGAGAACGGCTACACCAAGATGGCCTTCGACATGCTCCTGGCCCTGCTCGACGACCTCGACGAGCGCAGCATCGAAGGCTACAGCTATCTGGCGGCCTGCGCTTATGAGCTGGACCGTAAAGACGATTTTCTGAAATATCTGCAGGTGGCCGTGGAGCGCAACGCCATAGAGGCCCGCTGCATCCTGAGCGAGCTGTTCCCTCCCGAGACACCGCCGCAGGACTATTATGAATATGCTAAAAACAACCTAATATGAGTTGGATTTCTTCCTTGTTGGGCGGACTGCTCAACAACCTCAACTATGGCACCATCCTCTTTCTGATGCTCCTGGAGAGCACCGTGGTGCCCGTGCCCTCCGAACTGGTGGTGTCGCCCGCCGCCTATCATGCCGCTGGCGGCCACCTCAACGTGTGGCTCGTGATTCTCTTCGCCACCATCGGCGCCGACCTGGGCGCCAGCATCAACTATGCCGCCGGCTACTGGCTGGGCCGCCCCATCATCTACCGCTTCGCCAACAGCCGCCTGGGCCATCTGTGCCTGCTCAACCAGGAGAAGGTGGAGAAGAGCGAGCACTACTTCAACGACCACGGCGCCGTGGCCACCATCACCGGCCGACTCCTCATCGGCATACGCCACCTCATCTCCATCCCGGCCGGTCTGGCCAAGATGAACTACTGGCGCTTCCTGCTCTACACCACCATCGGTGCGGGTGTGTGGCACGCCATCCTGGCTGCCTTAGGATGGTATCTGCACAGCATCGTGCCTGAGTCGGAGCTCAACGACCGCATCGTGGAGTATGGTGACTACATCAAGTGGACCATCATCGCGCTGGTGATAGCCGGTATAGTGTTTTTCGTGGTGCGGAAGTATGTGAAGAAATAGGTTTTCACAAGCACCTTCGGTGCGGGGAAGGGAAAGAAATTCTCGTAATGCGCAGAAATTTTTCGTGTGCCTGGTGACACACTTTATATTGGGGTCGCCGAAATGGGTTTGGCAGTACGCCTAAAGGCATACTGATGAAGGAATCGCTCTGCGAGCGAGAAATTATTCAAAAATTAAGAACAAAAATTAATCGCGCTGCGCGCCGAAATTAGTCTGGTAGTACGCCTAAAGGCATACTGAGTCTTGGAGTCGCCTGACGGCGAGAAAGATAGTGCAAACCGAACGCAA
>ONMI01000088.1:0-17820 GCA_900318915.1 uncultured Prevotellaceae bacterium | reverse complement strand
GCTTGAATTGCTGAGGTGCAGCCTATCTTATCTAAATCTTTCAAAATCGATTCAAAATCAAACAGAATCTTTAGGCAGTACGCCTAAAGGCATACTGATGAAGGAATCGCGCTGCGCGCCGAAATTAGTCTGGTAGTACGCCTATAGGCATACTGATGGGATACTGCTGAACGGGCAGTGGCAGAGACCCCACCCCTGCTCTCCCCTGCAAGGAGCGGGGAGTGCCTGCCGGGGCCCTCTGACTCCCAGAATAGATTATGAGAAATTTCTGCGTATTATGGCAATTTCTTTCCCTTCCTTCGCATCGCAGATGCGGCTTTCTTTCGAAGATTAGAGAAATTTCTGCGTATTACGGGAATTTCTTTCCTTTTCTTTCGAATGTAGAGGTTTTCAGGGGTTGGAGGGAAGGTTTCCCAGACCGGTTTTGCGCTTGGGGTTCTCGCTGGCACCGTAGCTGATGAGCTGGCGGGCGGAAGTGATGATGCTGCTGCCGGTGGAGGCCGTGGAACTCTTCACCTCGTCGAAGGCGCGGCGCGTCTTGTCGAGCTGTTCCTCCACTTTGAGGAAACGCTCGTAGAAGAGCTGCGTGCGGTTCACTATCTCGTTGGCACAGCGCATTATCTCCTGCTGGTTCTCCACCTGCCGCACCTGTTTCCATGAGAGCTCGAGCACACGCAGCAGCGCATAGAGGTTCTGCCCGCCGCTGATGATGACATGGCGGTCGTAAGCCTCCTTCCAAAGCGATGGGTCGTTGGCCAGGGCCAGTTGGAGCGCCCCCTCGTTGTACACATACATCACCACGAAGTCGAGCGTGGCGTGTCCGTTGCGAATATACTGCGAGTAGTTCTTGCGTGAGAGTTCCATCACATGGGCGCGCACCGATGCGATGTGCCGCTGCAGCGCCTCACTGCGGACATCGGGTGTCTCGGCCGCATTGTAGTCGACGAAAGCCTTGAACGACATTTTCGAGTCGATTACCACATCGCGGCGGTCGGGGAAGTGCAGAATCACGTCTGGCTGCATACGGTGGCCGTCCTCCTCGTGCAGTGTTTTTCCGGCAGCATCGCGCAGGGTGACCTGCTCCTCAAACTGTGTGCCCTCCTCGAGCCCCATGTCCTGCAGCAGTTGGCGCAGCCGCAGTTCGCCGAAGTTGCCCTGCGTCTTGTTCTCCTGCGTCAGCGCCTGCGCCAGTCGGTCGGCCCTCTCCCCCACTTCCTGCGTGGTCTTCATGCTGGAGCGTATGGTGGCGTCGAGTCGCTCCATGCTGGTGGTATGCTCGCGGTCGCTTTTCTCCACGGCGGTGCGCATCTGACTGATGTTCTCGCGCAGCGGCGCCAGGATGGCATCCAGTTGGCGACGGTTGTTCTCGCCCAGTTGCTCGCTTCGCTCCTGCAGTATGCGCTCGCTGGCTGTGTTGAGCTGTTCGCGCAGCAGCTGCAGCTGTTGCTGCAATTGTTCCTCCTGCTGCGTCTTGAGCTGCTGCAGCTGGCGCACGTACACCTCACGCAGTTGGTTTTTCTCGTCGGCGGCATCCATGCGCTGCTGTTCCATGAGCTGCTCTGTGCGCTGCCGTTCCCGCTCCGCCTCCTCTCGCTGGCGTTCGGAGCGCTCGCTGAGTCGGTGGTTCTGCGCTATGAGGTCGGTCCGCTCGTCGGCCATGGTCTGAATTCTGTCGTTGAGCGAGCCGATGGTTTCCTTAGCCTGCGTCAGGTAGCGGTTTTGGTTTTCGATGGTGCGGCCCAGGTTTTTCAGTTTTTCGCGGTCCACAAGCCACACGACGAGAAGTCCGGCCAGGAAGGAGGCGATGGGTATGAGGTAGAGTGTCATTGCATGAGATGTTTAGACTGCAAAGATACGGTTTTTTATGCGAAAGGCGGATACGACCAGTGTCGCATCCGCCTTTTTTCGGTTATAAATCAATAAGATTTTCCAGTCGATTAGATGCTGTAGAGCGCCACGATGGTCTCATACTTCTCCTGCTTGCCGGAAGTCTGCTTGGGCTCCTCCACCTTCTTGCCGTACTCATAGATCTGCTCCAGGTTGAGTTTGCCGTTCTCGAAGTCCTTTCCGATGCCGTTGTCGAACGAGGCATAGCGCTCCTTCTTCATAGCGGGCAGTTCGCTGTTCTCCAGGATGTTGGCAGCGTTGATGAGGGCGCGTGCCATGGCATCCATACCGCTGATGTGGGCGATGAAGATGTCCTCGGGATCGGTGGAGTTGCGGCGCAGTTTGGCGTCGAAGTTGGTACCGCCGTTGCCCAGTCCGCCGTTGCGGATAATCTCGAGCATGGCCTGTGTGAGCTCAAAGTTGTTGATGGGGAACTGGTCGGTGTCCCATCCGTTCTGAGCGTCGCCGCGGTTGGCGTCGATGCTGCCCAGCATGCCGTTGTCCACAGCCACAGCGAGTTCGTGCTCGAAGGTGTGTCCGGCCAGTGTGGCGTGGTTCACCTCGATGTTCACCTTGAAGTCCTTGTCCAGTCCATGAGCGCGGAGGAAACCTATCACGGTCTCGGTGTCCACGTCGTACTGGTGCTTGGTGGGCTCCATGGGTTTGGGCTCGATGAGGAAGGTGCCGGTGAATCCCTTGGCGCGGGCATAGTCGCGGGCAGCGGTGAGCACCTGAGCCAAGTGTTCCTTCTCACGCTTCTGGTCGGTGTTGAGCAGGCTCATGTAGCCCTCGCGTCCGCCCCAGAACACATAGTTCTGTCCGCCCAGTTTGATGGTGGCGTCGATGGCGTTCTTAATCTGCACCACGGCACGGGCCACGACGTCGAAGTCGGGGTTGGTGGCGGCGCCGTTCATATAGCGCTTGTTGCCGAACACATTGGCGGTACCCCAGAGCAGTTTGATATCGGGGTTCTGTGCCATTTTCTCCTTGGCATAGTCGGTGATAGCCTTCATGCGCTCCTCATACTCGGCGATGGTGGCACCCTCGTCGACGAGGTCGATATCGTGGAAGCAGAAGTACTCGATGCCCAGTTTCTGCATGATTTCGAAACCGGCGTCCATCTTGTCCTTGGCGCGCTGCACGGCATCCTCTGCCTTGTCCCACTCATAGCTGCGGGTCTGTCCGCCGAACTGGTCGCCGCTTGCTCCTCCCAGTGTGTGCCACCAGGCCATGGCGAACTTGAGCCAGTCTTTCATTTTCTTGCCCATCACCACGCGCTCGGGGTCGTAGTAGTGGAAAGCCATCACATTCTTGCTCTCGGCGCCCTCGAAGGGAATCTTACCGATTTGGGGAAAATACTCTTTTGCCATAATTGTTGTTGATACTATTTTTTTAAAGGTTGATGATTTCTTGGTTTATTTCAGGATTTGCTCCAGGCGGGCCTTCCACTGTGCGTAAGCCTCGAGATACTGGCTGCGGCGGGCCTCGTCGGGCGTGATGACAGCCAGTTTGCGCAGCGATGCAAAGGCCTCGTCGTGGTCGGCGTAGATGCCGCATCCCATGCCGGCACCCTTGGCGGCACCCACGCTGCCGTCGGTCTCATAGAGTTCGATGGTGGCGCCGCTCACGCTGGCCAGTGTGTCGCGGAAGAGCGGGCTGAGGAACATGTTGGCCTTTCCGGCATGAATCTTCTGTATGTCCATGCCCATGGCCTTCATAATCTCCATGCCGTAGCAGAAGCTGAACACGATGCCCTCTTGTGCCGCGCGCACCAGATGCGCCTTGGTGTGCTTGTTGAAGTTCACGCCATGAATGCTGCATCCCGTCTCGCGGTTCTCGAGCACACGCTCGGCGCCGTTGCCGAAGGGGATGATGCTCACGCCCTCGCTGCCGATGGGCACACTGTCGGTGAGTGTGTTCATGTCGGCATAGGAGATGCCCTCCGGTGCGATGGTGCGGCGCACCCATGCGTTGAGGATGCCGGTGCCGTTGATGCAGAGGAGCACGCCCAGACGGTCCAGGTCGGGAGTATAGTTCACGTGTGCGAAGGTGTTCACGCGGCTCTTCACGTCGTAGTTGATTTCGCCGAGCACACCGTAGACCACGCCCGAGGTGCCTGCTGTAGAGGCAATCTCGCCCGGGTTGAACACATTGAGCGAGAGTGCGTTGTTGGGCTGGTCGCCGGCACGGTAAGAGATGGGTGTTCCCTTGCGCAGACCCAGTTCGGCGGCCGCCTCGGCACACACCTCGCTCTGCACGCTGAAGGTGGGCACGATGTCGGGCACCATGCTGCTGTCGAATCCGAAGTGGCGCATGAGCGGTTCGGAGACGCACTTGTTGCGGAAGTCCCAGAACATGCCCTCGGAGAGTCCGCTGATGGTGGTGTTCACCTCTCCGCTGAGTCGCATGGCGAGATAGTCGCCCGGGAGCATGAATTTATAGATACGATCGAAGAGTTCGGGCTCGTTGTCCTTCACCCAAGCCAGTTTGGCGGCGGTGAAGTTGCCCGGCGAGTTGAGCAGTGTCTGCAGACAGCGGTCCTCACCCATCTCACGGAAAGCCTTCTCGCCGTAGGGCACGGCTCTTGAGTCGCACCAGATGATGGCGGGGCGCAGCACCTTGAGGTCTTTGTCCACGCACACGAGTCCGTGCATCTGGTAGGAGATACCGATGGCCTCGATGTCGTCGCCGGTGGCTCCTGTCTCGGCCATGATTTTCTTCAGGCTCTGGCTGGCGTAGCGCCACCACGACTCAGGTTCCTGCTCTGCCCATCCTGCCTTGACGGCCATGATGGGTGCCTCGCTCTCAGGGTAGAAGGCAGAAGCGATGCACTCGCCGCGCTCTGCGTCGACGAGCGATGCCTTTACGGAGCTGCTTCCTACGTCAAATCCCAGTAAAAGTCTTCTTTTCATATTGCTGTTATGTTGTGTGTTTTGGTTTTTTGCCTTCTTCACCTTATCTATAATCAGGTCCACCTCGTCGGATGTGAAGTCCATCTGCGCCGCCAGGCGTTTCAGAAATTCGGTTTCCTCTGCAGTGCACTGTCCGTCGGCCAGCATCATGGCGGCCAGGGCTTCAGTGAGGCGCTGCCGGTGCTGAGGTTCCTCGGGCAGTATGTCGGCTATCTGGAAGGCGCGGTAGGCCTCGGCCTCCTCCACCTTGCGTTCGGGTATGCCGAGCTGCTGGAGCAGTTGTCCGAAGGCTGCCGCCTCGTCGGGGGTCACCTGTCCGTCGGCACAGGCCATGAGCGAGAGAAACTTCACTTTGGCTATTTGCGGGTCGGCGGTATGATTAAAAAGGTCGAATAGGTCCATTCTTGTTGATGCTTCTTGAAGAAAAAGTGCTAAAAAAACGGTAATGCTGATTGCTTTTCTTTGTTGCAAAGATAAAAGAAAAGTTTGATAAAAGTTGGCTTCCGTAAAGGAAAATGCTTGGTGTATTACAGTTTATTAACCTTTCATCGCACGGATGAAACACCAAGCAAAAGAAAATAGACAAATGGAAAAGTGGCGCCCAGCGGTGGGATGCGCCGGAGAGGCGAAAAAGTCAGTCGAAATCCTCTTCGCCAAAGAGCAGCAGCTGTTTCGGGTCGGCCGCCACAGGGCCCAGGCTGGCGTCCTGCTCGGCAGTGATGCCCATGGCGGCGAGTATCTTCCTCACCTCGTCGGAGCGGCGGTTCAGCCGGTACACGCCGTGCGAGCATTTCAGGAAGAGCGGGTGGAGTCCCTTGGCATGGGCCGGCACGTAGAGGGCCACCTCCTTGTGCACCTCGTCGCGCTCCACAGGCTCGAAAAAAGAGTTCACGGCGTTGAACACATGGCGTGAGAGCAGGCGCAGACGCAGTCCGTCGTCGCCGGCCTCGTAGAGTATTCGCACGATGTGTTCGGTATAGTGAGCCATGCCGTGGTGGGTGTGTTGTGAAAAGACGAGAGCGGGCTGGTTATATAGCAACCGGCCCGCTCTGTGATACGTATTGGGTTCAGGAGAAGGGTTAAGCCAGGGTGATGAGATCGTTCTCGTCCTTGATTTTACCCTCTTTGAGCAGCCAACCCATACCGAGCAGAGTCTCAGCCTCGGTAATCTTGGCCTGTTTTGCAATCTCCTTTACACTAAGAGCTTTTCCTGCCGTAGCGAGTGCCTGATACACGTCGCCTGCCTTGAAACCTACGTTCTCGGCATTGATTTCCACTACTTTCTTTGCAGCTGTCTTTCTGGGTGCTGCGGTCTTCTTCTCAGCGGCCTCTGCCTTGGGGGCTGCGGCCTTCTTGGTCGTTTTCTTTTCTGCCATAAAACTAAAACTAATAATTGAGATGTGCTAACTGTCTTACAATCAGTATCTAAAAACTGATGCAAAAGTAGCGGTTTTCTCTCTAATTGTCTAATTTTTTACACAGAAAAAACAGATTGTCAGTGAAAATATGCCAAAAATGTCAGTTTTCTTGATTTATGTCAACCTTAAGTTTCAATTCATCAAGCTGTTTGGGGTCCAGTTCGGAGGGAGCGTCGAGCATCACGTCGCGTCCGCTGTTGTTCTTCGGGAAGGCGATGCAGTCGCGTATGCTGTCGAGTCCGGCCATGAGCGAGACGAAGCGGTCGAAACCGAAGGCGATGCCTCCGTGAGGAGGAGCGCCATACTTGAAGGCGTTGATGAGGAAGCCAAACTGCTCCATGGCCCTCTCGGGTGTGAAGCCGAGAATGTCGAACATCTTGGCCTGGAGTTGTCCGTCGTGAATACGGAGGCTTCCGCCGCCCACCTCCACGCCGTTGCACACGAAGTCGTAGGCCTTGGCGCGCACCTGTTCGGGATGGGTGTCGAGCAGGGGGATGTCGTCGGGGTTGGGCATGGTGAAGGGATGGTGTGTGGCCATGAGTCGCTGCTCCTCGTCGCTCCACTCGAAGAGGGGGAAGTCGATAATCCAGAGGCACTCAAACTTGTTCTTGTCGCGCAGTCCGAGGCGGTCGCCCATCTCCAGACGGAGCGAGCAGAGCTGCACGCGGGTCTTGTTGGCATTGTCGCCGCTGAGTATGAGCACCAGGTCGCCGTCTTTGGCGCCGGTGGTCTCCTTGAGGCGCTGCCACACCTCGGGGGTGTAGAACTTGTCGATGCTCGACTTGACGGTGCCGTCGGTGTTGAACTTCACATAGACGAGGCCCTTGGCGCCCACCTGCGGACGCTTCACGAAGTCGGTGAGCTGGTCGAGCTGTTTGCGGGTGTAGGAGGCGCATCCGGGCACCACGATACCGCCTATGTAGGCGGCGCTGTCGAACACGCTGAAGGTGCCGGTGCCTTTGAGCACGTCCATGAGCTCGACAAACTCCATGCCGAAGCGCAGGTCGGGTTTGTCGCTGCCGAAGCGGCGCATGGCCTCGTGCCAGGTCATCTGGGTGAGCTTGGCGGGCAGTTCCACACCGCGTATCTCCCGGAAGAGGTGGCGGCAGAGGTCTTCGAAGAGCTGCAGGATATCCTCCTGGTCGACGAAGCTCATCTCGCAGTCAATCTGTGTGAACTCCGGCTGCCGGTCGGCGCGCAGGTCCTCGTCGCGGAAGCACTTGGCAATCTGGAAGTAGCGGTCGAATCCGCTCACCATGAGCAGCTGCTTGAGCGTCTGCGGGCTCTGGGGCAATGCATAGAACTGTCCCGGGTTCATGCGCGAAGGCACCACGAAGTCGCGTGCGCCCTCGGGGGTCGACCCGATGAGGATAGGTGTCTCCACCTCGAGGAAGTCTTTGGCGTCGAGGAAGTTGCGTATCAGGATGGCCATCTGGTGGCGCAGTTCGAGATTGCGTCGCACGGCGTTTCTGCGCAGGTCGAGATAGCGGTATTTCATGCGGATGTCATCGCCGCCGTCGGTATTGTCTTCGATGGTGAAGGGCGGCGTGATGCTCTCACTGAGAATATTGAGTTGTGCAACGATTATTTCGATGTCGCCGGTGGGCAGGTTGGCGTTCTTGCTCTGTCGCTCCTCCACCTTTCCCTTGACCTGGATGCAGAACTCGCGTCCCAGTTTGTTGGCGCGCTCGCAGAGTTGTGCGTCTACGGCTTCATTGAACACCAATTGTGTGAGTCCGTAGCGGTCGCGCAGGTCGACGAAGGTCATACCGCCCATTTTTCGGGTGCGCTGCACCCATCCGGCCAGTGTCACCTCCTGGCCTACGTTGGAGATTCTCAGTTCTCCGCATGTGTTTGTTCTGTACATATTATCAATTTATGGTATTTTGCAGCCGCATCGTGATTGCAGGCGCAGCTGTTTTACATTTAATTTGCAAAATTAACCTTTTTCGCTGAAACGGCAAAATAATTTGGGCAAGGTTTTGACTATTAATGAAGTGATAGCGCATTGGAGGCCGGGAAGGGTGAGCGGCCGAAGTGTGAAATAAGCAGCTCATTTGTTAAAAAAGGACAATAAAACTTTTCATTTCGTCACGAAATGCGTCTAATATTAAAAAAAGCACTAATTTTGCTTTGTATAGTCATTGACGTGGAATAAATGTAAAACAATAAAATACAGAAAGACAATGAAAAAGATTCTTACCCTGCTGATGCTTTTCACCCTGGGTCTGACCGCCATGGCGCAGGACCAGGCCGAGATTAAATTCGACGAGCTGAAGCACAATTTTGGCACTTTCTCGCAGAAGAATCCTGTGCAGGAGTGCACCTTTACGTTCACCAATGTGGGCACTGCCCCGCTTGTGATCAACCAGGCCATCGCCAGTTGCGGCTGCACGGTGCCTCAGTACACCAAGGCTCCCATTGCTCCGGGTCAGAAGGGCACCATCAAGGTGACCTACAACGGCACGGGCCAGACTCCGGGCCATATCAAGAAGGGCATCACCGTGCGCACCAACGGCAAGGTGGAGATGACGCGCCTCTATATCGAAGGTGACATGGTGGAGAACTGAAAAGATGAAAAATTAAAAATGAAAGATTAAAAATTAAGATTGGAAAATTGGAAGAGTTTACCGGAAGATTGGAAAATCTTTACATAATAATCCCCTCGGTGCTGCCGTGGGGATTTTTTATACTGGACGTGGAATGGGGAAAACTGAAAAACATTGAGCGCGCTACGCGCGGTTTTCTTTGACAGAAATTAGAATCAGGGGGACAGGTTTTTGATTCCTGTCCCCCTGATTCCCTGAATAGATTTATGAGAAATTACGTGAATTATGGGAATTTCTGTTCTTTCCCTTCGCATCGCAGATGCGGTTTCCTTCGGCAGTTAGTGTCGACTGCTTAGAACGAATAGTTGAAGCCCAGCGAGAAGAACTCCTTAAACTGCCAGTAGGCGTGGTGGTCGTCGCGGATGGTGTTGTCGTCGAAGCGGGGATAGATGAAGAGTTTGGTGGAGATATACTTGTTGAAATTGAAGGTGAAGGTGTTCTCCCACTCCATCTCCGTGCGCTTGTAGGTGGTGAATCCGTAGAGGCGCGTCTGCCACGAGATATTGTCGGTGAAAGCCCACTTCAGGTCGACGGTGAACTGCGAACCGAAGTCGTGCAGGGTGTGTTTACCTTCGTCGAGACCGTTGCGGGTGGCGAGTTCCAGACGGTCCACATACTTGAAGTTGTAGGCGAAGGGAGCCAGGTGCACCGTTCCGGTGAGCTTCTTGTTGAAGGCCTCTACGGTGTAGTCCATACCGAGTGAGAGATTGACCACAAACGGCGACATGATGTCGGAGTAGACGAAGCGGTCGTTGCTCTTATAGCCCTTGGTGAACTGCGTGTAGGCCAGAAGCTGCAGGGTGTAGTACCATTTCTTGGTGGCCTGGAGTCCCAGCTTGCTGGTCAGACGGAGCAGGTCTTCCGTTGTCTTGAAAGAGTGGATGGAGTCGCTCTTCGAGGTCTGGAATCCCAGTTTAGCCTCCAGTTTGTTGTCCCACTTCAGTTTCTGCTTGTTGTTGTAGTTGGCCTCGAGCACGGCGCTTGCCAGGAACGAGTAGTTGCTCTCACCACCCTTGTACCAGTTGCCCGAGATATAGTTCTGCAGGAACTGCAGGTAGTAGTCGCCCTTGATGGTCCAGAAGTTGGGTTTCGAAACCACCACCTCCACATCGTCGGCCACGGGGTCGTCGCCCGCCTCGGTCTGCCGTGTAACGAGCGATACGGTCTGCTGCACGGGCTTGTTCACCTCATCGTTCACGGTGCCCACCCTGCGCAGTTGGCTCTCGGTGTTGAGCACCAGGTCGGGCCGGTTCAAGTAGACATTGAGCAGACTGTTGTCAACGGCGTCGGCCACAGCGTCTTGTCCGCGCAGCATGCTGGAGAGGCGCAGAGCCTTGTTGGCCGATGAGTGATAGAAGGTGAGGGGTGCGAAGAGACGGTAGAATCGTCCGTCGTCGAGGATGTTGTTGTAGGCCACGGCGAGGGAGTCGTTCACGCGCTGCAGCGAGTCGAGTTTGAGTCGGCAAGCGAGCAGCGAATCGGAATAGTTTTTGATGATTTGATATTCCTGATACTCCAAGTAGCGGTCGGAGGTGGCGCGGGTCTGCGCCTGTGCACCCATCACGCCGAGGGTCAGGAAGAGAGTAATGATGTAACGCATAGTGATAGTTTTTTGTTTAAATGCAAAAGTAATCAAAAAAACGGAAAATCCATGATAATTGAAAAGAAAAGTTAAAAAAATGGGTGAAAAAAGGCGTACTGTCCGCGGAAAGCAAACGAAGCCGCATGGTTACAGGAGCGGTACGAGCCGGAGGTTCTTCTTGCGCCCGAACCTTATAAACACCAACCAAAAACAATAAAAAAGAGTGATAGTTTGCCCACCTCGATAATTTATTGTAATTTTGCAGAGATTTTTGGGTGTCAAAGACAGCCCATCAGGAACATAAACAAGAAAAAGAAAAAACAAGACAACCCGCAATGGATAAAAACACTATCATCGGCTTTGTGCTCATAGCACTTGTGCTGATTGGATTCAGCTGGTACAACCAGCCCACCGAAGAAGAAATCAAGGCCCAGCAGGAGCAAGTGGCCAAACAGGAGGCCAAGGCCAAAGAGGCCCAGCAGAAGGCCAAGGAAGAGAAAGCCAAGGAAGAGAAGGCCATCGCCCAGGCGCTGACCGACACCACCGCCCTTTTCCACTCCGCACTGAGCGGCACCGCCACCGATGTGGTGCTGCAGAACGACAAGCTGGCGCTCACCCTGAGCACCAAAGGCGGCACCGTGACGAAGGCCGTGGTGAAAGGCTTCAAGAGTCTGGACGGCGCTGCCGACGTGACCCTCTTCGAGGGCAAGGACCAACAGCTCAACTACATACTGGAAGGCAAGGAAAGCAACATACGCACCGCCGACCTCTACTTCACCCCCAGCGAGCAGACCGACTCGACCGTGACGATGACCGCCACGGCCGCCAACGGCAAGACGCTGAGCATCAGCTATCTGCTGGGCAAGGACTACCTGCTGCACGTGAGCATGCAGGCCCTGGGCATGGACGGTCTCTTCAGCGCCAAGACCGACAAGATGAGCCTGGTGTGGGAAGAGCGCTGCAAGCAGCAGGAGAAAGGCCACTCGTTTGAGAACTACCGCGCCTCGCTCACCTACAAGGAGGTGGGTTCGGGCACCGACTATCTGAACGAGACCAAGGAGAAGATAGACGTTGACATCGAGGAGGCACTCGACTGGGTGGCCTTCAAGAACCAGTTCTTCAGCGCCATGATGATTACGAAGAACCAGTTCTCGCCCCACTCACTGCTCACCAGCATTCCCCTGAAGAAGGAGACCCACTACCTGAAGCAGTACAAGGCCGTGCTGGAGACCGACTTCGACCCCACCGGCAAAGCCCCCACCGAATTTGAGTTCTACTACGGCCCCAACGACTTCCGCCTGCTGCAGGGCGTGGAGAAGGAGAGCCGCTTCGGCAAGGACCTGAAGATGGAGCGTCTGGTGTATCTGGGCTGGCCCCTCTTCCGCATCATCAACCGCTGGTTCACCCTCTACGTGTTCGACTGGCTCACAGGCTGGGGCTTCAACATGGGTATCGTGCTCATCCTGATGACCCTGCTGTTCAAGGCCATCACCTTCCCGATGGTGAAGAAGAGCTACATGAGCTCGGCCAAGATGCGCGTGCTGCGTCCGAAACTGGAAGAGGCCACCAAGCATCTCGACAAGCCTGAGGACCAGATGCAGAAGCAGCAGATACAGATGCAGATGTACTCGCAGTATGGCGTGAGCCCCATGAGCGGCTGTCTGCCCATGCTCATCCAGATGCCCATCTGGATTGCCCTGTTCAACTTTGTGCCCAACGCCATACAGCTGCGCGGCAAGAGCTTCCTGTGGATGGACGACCTGAGCACCTACGACCCCATCGTGGAATGGGGCAAGGACATCTGGCTCATCGGCGACCACCTCTCGCTCACCTGCATCCTGTTCTGTGTGGCCAACCTGCTCTACTCGTTCCTCACCATGCGCCAGCAGCGCGACCAGATGGTGGGTCAGCAGGCCGAGCAGATGAAGGCCATGCAGTGGATGATGCTGCTCATGCCCCTCATGTTCTTCTTCATCTTCAATGAGTACGGCTCAGGTCTTAACTTCTACTACTTCGTGTCGCTCTTCATGAGCGCCGCCATCATGTGGGTGCTCCGCAAGACCACCAACGACGAGAAGCTGCTCGCCATCCTGGAGGCCCGCTACAAGGAGAACAAGAACAACCCCAAGAAACAGAGCGGACTGGCCGCCCGACTGGCCGCCATGCAGCAACAGCAGCAGGAGATGCAGCGCAAGCGCGAGGAGCTGGAGCGCCGCCGCAAGGGTCTGTAAATGATACGCTACTATCGACACATATAAATATTATTAAGGTGGGACGGCTCGGCAGAGTTGGTCCCACCCCCTATTAAAAAACCTTTCTACTATGATTAAACCATTCATTCTGGCCGCCGCCCTGCTCACCGCCTCGGCAGGCAGCCTCAACGCGCAAGAGAAAGTGAACATAGGCAAAAGCAACATCACGCTCAAGAGCGACCTGATGACCCCCGAGGCTCTCTGGGCCATGGGCCGCATCAGCGCCTACGCCCCCTCGAAGGGCGGACAGAAGATAGCCTACCAGGTGGGCTACTACAGTGTGAAGGAGAACAAGAGCCACCACGTGCTCTACATGATGAACGCCGACGGCACCGGCCAGCAGCTGCTCACCACCGATGCCGAGAACGAGACCGACCCCTCGTGGGTGGGCGACCGCCTGGCCTACCTGCGCGGCGGCGAGATATGGACCATGAACGCCGACGGCACCGACCGCCGACAGCTGAGCCACACCGACGGCAGTGTGGAGGGCTACAAGTTCTCGCCCGACGGCAGCCAGGTGATACTGCTCAAGTCGCTTCCCTTCCATGAGGTAATCAAGGAGAACCCTGCAGACCTGCCCAAGGCCACGGGCCGTCTGGTGACCGACCTGATGTACCGCCACTGGGACCACTATGTGGAGAGCATACAGCACCCCTTCGTGGCCCAGGTGACCGCCAGCGGCATCGGCGCCGGCAAGGACCTGCTCGAGGGCGAGCCCTACGAGTGCCCGATGGAGCCCTTCGGCGGCATCGAGCAGCTCGACTGGAGCCCCGACTCGAAGTGCATCGCCTACACCTGCCGCAAGAAGACCGGTGTGCTCTACTCCATCTCCACCGACTCCGACATCTACCTCTATGAGGTGGCCACCGGCAAGACCCGCAACCTGTGCAAGCCCGAAGGCTATCAGGCCCCCAAGGTGGATGTGACCAAGACCCTGCGCAACCAGGCCGTGAACGCTGCAGACAACCTGCAGAACAATCCCGGCTACGACCAGAACCCGCAGTTCTCGCCCGACGGCAAATGCATCGCCTGGCAGAGCATGGCGCGCGACGGCTATGAGGCCGACCGCAACCGTCTGTGCGTGTATGAGCTGGCCACCGGCAAGAAACAGTATCTTACAGAGAAGTTCGACTCCGATGTTGATGCCTTCTGCTGGAGCGACACCAAGGATGCCATGATTTACTTCACCGGCGTGTGGCACGGCACCTTCAACCTCTACTCCATCAGCAAGAAAGGCGAACTGAAGCAGCTCACCGACCTGGTGGCCGACTTCGGCTCCCTGCAGATGCTCGGCGACGGCAAGCGCATCGTGGCAGAGCGCCACGACTACACCGCTCCCGCCGACCTCTACATGGTGACTCCCAACTCCAAAAATCCCCAAAAGACCACCGTGCAGCAGCTGACCTACGAGAACAAGCACCTACTCGACCAGCTGGCCAAGCCCACCGTGGAGCGCCGCTGGGTGAAGACCACCGACGGCAACGACATGCTGTCGTGGGTGATTCTGCCCCCGCATTTCGACCCCAACAAGAAATACCCCACCCTGCTCTTCTGCGAGGGCGGTCCGCAGAGCCCCGTGTCGCAGTTCTGGAGCTACCGCTGGAACTTCATGATCATGGCCGCCCACGGCTATGTGATTGTGGCCCCCAACCGCCACGGTCTGCCCGGTTTCGGCTCTGAGTGGTGCGAGGAAATCAGCGGCGACTGGACCGGCCAGTGCATGGACGACTATCTGGTGGCCATCGACGATGCCGCCAAGAACCTGCCTTATGTAGACAAGGACCGCCTGGGTGCTGTGGGTGCCTCGTTCGGCGGCTTCAGCGTGTACTACCTGGCCGGCCACCACGACAAGCGCTTCAAGTGCTTCATCGCCCACGACGGCGCCTTCAACCTCGAGGCTATGTACACGGAGACCGAGGAGAACTGGTTCTCCAACTGGGAGTACGACGATGCCTTCTGGAACAAAGACCAGACCGCCAACGCCCGCAAGACCTACGCCAACTCGCCCCACCGCTTTGTGGACAAGTGGGACACCCCCATTCTGTGCATCCATGGCGAGAAAGACTACCGCATCAACGCCACCCAGGGCATGAGTGCCTTCAATGCCGCCCGCATGCGTGGCATCGAGGCCCAGCTGCTCATCTTCCCCGACGAGAACCACTGGGTGCTGAAGCCCCAGAACGGTATCCTGTGGCAAAGAACCTTCTTCAACTGGCTCGACCGCTGGCTGAAATAAATTAAAAATTAAAGATGAAAGATGAAAAATTAAAATGGGGAAATGAGAAATGAGAAATGAAATAACGAGATGATAGGATGAAGATAATAAAAAATAAACTTAACAAATAAAGAATGGAAGAGCGATATAACAAGATTCTTGATATCAGCTTCAAGTTTGGTGTTAGGATTGTCAAGCTGACTCAATACCTTGTCGACAACAAGGTGAACCCGACGATTCCCAACCAAATATTAAGAAGCGGCACCAGCATTGGGGCCAATGTCAACGAAAGTGTTTTCGCTCAAAGCAAGAAAGATTTTATCATGAAGATGCAAATAGCCTTGAAAGAAGCCAATGAGACAAAATATTGGTTAAGACTATTGCATGCGTCGGAATATATCAATGATAAAGAATATGAATCGATTCTGGCTGATGTCAATCACATCATAGGCACATTGGTGAATATACTGAAAGCCTCAAAGTCAAGTTAGTTTTCTTATTTCTATCAATATCGCCTTCACTATTTGTTAAAATTTTTTAATATATGAATTTTAATCTTTAATATTTAATATTTAATTTTTTAATATTTCTATGGCTATAGAAAAGACTTTGCGCGACTCCGCCGCGCTTCGGTGGACCGCACTGCTGCTCCTGGCCCTCGCCATGTTCTGCAGCTACATTTTCATGGATATCCTATCGCCCATCAAGGACCTGATGGAGACCACCCGTGGATGGGACAGCACCGCCTTCGGTACGATGCAGGGCTCCGAGGTGTTCCTCAATGTGTTTGTGTTCTTCCTCATCTTCGCCGGCATCATCCTCGACAAGATGGGCGTGCGCTTCACCGCCGTGCTCTCCGGCGCCGTGATGCTGGTGGGTGCCATCATCAAGTGGTTTGCCGTGAGTGAGAGCTTCATGGGCAGCGGACTGGAGACCTGGTTCACCAACAACCTCAACTACATACCGGGCTTCGACGAGCTGGGTGTGAGCCCCTTCTATGAGGGCATGCCCGCCTCGGCTAAGTTGGCAGCCTGCGGTTTCATGATTTTCGGTTGCGGGTGCGAGATGGCCGGCATCACCGTGAGCCGCGGTATCGTGAAGTGGTTCAAGGGCCGCGAGATGGCCCTCGCCATGGGTTCGGAGATGGCTCTGGCCCGTCTGGGTGTGGCTACCTGTATGATTTTCTCACCCTTCTTCGCCAAGTTGGGCGGCAGCGTGAGCGTGAGCCGCTCGGTGGCCTTCGGTGTGGTGCTGCTGTGCATCGCCCTCATCATGTTTGTGGTCTACTTCTTCATGGACAAGAAACTCGACTCGCAGACCGGTGAGGCAGAGGAGAAAGACGACCCCTTCAAGATAAGCGACCTGGGCAAGATTCTGACCGACTCCGGTTTCTGGCTTGTAGCCCTGTTGTGCGTGCTCTACTACTCGGCCATCTTCCCCTTCCAGAAGTATGCCGTGAACATGCTGCAGTGCAACCTCACGCTGACGGAGCCCGCCTCCGACTCGTTCTGGGCCAGCAGCGCCGTGACCATCTATCAGTATCTCATCATGCTGGTGGTGGCTGCCGCCGGTTTCGCCAGTAACTTCCAAAAGGTGAAGAGCCGCCAGATGGGTCTGCTCTGCCTCTCTATTGTGGCGCTCGTGGTCTACTGCTACATGGGCTACATGCGTCAGTCGGCCGAGTCGATTTTTGCCGTGTTCCCCCTGCTGGCCGTGCTCATCACGCCCATCCTGGGCAGCTATGTAGACCACAAGGGCAAGGCCGCCTCGATGCTCGTGCTGGGCTCGGTGCTGCTGATAGCCTGCCACCTCACGTTCGCCTTTGTGCTGCCCGCCTTCAAGAGCAGCCCCGTGGGCGGCATCATCATCGCCTACGCCACCATCCTGGTGCTCGGTGCCTCGTTCTCGCTTGTGCCCGCCTCGTTGTGGCCCAGCGTTCCCAAGCTTGTTGACGCCAAGGTAATCGGTTCGCATCGGCAAGGTGCTCGACAAGACCAATCCCGGTGTGACCGACCCCACCCAGTTCGACTACACCGCCCCGCTCATCATGCTGGCCAGCCTCGGTGTGGCCGCCCTCGTGCTGGGTTTGGTGCTGAAGGTGGTGGACCGGAAGAAAGGCCTCGGCCTGGAAGAGCCCAACATCAAGGAGTAAGCGCACATTTTGAAATCAGATTTGATTTAACCCAAATCGGTCATTAGGCCGACAATCTTTATGTTCATATGTTTTTTCAGTCTATTGAATGCCATTCCTGCATTTCTTTTGGCACCTTGCACACATCTATTTCTCGACGTAGCCCGCTACGTCTTCGATATCGATGTGCACAATCTGCCTAAAACAAATACAGTACTGACATCAATCCAAATGACCGATTCGGGTTTAATATAAATACAAAACCAATAAGCTTGCGGCATCCTCCCCCTGGGGTGGGATGCCGCAAGTTTTTTCCGTTTCCACCTCACAAAGTAGCTGCTCCTCTGTGATGTGCCCTTGTGATGTGATTGTGGATTTGAACAGAGACCCCACCCCTCCGGCTATGACGACCGCCCTCGTTACTTCCCCCACAGCATCGTGCTCTGCGGTGTAAGAGATGTGCGCGACTACCACATTGTGCTCTCCAACCAAGACATCGTGACGGGAGGGTCGGCAGCAAGGCAGCCACACCATCATGGTATGGGGCATGTGAGACATATTTTTCTTCTCTCACATTTTGGTTTTGAGAAAGTAAAAGCCTATCTTTGTGGTGGAAGATAAAACCATGGCTTATGAAACACATTATCCACACCACCCTGATGGCCCTGCTGCTTTGGGCCTGCCTGCCCGCCCCCCTGGCGGCACAGAAGAGAAACACCAAGGGAAAGAAGACCGTAGTGGCAGAAATCCTTGAGAAAACCACGCCGGGCGACATGGACCAGTTTGTGAGCGAACTGATGGCCCGCATGACCGT
>ONMI01000070.1 GCA_900318915.1 uncultured Prevotellaceae bacterium | reverse complement strand
ACATACTTTCGTGATTTTTTTCATGTGTTCTTTAGGTGCTGTTCGTATGCAAGGATTGCTTTGCAAAGATACTGCAAAAAGGGCAGAGCACAAAAAGAATTTTGCGTTTTCTCTTCACACTATCAGAGATTTTCTTTGACCCTGGACATGATTGCCTACACCATACTTGGGAAAAAGAAATGAGGGATGTCCTTCACAGGGCATCCCTCAATAGCTTTCAGCTTAAGTTCGTCGCTTGGATTACTTCACGCTGTCATTTTTGAGGCTGTCGTTGTTCAAGCTGTCGCCCTGCAGACTGTCGCCCTGCAGACTGTCGCCCTGCAGACTGTCGTCAACAACTACCGTGCTGTCAGTATTCTCAGTTTTTCATTTTTCTTTGCTTTTTAGTCTGTAAAACAATCGTTAGTTTATTAAAACGATGCAAAGGTATACATTTTTCCGATACGCCATCACTTTTTTTTGAGTTTTTTTTGGTTCTTTTTGTAACAAATTGTTAAGTTATTGAAAATCAGCGATTTGTGAAATGTTAATCTTATTTAAATTATTTTTGTGTGCGTACACAATACGCATCTCCATCCCTTTTCCTTACGATTTCCTGAAATCCCTTCAGCCGCCTCCAATATATGTCTCAACTCCTGAAAAAGGTAATGTCTCCACTCCTCCACTCCTATAAAAAAGAGGTGCCCTTCGAAAGGACACCTCTTGGTTCTTTTTAACCTTAAGTTCGTCGCGATTATTTCACGCTGTCGTTTTTCACGCTGTCGCCCTGCAGACTGTCGCCCTGCAGACTGTCGCCCTGCAGACTGTTCTCGGGAGCGTTGGTCTTGGTCTCGTCACAAGAAACGAAAGAGAGAGCCATCATGGCAACGAACATAAATGCTAATTTTTTCATTTTTCTTTGCTTTTAATCTGTAAAACAATCATTAGTTTATTAAAACGTTGCAAAGGTATATAATTTTTCAATTCCACAAATAATTTTTTTGCTTTTTTTTCTGCCTCTTTTGTAACTTTTTTATAACCTATTGAAAATGAGGTATTTATCGTTTATTAAATAGAGTTAATTTTCTTGTTTTTCTTGTCGATAGCCATTCTTTTGCCTTTTTTTACCGTTTTTTTCAATGGCGAAATTCAGTTTTCCTCCTTTTCATGCCGATAATGCGCGATTTTTGCCTAATTTTGCATACCTATTTATAAATATGATCGATTCATCTGCTTTTCAAGGCAAAAAGGCTGCCTATTTCACCCTCGGATGCAAGCTCAATTTCTCTGAGACGTCCACCTTCGCCCGCATGCTCGCCGATATGGGCGTCACGGAGGTCCGAAAAGGCGAAAAGGCCGACCTCTGCCTTATCAATACCTGCTCGGTGACCGAAGTGGCCGACCATAAGTGCCGGCAGGCCATTCACCGCATGATACGCAACCATCCCGGTGCCTTCGTCGTGGTGACGGGATGCTATGCGCAGTTGGCGCCGGAGCGGATCTGCTCTATCGAGGGCGTTGACCTCGTGTTGGGGTCCAACGAGAAGGCCAGTCTGGTGCAGCATCTCTCCGATGCATGGAGCGGAATGCCCAAAACGGCCGACCTGAACCGCTTCCACACCGTGAAGACCAAGGAAATCACATCCTTCGCCCACAGTTGCTCCCGGGGCAACCGTACCCGCTTCTTCCTCAAGGTGCAAGACGGGTGCGACTATTTCTGCACTTACTGCACCATTCCCTATGCCCGCGGATTCAGCCGCAGTCCTTCCATCGAGTCGCTCGTGGCACTGGCACAGAAAGCGGCCGAAGAGGGCGGGCGTGAAATCGTGATCACCGGAGTCAACATCGGCGATTTCGGCAAACAGACGGGTGAGTCGTTCCTCGACCTCGTGCGGCAGCTCGATAGGGTGGAGGGGATAGACCGGTTCCGCATCAGCAGTCTGGAGCCTGACCTCATCGATGATGCGCTCATCGACTACTGTGCCTCCAGCCGTGCCTTCATGCCGCATTTCCACATACCGCTGCAGAGCGGAAGCGACGAGGTGCTCCGGCTCATGCACCGCCGCTACGACACGGCACTCTTCGCCCATAAGATAGAGCGCATCAAGACACTTATGCCCGATGCCTTCATCGGCGTCGACGTGATGGTGGGCACGCGGGGCGAGACACCTGAGTGCTTCGAGCAGACCTACCGCTTCCTGTCGGATCTTGATGTCACCCAACTGCATGTCTTTCCCTATTCCGAGCGCCGGGGCACTGCAGCCCTCAAGATACCCTATGTGGTCGACGAACCCACCAAGAAGCAGCGCAGTCAGCGGCTGCTCTGCCTCTCCGACGAGAAGACAAAGGCTTTCTATGAACGGCACATCGGACAGACGGCCGAGGTGCTCTTTGAGAAATCGGCTCCCGCAAGGCCCATGCACGGATTCACACCGAATTATATCCGGGTGGAACTGCCGGCCGATATGGCGCGTGCTGAGTTCGACAACCAGATTCTCACCGTCAGAATGACCGGCTTCAACCGCGACAAGTCGGCTCTCCTGGCTCAACTGATTGGATGATGGACAAAACTGCTATTGTAATACTAAACTGGAACGGGAGCAAGATGCTGCGCCAGTATCTGCCTTCGGTCATCGACTGCTCGGGCGATGCGGCTGTCATCGTGGCCGACAATGCCTCCACCGACGACTCCATAGAGCTCCTTGAAAGAGACTTTCCTTCCGTGCGGCGCATCCAGCTGGAGAAAAACTGGGGATTCGCCGACGGCTACAACAAGGCGCTGCAGCAGGTGGAGGCCGACTATTATGTGCTGCTCAACTCCGACGTGGAGGTGACGCCACAATGGCTCGAAACACTTGTCGTTTTTATGGATGCTCACCCTGAGGTGGCGGCCTGTCAACCCAAACTGCGTTCCGTGTTCCGGCGCGAATGCTTTGAGTATGCAGGAGCCTGCGGTGGCTTCATCGACCGTTTGGGCTATCCTTTCTGCCGTGGACGGTTATTCGACACCGTAGAGGAGGACCGTGGGCAGTACGACGAACCGATGTCGGTGCTGTGGGCCACAGGGGCCTGCCTCCTCATCCGGCGCGACGACTATTGGAAGGCCGGCGGACTCGACGGGCGCTTCTTCGCCCACAATGAGGAGATTGACCTCTGCTGGCGGCTCCGCACCATGGGGCGACTCGTCTACTGCCTGCCGCAGAGCGTGGTGTATCATGTGGGTGGGGGCACATTGCCCAAAAACAATCCCATGAAAACGTTCCTCAATTTCCGCAACAACCTCACCATGCTTTATAAAAACCTGCCCGAAGAGGAACTAAAGCCGGTGATGAGGCTCAGATGGTGGCTCGACTATCTGGCCGCCTTCCAGACACTGGTGCTCAACCGCAACTGGGGCGACTGCAAGGCGATATTCCGCGCCAGAAAGGCTTTTAAGCAATGGTTGCCGCAATTCAAGGCTGATAGAGAGCGCATACAGCAGCAACGCACCGTGCCTGTGGTGCCCGAGCGCATGCGTATCAGCCTGGTATGGCAATATTACGCCAAACGAAAAAAACATTTCTCCGATATCGTCTGAAAAAGAGGCGGGAGCACAGCCCACAGCTGCACTCCCGCCTTTTTTCAATCCATAGGGTAATGTCTACACTCTTTTGAAATTTATTTCTTAAACACCTCCTGTATGGCATTGCCGATACAGCCGTTGGGCATCTGGATGTGCAGCATGGCGCAGACGGTGGGGGCGGCGTCAACAATGTAGGTGGGAGTGCTGGTGGCGCCCTTGTTCACATGCCAGCCGAAGAAGATTTGAGGGATGTGGGCGTCTTCCGGACTCCACGTGCCGTGCGTGGTGCCCTTGTAGTCGGCCCCGGCCTTGCCGTGCATCATGTTGGCGCGCAGCATCACACCGATGTCGCCCGTGCGGCCATGGTGATAGCCGTTGATGATGCGCTCGCGCAGCACTTGCGGAATGCTCTGGCTCTCTATGTTGTCATAGTCTACCACATACAGAAACTGCGGGTCCTCACGCAGCAGTCTCACGGCCTCCTGCTTCACGGCGGCATAGTCCAGACCGCTCTTCTCGATGAAGTCGGTGTTCAGGTAGATGCGCATGTCCATGATGGCCTTGATGTATTTGCCGTCGGCGCCAAACTTGGCTTTCAGACCTTCCTGCAGCATCCTGTCGGTGGCGGAACCGTCCCAGCCATAGGAGGGTATCTTGTGGCTACGGCTGAAGTTGGGGTTGTGGATGGCGCCATGGTCGGCCGAGAGGAACAGTAGATAGTTGCCGTGACCCACGGTCTGGTCCAGCTTGTTCAGGAAGTGGGCCAGTTCCTTGTCCAGCTGCATGTACACATCGTGGTTCTCCTTGCCGCGCGTGCTGAAGGCATGGCCCACACCGTCGGTGGGGCTGATGCTGATGGCCAGCAGGTCGGTGAACTCGTCTTTGCCCAGACGCTCGCGCGACAGCAACTCCTCAGCCATCTGGAAGGTCAGCGTCACGCCCACCGGCATCTCGTTGATATTCTTGCCCGACTCCTGCTGATGCGTCTTGTTGAAGGTGGTCACCCACATGGGCAACTTGTCCATGTAGTAGCTGCTGGTGATGAAGTGGCCGCTGGTCATGTCCCACCAGTAGGCCGCATCGGCAGCATGGCCGGCAGGCAGGATGGAGGCACGGTCCTTGATGGCCACACCAAACACCTTCGACTTGAAGTCGGTGGCTATTTTCAGCGCATCGCCTATCGTGCCAGCCAGCAGGTTGCGCGGCGAGCACTTGCCGGTGCGCGGACCGGGATTCACCGCACCTATGGGGGTGACAGTGGTGTCGGTTACACTTGTCACGTGGTGCCCGTTCAGCAGAAAGTCGTTGCCGGCTATGCCGGTGATGCTGGGCACCGAGCCGGTGTAGATAGAGGAGTGGCCGATGGCCGTCACTGTGGGCACATAGTTTATCATCGTGTTCTCACAGCTGAAGCCTTCATTCAGCAGGCGTTTCAGACCGTCTTCACGATACTCGTCATAATAGTAATAGAGGTAGTCCCAGCGCATCTGGTCCACCACGATGCCTACTACCAGTTTGGGCCTGTCTATTTCCGACTTGGCCGAGAGGCCCAGACAGAACAGAAGGGCCAGCGCAAGAAGATTGAATTTTTTCATTGGGTATCAGTGTTTTACATTTAATGCTATGATGGCGCATTCCAAGCGCAGAACCGCCCGGCCCGGTTTGGCCGCTAATACCGGGATACTCTTGCAAATATAGCAATAATTTCCCAATGTGGCAAACTTTTCCGCACCAATGTAAAAAAAGAGGGGATACACAATCGGTATCCCCTCCTCTCATTGCGGACTCAGCCGCTTATTTCTACTCAAGAAGCGCTGGGCTTACTTCAGCTTCTTGTACATGTACTTCGAGGTGCAGCCGAGCTCTTCCTCAATGCGGATGAGCTGGTTGTACTTGGCCATACGGTCGGTGCGGCTCAGCGAACCGGTCTTGATCTGACCCGAGTTGGTGGCCACGGCGATGTCGGCAATCGTGGTGTCCTCGGTCTCGCCCGAACGGTGAGAGGTCACTGTGGTGTAGCCGTGACGATGAGCCATCTCGATGGCGTCGAGGGTCTCGGTCAGCGAACCAATCTGGTTCACCTTGATCAGGATGGAGTTGGCGGCACCCATGGTGATACCCTTCTCCAGGAACTTCACGTTGGTCACGAACAGGTCGTCGCCCACCAGCTGGCAGCGGTCGCCCACACGCTCGGTCAGCTTCACCCAGTTCTCCCAGTCGTTCTCGTCAAGACCGTCCTCGATCGAGTAGATAGGATATTTGTTGATCAGCTCCTCAAGATAGGCAATCTGCTCTTCGGCACTCAGCTTCTTGCCGTTGGGATCCTTCTTCTTGCCGTTCTTCAGCTGACGGTAGTCGTAGAACCACTTGCCGTCCTCGCACACTGCAAACTCAGAAGCAGCGCAGTCCATGGCGATGCGTACATCCTTGCCCGGCTCATAACCGGCAGCCTTGATGGCGGCCATGATGGTGTCGAGAGCGTCCTCGATACCGTCGAAGTTGGGAGCAAAACCACCCTCGTCGCCCACTGCGGTGGAGAGACCACGGGCCTTCAGCAGCTTGGCCAGGTTGTGGAACACCTCAGCACCCATGCGGACAGCCTCTCTGATGCTGGTAGCACCTACCGGGCCAATCATGAACTCCTGGAAGGCGATGGGAGCGTCGGAGTGAGCACCACCGTTCACGATGTTCATCATCGGAAGGGGCATGGTGTAGGAGTTGCAGCCGCCGATGTAGCGGTACAGAGGAATGTTCAGCGCTTTGGCAGCAGCCTGTGCGGTGGCAAGCGACACGCCAAGGATGGCGTTGGCACCCAGCTTGCTCTTGGTGGGAGTGCCGTCCAGTTCAAGCATCTTCATATCGATGGCGCGCTGGTCGAAAACGCAGTCGCCTTTCAGTTGCGGAGCGATGATGGTGTTCACGTTCTCAACAGCCTTCAGCACACCCTTGCCCAGGAAACGGTTCTTGTCGCCGTCGCGAAGCTCGAGGGCCTCGTTCTCACCCGTAGAGGCGCCGGAGGGTACGGCAGCGCGACCCATCACACCATTCTCAAGGGTTACCTCAACTTCTACTGTAGGATTGCCACGTGAATCCAGAATCTCTCTTGCATGAACTTTTTCTATTCTCATTGCTTTATAATAAAATAATTATTTTAATCCACTGCAAAATTAATCATTTCTCATGGATTGTGAAAAAATATACTCTTTGTTTTTAAGGCAGATACGCCAAATTAGCTTTTTTTTGCACTAGGCCTGCTGCCTACTGCTGTTTCAGCAGCGACAGCACATCCTCGTAGGCTTTCTCCCAGTCGGTGTTCAGCGAGAACTTGGTGATGAAACCGTCGGTGCTGATGTAGGCCAGCGCCCACTCCTGGTCCTCGTCTTTCTTCTTGAAACGGGGGTTGCGCAGACTCACCGCGCTGAACAGCTGTATCACCGTCTCCTTGTCTTTCTTGTCGGCATGGGCGTAGTGCTTGCTGAACAGGTTCACATAGTTGAACAGGGCAAGGGTCTGACGGTCGAGCATCACGGCCGAGCTGTCGGGCATGAACTTGCTGCTCATCACACCCAGATACTGGATGGCGTCGTACTTGAAGGTGGCTATCTTGCGGGCCTCAAGCGGACTCGACTCGTCGTCGGCGGCTTCTTTCGCCATCTTCATGCCTTCATTGTATACTTCCTGGCCGCAGACATGGGTCAGGGCGCCCAGCAGCAAGAGGGCGGTTAGGAGGGTCTTTCTCATTTTCATGCTTTTATGGTTTGTTCTTTCTTCTTTTGTCTTGCAGGGACATGCGCTCAGCGAGTCTTGCGCACACGGTCCTGGTTCTTGTTTACAAAGTCTTTCCAACCCTTGAAACTGGCCTGCGACTCCGGACGGCCGCTCTGCAGGTAGTGACAGTAGGCGGCACCAAGGGCATCGGTGGCGTCAAGAAAGTCGGAGGTCTCGTCGGCATCCAGATGTAGCAGGTAGCGCAGCATGCCGGCCACCTGCTGCTTCGAGGCACTGCCGTTGCCGGTGATGGCCATCTTGATCTTCAGCGGGGCATATTCGTGGATGGGTATGTCGCGGTGAATGGCGGCGGCGATGGCCACACCCTGCGCACGCCCCAGCTTGAGCATCGACTGCACGTTCTTGCCGAAGAAGGGGGCCTCGATGGCCATCTCGTCGGGCAGGTAGCTCTCTATGATGCCGGTCACACGCTCGAAGATGTGCCCCAGCCTGAGGTAGGGGTCGTGCATCTTCCGGAGGTCTATCACCCCCATGGCCACCATGCTCACGGCCTGTCCCGCCACGCGTATCACCCCGTAGCCCATCACATTGGTGCCGGGGTCTATGCCCAGTATCACGCGCTCGCTCATCGGTCCATGAAGGGGTTCATGCGCAGCTCGTCGCCGATGGTGGTGTCCTCGCCGTGACCGGCCAGCACCACGGTCTCGTCGGGCAACTGGGCCAGCACGTGCAGGCTCATCATCATCTGCATCATGCTGCCGCGCTCAAAGTCGGTGCGCCCTATCGACAGATGGAACAGGGTGTCGCCCGTCAGCGCGGTGTGCTCGTCGGCTATGTAGTAGACCACACTGCCTGGGGTATGCCCAGGGGTGGGCAACTGCTCGATGGTGTGGCTGCCGAAGCTGATGGTGTCGTTGGGCTGCAGGTAGCGGCCCACGGCGGGGTAGGGGGTGGCGGGACGCACACCGATGAAGTTCACGGCCTGGTCGGCCAGGCTGTCCATGAGCCATTCGTCCTGGGCGGGCACCTCCACTTTCAGACCGTAGGTGTCGGCTATGAAGCCGTTGCCGAAGTTGTGGTCTATGTGGCCGTGGGTGGCCAGCAGGTGGGTGGGTTTCAGTCCTTCGCGTTCTATGTAGCTCTTGATGGCCTTCTGCTCGTGCTCGTAGTAGGCACCGCAGTCCACAATCACACACTCCCGGGTCTCGTCGCTCACCACATAGCAGTTCTCCTGCAGCATGTTGCAAACAAATCTCTGTATCTTCAGCATAGGGGTAGATATATTAGTCGCTTCTCTTTGAACCACTCTTCCTCAAACCATTGCGAGAGCGGGGTCACTTCGGCATACTTCTTGAAGGGGCGCACTTCTTCGTCCACATTGCCGCCTTTCAGGCACAGCAGCCCGTTGCCGATGGAGTTGAGCTGCCTGCGGGCTATGTTCTTGCGTATCAGCTTCACAAGGTTGGGCAGGGGCATCACCGCACGGCTCACCACAAAGTCGAACCGGCCTTGCTCCTCTTCGCCGCGCAGCTGCACGGCCTCCACATTACGAAGGCCGATGGCCGAACTCACCTCGTTCACCACACGTATCTTCTTGCCGGTGCCGTCGATGAGCTTGAAGCGCACCTCCGGAAAAAGGATGGCCAGCGGAATGCCTGGAAAACCGCCGCCGGTGCCCAGGTCGAGCACTTGTGTGCCGCTCCTGAAATTCACCGCCATGGCGATAGACATGGAGTGCAGCACATGGTGCTCATATAGATGGTCGATGTCCTTGCGCGAGATGACGTTTATCTTCTCGTTCCAGTCGGCATAGAGCGGCGCAAGCAGCTCCAACTGGTGGCGCTGCACATCAGTCAGATGGGGAAAGTATTTCAGTATCTCGTTCATTTTCTGAGTAGTCTTCTTACAGCCGAATAGGGCACGCTCACCACCACCTCGCCCTTGTCGCGGTCGGCTATCTCACCTTTTATATATATAAAGCGTATGGCGCGGTCGGCCATCTCGAAGTTGGCCGTGGCATAGGGGTCGCACTGCACAAAGTAGCCGGCCGAACGGAGCGCATCCAGCGAGCTCACGTTCAGTTGCTTGCACAGCCGCTCGGCTATGATGTCGCCCAACTCCTGCTCGTAGCCGTCCAGAAACACATGCTCCAGGCGCAGCACACGGTCGTTGGTGATGTCGATGTTCAGCACCTGGGTGTAGTCGGTGCTGCCGGCGCCGAGGTCGCTCACCACATGGGTCACATAGTTGGTGATGCCGCTGCGGCCGTCTCTCAGGGAGGCGTCCACACTGTAGCTGATGGTGGCGGTGGTGTCGTTGCCCTCCTCGGCATATACCGTGGTGTAGAATTCGCGGTAGTCGGTTATATAGCGGTCTATGAAGGAGTCCACGGCTTCGGCTGGGGTCATCTTGTAGTCGGAGAGCGACAGGTATTCCGGGGCCAGAAGGCCCGAGCGGAGCAGGCTGTCGTTCACTCCTTCATATTCCTTGCCGCGCAGGAAGATTAGGTTCAGGTGGAGGGCGCAGTGGGCCACGCCGCCGCTGTCGCTCAGAAGAGCGGTGGTGTCCACACAGAGGGTGTCAAACCGGATTCCTTTGCTCTGCGCCGTCACCTTGGGCTTGCACGAGGAGAGTGCTGCCGTGAGGGCAGCGGCGAGCGCCAGACCGTATAGTAGTCGTCTCATTCTTTGTCGTTTCTTGGCTTTGCTTTTGCAAAAGTAACGATTATTTCATGAATATGCCTACCTTTTTTATAAGATTAACTTTAGTTGACACCAAAGATGCCATCCTTTGCGCTAAATGAAAAAAATGTATTACCTTTGCACCCGGTTTTAAAAAGATTGCTATCGTGGATTTGAAAACAGCCCTTTTCGACTTGGATGGTGTGGTCTTCGACACCGAGCCTATTTACACCCGCTTCTGGGGGGAGGAGTGCCGGAGGTATCACCCTGAACTGCCGGGACTCGAGCACCGCATCAAAGGGCAGACCCTGCAGCAGATTTTCGAGGGCTATTTTGCCGATGTGCCGCAGGAGCAGCCGCTTATCGTGGAAAGGCTCAACCGCTTTGAGAGCCAGATGCAGTACGACTATATTCCGGGATTCACCGATTTTGTCGAAGCACTCCGCCGGGAGGGCATCACCACGGCGGTGGTCACCAGCAGCAACCGCATCAAGATGCAGGCTGTCTATAGGGCTCATCCTGAGGTAAGGGATTTCTTCGACCGTATCCTCACTTCCGAGGATTTCTCCGAGAGCAAGCCTTCGCCCGACTGCTATCTGCGTGGTGCCGCTGTCTTCGGCGTGATGCCTGCCGAGTGTGTGGTGTTCGAAGACAGTATCAACGGGCTCAGGGCCGGCATGGCCTCCGGGGCCAGGGTAGTGGGCCTCTCCACCACCAACCCCGGGCAGACCATCGCACCGCTCTGCCACCTTGTGGTGCCCGATTTTACCTCTTTAAGTGTGGAGCGTTGCCGCCAATTGGTGGCAGAACAATAGTAAACAGCTGAATATTAATCATTAAACTTATTTTATATGCCAGGCTATTTAGTTTCTGATGCGCGCAAGGTTACCACGCATCGTTTTATGGAGATGAAACAGAAGGGGGAGAAAATTTCCATGCTCACCTCTTATGATTATACCACCGCCAAGATTGTCGACATGGCTGGTGTGGATGCCATCCTCGTGGGCGACTCCGCCTCGAATGTCATGGCGGGTAACACCACCACGCTGCCCATCACCGTCGACCAGATGATTTATCATGCCTCGTCGGTGGTGAAGGCTGTGAAGCGGGCACTCGTGCTCTGCGACATGCCCTTCGGTAGCTATCAGGTAGACCGTCAGGAGGGTGTGGCCAATGCCATACGCATGATGAAGGAGAGCGGATGCGATGCGCTCAAGATAGAGGGCGGCGTGGAAGTGCTCGATACCATCAAGGGCATCCTCGAGGCGGGCATCCCCGTCATGGGACATCTGGGCCTCACTCCGCAGAGCATCAATAAGTTCGGTACTTATGCCGTAAGAGCCGTCGAGACCGAGGAGGCCGAAAAACTGGTGTCCGACGCCCAACTGCTCGACCAGGCCGGCTGTTTCGGCATCGTGCTCGAGAAAGTGCCGGCCGAGTTGGCAGCACGCGTCACCAGTCTGGTGAAGTGCCCCACCATCGGCATCGGCGCAGGTGCCGGCACCGACGGACAGGTGCTCGTGGTCGACGATATGCTGGGCAAGACGCAGGGCTTCTCGCCCAAGTTCCTGCGCAGGTATGCCGACCTCAACCAGATTATGACCGACGCCATCGGCAATTATGTCTCCGATGTGAAGAATTCGCTCTTCCCCAACGAGAAAGAGTCATATTAATCCTTGATGTTCCCGATGGATACACAGCTCACACCTGTCCACACCCATCTCTGGCACCGCGAGTTCTGGATGCTCACCTTTGCGGGCATGCTCCTCACGGTGTCGGCCTTCATGCAGCTGCCCGTGCTCAGCGCGATGATACCGGCTGCACAGCGGGCGCAGTGGATGGGGTGGGGGTATGTGGCCTTCGGGGGCGGCCTCCTCTCCCTGGGATGCCTTATCTCCTTCCTGGTGGAGAAATACCGCCGCAATGCTGTGTGTATATGGGCCGTCATGGCCTATATGGCCGCTTTCGCCGCCTGCTCCTTCCTTGAAGCGCTGCCGCAGGAGATGCGCCTCTCGGCCTTCCTGCTGCTGCGCTTCGTCGAGGGGGCTGCCTACGGACTGGCACAGATGGTGCTCGTGAGCACACTGGTCACCGACTGCTGCGAGTCGGCACAGCGCACGGATGCCAATTATGCCATGGCGTGGTTTCAGCGCATGGCGGTGCCCATCGGGCCTGCTTTGGGCGTGGTGGTGATGGAGTTTTATGGCGCCGACTATCCGCTCATGGCCGTACTGGCCTCGGCATTGCTCGCCATCGTGCTCATCCTTTTTGTCCGTTTCCCTTTCAGGGCGCCTGAGGATACGTCGTTCCACCTCTCGCTCGACCGCTTCTTCATGCTGCGGGGCGCCCGACTGGCCCTCCATGTGTTGGCCGTGGGCTTCGCATTGGGAGTCCTGGTAGTGGCGTGCTTCTCGCTCACCTTTTTCGCTTTCCTTATTGTGGGATTCCTGTTGGCGCTCGGGGGCGAGACGGTGCTCGGACGCTACCGCCTCTCGGGCCTCATGCCGGTGGGGGGAATGGCGTTGCTGGCGGCTGCGTTTCTTCTGCAGTTGGCCGGCGGCTCTGCTTTCGGCGCCTATGCGGTGCCGTTGCTGGCTGGCTGCGGTGTGGGTCTCTCCATGGCGCGCCTGCAGATTTATTTCATACGCATCAGCGCCCATTGTCAGCGGGGCACGTCGCAGAGCAGTTTCTGGATTGTGTGGGAATTGGGTGCTGCCTTGGGCATGGCGGTGGCTTTTGCCTTCGCCACTGAAGGCGGACTCACTCCTGCCGCGATGCGCGGTTGTACAATCGTGGCGCTCATTGTCACGCTGGCTTCACTGCTGGCTTTCATCTTCACCACCGCCAAGTGGTATCGCTCGCACATCCAGCGCTAAACAACTGGTTCCAAGGAAATTACGGTAATTTCTGAATATTAACCTTGAAAGAAATTCTCGTAATTATCATAATTATTCATATATACTGAAAGAAATTCCCGTAATTGACATAATTATTCATGTATACTGACAGAAATTCCCGTAATAGACATAATTATTCATTAATACTGAAAATATTACGATAATTATGGGAATTTCTTTCCTTTTCTTCTGATTCTTCTTTTTCCCTTTTCTTTCTTTTTAAAGAAATTCCCTAATACGCAGAAATTATCCATTACCATTGAAAAGAATTACGATAATTATGGGAATTTCTTTCCTTTTCTTCTGATTCTTCTTTTTCCCTTTTCTTTCTTTTTAAAGAAATTCCCGTAATACGCAGAAATTATTCATCATCATTGAAAGAAATTCCCGTAATGCGCAGAAATTATTCATCAACATTGAAAGAAATTCCCGTAATTGACATAATTATTCATTAATATTGAATAGAATTACGATAATTATGGGAATTTCTTTCCTTTTTCTTCTGATAATTGTCTTTCCTTTTTTTGATAATTCTCTTTCCCCTTGCTCTTCTGATAGTTGATCTTCTTTTAGCGAGGTGGATTTTTCCCCGTCAGTCTAAAACCGCTGCAGCACTGCACGCTGGGTATAGGCCGAACCGTTCTTGTTCACGGTCACTGAACCGGTGAACTCATCGTTGCTGTTGCGCTGGATGTTGATGCTCACCTTGGTCTGTGTCACGCTGTCAACGACCAGCTTGCCGCTGGCCACCACACCGTCGTTCCAAGTGCCGCGCACGTTCACCGTCACACCGCTGCCGCTGTAGGTGCCGCTCACCACGTCGCCGCTCCGGTTCAATCGCAGACGGGCTGTCTCGCCGCCTACGGTGCCCTCCAGGGTGATGTGGTTGCGCTCATAGATGCGGCGCAGCGAGTCTACCTTGGCGATGGAGTCGGCACGACGCCGCTCGCGGGTCTTCACTTTGGCGAGCGAGTCTTGTTGTATCTGGACTACTGAGTCGGTTCGCCGCATGGCCAGTTCGGTGGCGCGCCGGCGTATCTCGGCTGCCTTTTTGTCTTCACCGCAGCCCGTTGTGGCCATGGCGACGGCCAATAGGGCAAAGAATAGGTAAAACAATTTTCTCATAGGTATTTTTAGGTCTCTCTCATTCTTTCACTCGCAAAAATATTGCTTTTTTTTCACTGCCACAAAATTTTCCGCATTATTTTTTACTATTTCTTTCCACCAAGGGCCCCTTGTCGGCAAATTGTCGCAATTCTTCACCAACTAAATCGGGTCATAACAGAACGAAATAAACCTTAAATAAAATCGCGTAAAACACTGTCCGACAATTAACTCCGCTTAACTAACCTTATTCTTTGCCTATTGCCAGTTTACCCCTTTTAGTGTAAATTTGTACCGCGATTGTACCTCGGCAGAGGGACGGACATGAACTGAAGAATTGCACCAACCTGCACTTC
>ONMI01000087.1 GCA_900318915.1 uncultured Prevotellaceae bacterium | reverse complement strand
CCGCTGTCAATCGTCAGGTCGAGTTTCTTTTCCTCCTGCTCCAGCCAGTTGTTCTTTGATGACAATGAGGCATCCGAGCAAAAGAAAGTGGATTTATAATAGGGATTGACTTCGGAGAACGAAGCACTGCCCATCGGGTGAACCATGCCCGAAAGAGCAGGCATTACCTCTTCGTCGATTTTCTTCTTAGGCAAGAACTTGCACTCGTCGGCAATGAGCGAATTGAGCGTAAGTCCGTTAGCAGAGCCGAAGACAGAAAGCGATATGGTGTGCCATATCCAACCATTCGCATACCACATACAGTTGTCATAAGACTTAGGGCGGATGATGCACGTCTCCACACCCTTGGGCGGGCGGCCCCATCCGAAATGCACACCCTCGCGCAGCTGGTAGAAACGCTCCTGCGCGGCGATTGCGGCAGGAATAGTCCTTGCAAACAACTGCTTTCTGCTGCTACCCAGGAATGCCCCGGCACCACGCGGCATACTCCCCGCTACCGCCCACATGCGGGGGCCTATTCCGCCATCGGTCTTGCCGAAACGGCGTGCGGCACTAAGCACAACATTCCTGGCACCTGCAAAAAACATCCGCTGCTGGATGCGGTTCATATATACATCACGGGGTTGCTGCATTTTTTTATTATTTTTCTTGCGCGTTTGAAAATTATATTTTATCTTTGCACCTGATAACATTGGCACCACAAAGAAGCGATTGGTATTCCCGAAAGTCTTTAAAGGTGGGGGCTTCGCGTCGGAATCTGAAGCCAGTGCCTGCACATCCGACATAAAACAAACACCGGCAGGATCGAGACAAATAGGTAAATAGCCGATTGCGCACGAGTATAGAGCCATCCGCAAGGGTGGCTCTTTTTCGTTCAGATGTTTTCATCAAAGACATCCTTCTCTTCCTCCTGCTCGCGTGCTTGCCAAACACCGTTCACTTCCTCCAACTCCTGCGTCAGTTCCTTGGCAGTAAGGCCGTACTTCTTACGCAACCGCTCCTTCTCCTCGTCGGTCAGATTCACACGGTCGGTCTTCACCACGCTCACATCGCCGGTGATATTGATATTCGTGTTTGGCATCTGCTCGGCGGCATTTTGCTCTTCCTTGAAGTCGCCATTGATCATCGCCAGTTGGTCGTTGGCCTTGGCCACGGCCCGCCAGTCTCCGGCGTTGCGCCCGAACTTCATCATCCAGTAGGCATTATCCTCATACATCGCCTTGTGGATGGCCGTCTTGCCCGTTGACAATTCGCCCACGAGGAAGTTGAGCACATATACATCGTTGGCTATCTCACTCGCCGTTCGCTGACAACCTTCCACAATGTGCAGCGCATCGACATACATCTGCGCTTCGTCGTTGCCACGTGCCGCTTCTTTAAGAAGGATGGCATAATGCCGTGCGGCGATATTGGACAGCAACTGCTGCGGGCGCATGGTCTTATCCTTAATCCAGAACATATACGCCTCATGACAGAGCTGCGCTCGAAATTTCTGGTCGATGCGCATATTCATGCGGTCGAGGTCGATGCCGCCGACAATCCACCGGCGCACACGGTCGAGGTAATTCCTGCTGGGTAGGCTCATTCGGCATTACGCTTTTGTCTGTCTTTATACTCTTTCTCGATAGCCTGCACTAAAGGCAGATACGGCGAAGCGTTTTCCTCGCCCATCAATTCAACAAGGCGGCCATAGCGCTTCCGAGCGGTTTCCAATCTTTGCTTGGTCGGCTCCTTGTCCTTGCGGCGAAGGTATTTCAGGATGGAGTCAATCTCAGTCTTTTTCTCCTTCTCCGCTTTCATGCGTGCCACATACTCCGGGCTCTCCTGCTCGATGATGGATTTCATGCGCAGTTCAAACTCCGGGCTTTTCACCTTGTCGAAATACGGCCTTAACTGTTTCAGGATGACCGATGTATCGCGCACCTGGTAGCGCTCGCAGAACTTCTTAGTGTAATCGCCATCGTGTTTCAGGCGGTAATAGACCGCCGCCAATTCATTGTCCACGTCGTCGTAGATAGCCTCGTATTGCTCGGTGGCCGTGGCAGCCTCCTGGGCATAGGGTTTCACATCTTCCGGTTTCTCGCCTTTCTCGGCCATCTGCTTGGCGGTCTCTGCCGCAAAGGCAGCACGCTGTCGCAACTCGCGCACAGTGTCAACACGCTCTTGCAGGGTGGGGGAGAGAAGAAATCGCAACTGGTCGAGGTGAAGCCGTGCCTGGCTGATAGTCTCGATGGTCTGCGGTGAGACATCAGAACCTGCATCATCTGACTCCAGATTGTCCTGTGCGACGCCTTCAAACAACGAAGGTGACTGCTTGGCTGCTTTTGCCTCGCGCTCCGCCCGCTCTGCGGCCAGTTCGGCGTTGTTCTTCTCGCGTAGCGTCTGGTTGGTGACAATCTCTATTCCGAGCAATGCGGCAATAGCCTGTTGTTTGCGTGTCTCGATGTCGGCGGCGGCATTGGCTTTGGCAGCGGCGGCATACATTGCAGTTTCCTCCTTGGTGGGTCGTCCACGGCGGCGAAACTGCTGCTGCATGGCGGGTGCATATACAAAGGCGCGTCCGTCACCGCCGCGCAATGCCACATCATTGGCAAGCTCTTTTTTTACCAACCGAGCATAAAACGGAAGGCGGTAAGTGCGCCTGCTGTAGTCGCCGTAGCGGAAAGCATCGGCAACAAACCTTGCACCAAAAGAGAAAGCACCAATCATACGGAGACCATGCTCCATATCAGCTCTATTGTTGTCGGTCCACCCAGTGTCGCCCAGTGCCGTGAGCACAGGCATCTTCTCTTTCTCGAAAATGGTAAAATCAGTCACGAACCTCAGTTGCTCTTCGGCGGTCATCTCTTTGTACTGTTTCATCTTTTTCCCTTTTTGTTACGGCAAAAATACACAAAGCGAAATACTGTTTAAGTACATGAAACAACACGAAAAACGGGCAGTTCTCTACATGAGAGAACCGCCCGAACGTTAAACAAATTGACTTATATCCTAATGATGACAGCAGAAAAGAAGTGTTTCGTTTGGATTATTCACCGGCTGCGCTGGCGAGCAAAGAATCCCATCCACCCGTGGTGGGCGCAGTGACGTAATACATCGGATAGGCTACAGGCGAGAGCTTGTACTCCAGTGTAATCTGTCGATCGCTGTCGGGTGTATCGCCGGTATCGCCAGCAATACCGCCGCTGTCGGCTTCCACCTTGCGGGTGGGGTCATAGACGATAAGAGACGAACCGTCATTGTCCTGGAAGATCAGGAACAAGTCGAGGTTGTTCATGGCGCGGAGCACTTTGGCAGTTGCCTTGTTCACGGCTTCAAGAATCAGCGTGCCCGTGATTTCGTAGCCTTTTCGCCGTCCGAGTGACGAGAACGCATATTTCTGCGACTCCTCCTTGCAGTCGAACTTATAGAGTCCCTTTCCCTGCTTGAAAGTAGGGGTGGCATACTCGTTGTCGGTGGCAGCAAGAGGTGACTGGAGGTCGCCTTTCACGCCTACATAGACCACAGAACCAAGACCCGCAAGATTTTCCAAACATTCCTCGCTGGCGAGGATGTCGGCCAAGGTGGGGCAATTAACTTCTGGCATAGTATTGATGTTTTTGTGTTGATGCTATTGTTTCTGGAATACTACCGCCGGGTCGCAAATCAGAAAGCGACCCGACGGATGAAGAAGGTGATTTAGGTCGTCGGCTCGAAGATGGCCACGGCGGCCTGCGGAGTACCATTGGTCACAACACTGGCGGTTGCAGTGGTGGCATCGGTGGCTCCGCTCCACTTCACGAACCTGTAGCCCGTCTTAGCCGTAGCGGTCAGGGTCAGGGTTGTCCCCTTCGCATACTCGCCGTTGGTGGGAGCGGGCGACACGGTGACGGAACCCATGGTGGCATCGTTGGGTACAGCGGTGAAGCTGTCCTTCTGGTAATCACCCGAGAAGTAGGTGTTCTCGATGGTTCCACCATTGGTCACGAAGTTGGCGGCATTGATACGCAGGATGCGACAGCCGGCAATCATCTGAATCTGGAAGGAGATGTCCTTGTGGTCGGTCTCGCTTCCCTGACGGACGCTGACGAACGAGCTGTCGCTCTCATTGTTGACGCCGAACTCCAGGTTGCCATCCACGGTGGCCACAACACGGGTACCCTTGCCGAAGTCGTCGCTGGGTACGAAAGTCAGTTTCGGGTATTCACGCACCTTGAAGGTGCCGTCCTCGTTGAGGATCACCGTAGAATGACTACGATGCTTCTGCTCGTAGGCATCAGCGATGTAGTGGCCGTACTCCAGCGACATGATGACACGGACGTTCTGGCGCTTCAGTCCGGGATGCCACTTGTCGTACCACTCAACGAACTTCGTCCATGCGGTGCTGTCGCCCTCCTCGGCAGGAGCATCGAGAGCATCCATCTCGATGAGGTTGCCGTTGGCAGCGGAAATGTTGCCGTCGGCAATGTCCTTCGCAATCAGTGCATGATAGCCGTTAAAGTAGGCCAGTTCAGGCTTGTCGCTCTCCTCGTCGCCACCCCAGATATTGGGATAGACATCATCGTTGAACTCGATGCCGATTTGGTTGATGATCTCCTCCGCCATCGGGTAGTGGAAGGCTGCGGAACCCTGAATCTGGATAGGTGTCTCCTGAAACTCGTCCTCATTGTGGGTGAACTTATTCCAGATGATGTGAGCGACCAGCGTGCGCTCGGTCAAATAACCGAGGTTGCTGTCGAGCGTCTCGCCTACCACCTTGCGGCGGGAGGTGGCACCCTTGCGGTTGAGCACCATGGCAGTGTCCTTGAACTGCACGCCAGTGATGACCTTGATGCCGAAGCGCTTCAGGTCGTCGCGGTTGTAGTAGGCAGGACCCATGATGATGTTGGGCTGCAACTTCTCAGCCACATGGGTCAAATTGTCAATACCGATAAATTTTCCCATTGTCGTTTAGTTTTTGTGTTGGTTGATAAAAATGAGTTGTCTTTGTCTTGGTTGAGAGATTGGATGTCATTCGCCATCCCAGGTGTCGCACATCTGCTGATAGGTCATGCTGGGGTCTGCCACCTTAGTCATCACCTCAACGGTGCGGGCTTCTGCACCCTCGCCGTTGTTTTTCGGAGTTTCGCCTGCATTAGGCTCATCATCGGCAGCGTTCTCCAACTCGGCGACTTGCGCCTGGAGGTCGGCGATGGTCTGGTCGCGCTCGGCGATGGTCTGCTCTGCAGTAGCGAGCGTCGCCTTGGCACCTTCGAGCTCAGCGGTAAGATTGCTGATGGTCTCGCTGTTGGCATTGGCTGCCTCGGCGTCCGCACTGATTGTCTCGTTGAGACTTGCAATCTGCGATTCAAAGTTGGCGGTAGTGTCGGCGAGCGCCTTCTTGCTATCCTCCAGCTGCTGCGTCAGGTCGGCCACCTTTGCGGCTTCGGCCTGCAGGGCTTCGATGTTGGCCTGGAGCGTATCGAGCAGCGACACGTCAAGGTGCGTACCCTCGTTGGTCACTACCAGTTCATCCACGCCCATCATCTTGGCCACGGTCTGATAATTACTTGCCATGTTGATTTCGGGATTATTGTTGTTGTTGAAAATTGTCTGTCGCTGTGCGGCTTGTGCGGCTTGGTTGCCACGGGCGGCTGCGTCTTTGATTATCTTGGCGAACAGGTCGCCGAGTGTCGATTGTGCGTCCATCAGAATGCCTTTCACGTCGGCAGCATCGAACACTTTGCCGTGCAGATGCTCGTCGGTAGCCTTCGGGCAGGCTTTCTTCACGTCGGCACGGAACTCCACACCCAGCTTGGTCAGTTCCTCCACCAGCAGCTTGTCGTCGCCATCGTTGGCAATGTCACGAATCTCCTTGTTCTTCTCGAAAGATTCAGGGTCGTAGATTTCGTGATAGGTGGTCTCGTCGTACTGGTTGTGAGCACCGTCGGCGATGGTGTAGAAAGCGGCCATCACGCCGATGCAGCCAACCTGGTCTTTTGGGTGCATGTAGTAACGCTCGTCGCAGAGGGCAGCGAGATACATACCTGCCGAGCAGCACATGCCGTCGACAAAGGCATAGACCTTCTGACCGCGCTCGTGGGCATAGTCAATAGCCTGCTGGTAGTCGTTCTTGGCCCATGCCGAGCCGCCGGGCGTATTGATGTAGAAGACATGACCGATGCAGAGAGGATTGTCTGCAGCCTCCATCATCATGTCGCGGTGCTCCACCGAGCCGTAGGTACATTCGCCACCGTTACGGGTCACGGGACCGTCAACGTAGAGAATGCTGATGAAGGGGTCGTTAGCGTTCTCGCGCCACGAATAGATGGTAGAGCCATCCTTGGCGCTCACCTTGCGCTCGTCGATGTCGAAGCCTGTGCTGGCATAAGCGCGTGCAGCGATGCGCTTGTCCTTCAGTGTGAGAGCCACGTGGCCGTTCAGATTGTTCTGAATCATCGGGCGCACAGCTTTCAGGAAGTCGGGGTGCAACATCCACTGCTTGTTCGTGAGAATTTCTAAAAGTCCGTTCATGAAAACTTTTCGTTTTTTGTTCCTGCATCAAAATTCGGGAATCAAAAATCGAAGTATGGGGCACGAAAAAGGCGGCAAATAAAAAAAACGGGCATTAAAATCCGTTTTCTTTGGATTCCAATGCCCGTTGGGAGAATGGCTTTCCCCTGTCGCAGGTTACTTGCCGGAAAAACATTTGTCATTTCTATGAGTTATCTTGGCTTATGTCCACTACTACAAGTCCGCTGAATGACTGTGCCGTATATTTCACTGTCTGTGTATGTGCCTGTTGTCGACTGTCTGTAAGCGATACCGTCCCGGTGTTCGGGAACGGGATAATCGCGTAATGTACTCCTTCGTAGGTAGTCATGATTGCCACCGTGTCATCCTCCGCCACTGCGTCTATAGCCGATTGCACTGTGCCGAAACCTTCTGAGATAACGGCCTCCAACGTGTGCGTGCGCACAAGACCGCTGTTTTCCCGTTTCTCCGTCACCTGTATCTTTGGGGCGGGATCCATAACCACGTCAGATGTGCTGTCATCCTGCAGCCTCATGACAAGCATCGGGGACGTCCCAGGAGCATTAGTGCATGTGGCATGAGTCACGGCAGTAGCGTTGAACGGAACGGAGAAACGAATATCCTCACTCCGATAAATGTCTATCCGTATGACATCATCAAGTATCAATTCCTGGCATTTTTCCATATCGTTTTTTCTCAAAAATAACCCATTTTGAAAGTGAAACACGGGGGTGAAAACCACAAATGGATTTTTTGCCCCGTTTTTTAACTTTCTTTTTTAATTGTTTTTTATTCTTTTTACATTTACTTTCCGAAGTACGCTTCATCGGTTTCTTTCATGCCGTCTCCAACATAATCAAAGTAATCGCCTTTGATGGGCGTCCTTCCATTAGGCAAGGCACTGGCGGCTCTTTTGAACAGCCTTTTTGCGAGGATGCGCATTGTGTTGATATTCCTCGCGTCAGGCCGCATTGGAATGTCGTATTGAGCGTAGAAACGCTCCATCATTTCCGCCTTAGTAATGGTCAGTCCCTTTGACCTGAAGATGCGGTGTTCCTGAATGCACCATTCCATGAAATAATGATAGAACTCATTGCGCAGGTGGTTGCCCATCTTCTGAGCGGTCTTCCCGTCAAGGGCAAAAGTCTTGGTCACTCTCACCACATTGCCGCCAATCAACGCTTCACGTGGTGCTGCGATACAAAGATAGTCAAACATTTCTTCATGGAGTTTCAGCTGGCGGCCCTCCAATGTGCATATCTCGGATGGCGAAGGCCATGACGCCGGGTCTCTGCTGATAATGGTCTTGCCTCCGTATGGCAGTTTACCTTTCACGATATTGTCCCACGACTGCTGCGAATAACACAGAACAGTCAACTGTCCCTTTGAGCGGTCGGGTCTTAGTCCTTGCCGAATCATCCACGCCTCGTAGGACAATTCGTCGAACTCCACCGGCTCAGCCTTCTCCAAATGTTTCTTCTCGTCCCTGTTACGGTAGAAGGCCGCCACATAGACAGGGACACGTAGATAAATGTTTGGCATAGATTCTATTTTTTGTTAATCCACCTCTTTACTTCATTCTTGAAATCTGCAATAACAGGAAAGTTCACCTGGCCATCTACTAATGCCTCAACCTCATTTTTGAGTTTGTTGATTTGCTCATTTATCTCTTGACTTTTAAAGTGAAACAGGTCATCGGCAAATGGTTTTGTTACCAAATCATCAATTTTCCTTCTTTTGTTTTTAATCAGGGTTACGCGGCGATGGTTGACAAAATCTTCTCCAAGTAACATCTTCGGATCCATTCTTCCACAAGATAAATCAACGGCTCTATGTGGATTTGCCACTTTTATTCTTGCTTGAAGATACTCAAAATACCACAACCACTTCATCAAAAAACCATACGACATCCTGCAACGAAAATACGCAACATCATCAACAATGGTTAGGTTATATGGCAAACTAACCGATATGCGAACAAACCATATAGGGTCGTTGATTGACCAAGACGCTTTCACCTGTTCCATAATATTTTCCTATTATTAGTTATACATTACTCTTTTTCGCTTTGCCGGTCGGTCCCTGCCACGACCAGCCCAGCCGTCTGGCTTCCTGAAAGAAGTAGCGCAGTTGGTCTGGCATCAGGGTACTGCTTCCACTCCCTACCGTCGAGGGTGCAGCCATTCTCTTTCTTGCTTCGCTTCACGCCATCGGCACCCCACGTGCCCCACTGCTTGAAGAAGAACGGTGTGTTCCAAAGTCGGCAAGCGTCACGCAACCCACGGAACCATTCTATCGGTGTGCGACGGGCGCACGGGCCGCTCTCGCCACCTGCTATCACCCAGTCGATGCCGTCAAGGTTGATGTCATCCATTGCTCCGAGTAAAGGCTCACAGCTGAGGAACTTCACTCTGCCGCCCCTGACATTGCGCAAGGCGTCGATGCGGTCATAGTGTCGGCTGTTCTCGCACGTCGTTCCGAGCCACACGTTCTTGGGAAGCGGATGGCTTAGAAAATATTCCTCCATGCGCCACGGACGCTTCGTTAATATCTGGTATGTATGCTGCGGTGTCTTCTCTATGACTCGCATAACCGAGGTAATCCATGTGTCTGGCACATCATCATGGAACAGGTCGCCCATTGAACATACGAACACCATGTTTGGTTTCTTCCATTCGTATGGTTCCTTCATCGCGTCGATGTTACGGGATACGGGACACCTTAAATCCGTTCTCATAGCTCTTGATGTGATTGCCTTGCAACCTGCGAGCCATCACCTCCGCATAGCAGTTCTGACAAGCCTCGCTCATTTTCGTACAACCGTGAATCGGGTTCCACGTTTTTTCAGTCCATTCAATCTTCGTTGCCATAATGCTTTTTTATTTACAGATTGATATTGTTCCACAGGCGGTCCCACCAGCCGCGTTTCATCAGGCGGTCGAGCTTCATCTGTGCGTCGGCGAGCAACAGATCCTTGCCTTCCAGCAGTTTCTTCTGCAGGTCGATAATCCGCTCTTCCTTGGTCTTGATGCCTTGCTCCACCTCGGCGCGGTAGCGGGCGCACACCTCGTCCTTCACGTCGTCGAATCCCATCAGTTCGGTGTGCTCCTCGCAGAGGTCGAGGACGCGGGGATTGATGGCCTGCACGTTATGGGTGATGGTGACGGTCCTGACGATAACCCTTACCTGTCCGTCGCTCCTTAACTCGTCGATGACCTTTTGCAGCCTTTTATTCTCGGTCTCCAGATTGGCCGCGTGCTGCCGGAGCGCATCATATTCTCCAAGTTCGATATTTAATATTGGCATAGTTTTATTCCTTTTCTTTTAGTGCCTCCTGAAAGACTGCCTGTAGCGTCTTGTATTTGGCATCGCTTGACAATGTTTTCAGTTTCTCTGACATCATCTGAATGTCGGGTAGTGAAGCAACGACAATAGTGTTAATTGCCCAGAGAGCGACTTGCTCATAGTCCAAAAGTTCTTGGTATCGCGTCTTCGTGATGGTGACACAGCTTTATCAATCGCGGATTATCATGTATATTCCCAATAATCTCTGCCCATTCTTGCATCGGAGCATTACATGGAAATTCGTCATCAAGATTACCATCCCATAGAAATGCAAACACGCCACGCACAAAGCGAACTTCCAGCTTGCAACGTTCCCCCTTTAATCTCAGAATGTCTCCCTCATAGATGTCCTTGCCCTTTATGTCTCTAAGGGATGTGTTCTGTCCGACGGTTTCCGGCTTAACAGGGAATAAATCTACCCATAAGGTAAAAGCGAGGTGATATTCAGGCTCTATAGAATTATCCTCGTGGTTATTGTCCGTGGTCAATATCATACATCCAACTCCACTTGGTAATGGCAGCTGGTAGAGATAGCCATATACCCATTCTCCGTTATCAATTCTTTGTCCTCTGAATTTAATAGTTCTCATATCGCGTTCTGTTCGTAAGTTAAAGTATTATCATTTCGCTCTCCCCGCGCCGGGTTACGTAGGCGAAGATGTCGCCGCGCCATACCTGTCGCTCGCGGACGACGCGGCCCTTCGACCGTGCGTAGCCGATGCACCACTCCTTGTCTATCGTCCATGATATGCCGGGGTCGCTGTTGGGCAGGTCAACGATGTCGCCGGGGTTGGTGTCGTGCGGCAGATCGTCGATGTACTGCATAGAGTAGGCCCGCCATACGGTCAGCGGAAACTGCATCGCGTCGATGGCCTGTGCGTCCTCCGGGGTCATAAACCACGAGCGGCACGGCCTGGCCGACCGCATCAGCGTGCGGAAGGTGTCGGCGGTCTCGGTGCTCCCCGCTGCCACCCACACGGTGCGCATCACCTCCCAGTAACGGGGGTTGGTGAGCAGCTTGGCCTTGCGCAGGAAGATGTCGAGTACCCGCTCCGCAGCCCTTGGCCCGCCCTCGTCGTAGGCGCGGACTATCTGGAGAATGATCTGTGCGTCGCGGTCGAGCTGCTTCTGCGTAAAGCCCGTTGGTATGCGCCGCGTGAAGTCCGTGCGCTGGTTCGGTGCCAGCGCATTGGGGTCGTAGGTCGGCACGGTGTATTTTGGCAATTCAATCATATTTATCCTCCCCAAACATAAAGTTTCGGAAATCCTTAATAACTTCTTCGTGCTTTTCCTTGCTGACTTGATATTCAATCAACTCGGAATAGTCGAGAAATCCGTTAAGATATTCACAGGCTTTCCTTACAGCGTCTTGGTATCCGTCTTGATATGTTTTCATTCTTCGTCCTCCTTATGTGTGTCGATTTTGAAAGTGAAGTCGCATTTGTCTTGTGGGCATGTGAGCATCCTGCCGATGTGGTCTTTTATTTGGCTGAGATATGCCGCCATGCAATCGTCAATGTCGTGGCCAACATAGATGATGTTTTGTTTGACCACTTCGGCTATATATCCGTTGTTGACTTTGCAGATTGTGATTGTAAATTCGTTGTTCATT
>ONMI01000084.1 GCA_900318915.1 uncultured Prevotellaceae bacterium | reverse complement strand
TTTAGCTAAACTTGCATTCAAAAACAGAAAAAAACGGTCAAAACGCTCACTTTTCCTAACAAAGTTTAACAATGAATATCTATCCAGCTGCAATGCGGGCTAACGCCCAAAAGTCGTAGGGACTTGCTTCATGCATGTCCGAAAGACAAACGGTTTTATGCATGTCCGTAAGGGGGCAACAGGCCCTTTGGCGTGGTTGCCCCCTTACGGACATGCATGTATAAGGAGGACGTGTATCACAGTTACGGGGAAATTGATACGTTTTTGAGTAATAAAGAAAACTCATATATTATAATATCTTCATTTTTTCCATCATTTTTCTGCCAGATTGCAAAATCAGGGTCAATTGGCATTGTGGCAAATGTTAAAAACCTCATTTCCCCTTTTATTATCCATCACCCCAAAAGGGCATAGGCGTGAAGGATGATAAAACCAGGTAAATGACATTTTACCCTTTTTCCACCGAGTAAAACGGAGTAAATTGTTGAATTCCATTCTACCATTTCTCGCCATGGCATAGTTCAAGCAAGCTTGACTCTGCTCATTTGGCTTATCGAAATGGTTGTAATCTTTTATCCCTATTGAAATCGTTTCACTTTTCACATAGGGCGGAAAAATGGCGGACTAAGAGTAAATGAAATCGCTGTAAATCCTTGATTTAAAGTTATTTAAGAACAAATAACATAATCAAAACGGGAAAAAGCGTCAAAGTATCAAACAGTTGCCACCTGATAAAGGTAAAAACATTGACGTAGACGATGGGCTGAGCAAGAGGTACGAATATAACCCAGCATTGGTATCGAAATGCCATTGCCGGGTTATATTTGCATGAGATGAGTCTATATTATTTCAGGGTAACATTCTCAATGATGGCTTTTACTTCGGCATCGTCGGTAAGGATGCCGTAGACAGAGATAAGCAGCAGTCCCTTCTCTGTGAGCTTTGTATAGAGATTTGTTGTCGGTCCCGATTCTTTACAAGCCACATTGTATGTTGTCTTGCCGAAGGTGATGTCACCTTTATCGATGTAGCTGGCTCTCACGTTTCCGGAATTGGCCTCTGCAGGTTCTGAAGTCCTGTCTGGATAGGCATAAAAAGTCATGGTTGCCCATGTACCGTCTTCCAGTTTCTTCTCGATGCGGAAGTTCTCATCAGTGTTGTGCTTGGCGAGTTCCCATGTTTGCGGTACGATGAGTGAGAAGTACTTTGTTTCGGCGGGCTCTCCCTCGAGTTTTGTAATGCCACTGCCACAAGACATAATCACTACAGCTGCTAAGGCTGCAATGGCGAAACTGAAAAATTTATTTTCATAACTGCAAAAAAAAATGTTAATAAAGTGGATTAATTAGATTTATCTCCCAGTATGAAAGAAGATAAAAGCAATTTAATTGTTTTTGTGTCAACAATAACAGACTCCGCGACAATAAAAGCAAAAAAACACGACTTTTGCTTTGATTTTTCTCCAGTTTTCACTATTTTTGCGAAGTTGGACAGCATTTTTTAATCAAGAACAACCCTATATTATGAAAAAAGCATTTCTATTGATAACCGTCATGGCCTTGACCGCCATTCCACCGCTTGCAACCGCCAACGCAGGGCAGCCCACAAGCGCCCTGACAGAGCTGACACAGCAGCGCGGTGTCAGGGAAACGCTCATGGGCCGCATCAGCACCATCGACAATGTGCGCCTGGTGCTGCAAGGCACCACCGGCACGCTCTCCTACAAGATGAATGGCAAGCGCATCGTCAGTAAAATCGTGGTCGACATGAAAGAGTCGAAACTCGACGAAAACGGCTTTGGTCGCCTGGTGCTCAAAAGCTACACAACCAAGGGCAAACTCAAGGGCCGTTTCATCGGTGAGGCCGACGTAGCGGAGTGCGGCTATCTCTACAGTGGAGAGTTCGTCAATGTGAACGGCGGCACCGCCGAATTCCTTTTCTGCGAAGTGTGACATTTACTACAAGATTTACCAAACTATAGCAACCATGAGAAAAAACATCTTTTTTATGGCTCTTCTGGCCATCGTAATGCTGGGAGTGGCCGCATGTGCCGACAAGCCTGCGGAAGACAACGGTGTGAACAATTTCCGCATACGCAGGGGAACGAACCTGAGCCACTGGCTGTCGCAGTCGGAAGAGCGGGGCGAGGCCCGCAAGCAACACATCCAGGAAGACGACTTCGAGCGGCTTGAGCAACTCGGATTCGATTTCGTGCGTATCCCCATCGACGAGGTGCAGTTCTGGGACGAAGAGGGCAACAAACTGCCTGAGGCGTGGGAACTGCTCACTAATGCGCTCGACCTGGCCCAAAAGCATCATCTGCGCGCCATTGTCGACCTCCACATCATCCGTTCACACTATTTCAATGCCGTGAACGAAGGCGACAAGCAGGCCAACACGCTCTTCACCTCAGAGAAAGCGCAAGACGACCTCATCGGCCTGTGGTACCAGCTCTCCGAAGCGCTCAAGGGTTACAGCAACGACTCCGTGGCCTACGAGTTTATGAACGAGCCCGTGGCCGACGAGCACGAGCAGTGGAACCAGCTGGTGGCCAAGGTACACGCCGCCCTCAGGAAGGTGGAGCCACAGCGCACGCTCGTGATCGGTTCCAACAAGTGGCAAGGCTATGAGACGATGAAATATCTCCGTGTGCCCGAGAACGACAAGAACATCATACTCTCCTTCCATTACTATAACCCCATGCTGCTCACTCACTACGGAGCCTGGTGGACTCCCCTGGGCCAATATAAGGGCAAGGTGAATTATCCCGGCATTCTCGTCTCGAAAGAAGACTATGAGGCAGCTCCCGACTCGCTGCGCCCACTGCTTGAGCCCTTCACCACCCAAGAATGGAATGTAGAGAAGATTAAGGCCGACTTCAAGGATGCCATCGAGGTGGCCAAGAAATACAACCTGCAGCTCTTCTGCGGCGAGTGGGGTGTCTATGAGCCTGTGGACAGGGAACTGGCCTACAAATGGACGAAGGACATGCTCAGTGTCTTCGATGAGTTCGACATAGCCTGGACCACCTGGTGCTACGATGCCGACTTTGGTTTCTGGGACCAGCAGAAGAACGACTACAAGGACAAGCCGCTTGTCGACCTGCTTATGTCGGCCGAGGGACTGGACAAAACAGAGAAATAGACTTTTACCTTCTCTTTGACACCCGTGGGTGTGGGACCAGACATGTCTCACACTCACGGGTGTTCATACATCAGAGCGGTATGGGCTCAAAATCAAAAACCATTGGTCATAAAACAGACAACTTTTTGGGCAGTCAGATCTATAGTCGCTGTAGCATGAGAAGGACCTCCATCACACATATCGTAGCTATCTTGTTTCAAAACAGTATAGCCGCAACCTCTTTCTGTATCAATAAAGGTATTCAGAGTTACTAATACATATAAGTGACCTTCTTTCAAATAGGATTCATATTGGCGAATATATTGATTAAACGGATAGGCATCGTCATTATCATATTGATCTTTTTCCGGCGATCCGTCTGTCATGTATCGCTGCAATAAATCCTTAGCCTGCAGCATTTCAGCTTTCGACAGACTATGATAGATTCTATCCCGATGAGATTGATGGAAATCCCATACCACAAATGATTTTACCACCACATCTAAAGAGTCTTCAGTCAAATCAGAGGCTTTGAATAATTCTAATTTCATTCTTGCCGATTCGTCACTATAGTCGAGCACCTTTTTATAGGTTATCTTTTTTTCAAAGCCTGCTACATGAGATAATGTCAGCACACTATCATGGAGTTCCTCGATGGAGCATTGAACAGTGTGATTGAGGCCATCGGTCAGCAACAATGTATCGCCACAGACAGTAACTTTTTTAAAATAGAAAATGGTATCACTGACAACAGGGTCAATCCAATTATAATCTTCTTTGCCCAAAAGGAGTTTGGTAAATTGTGGACCATCCTTCGCTGACTGTTTTTGCATAACCCATACGCCATAAATATCCTTTGAAACGATTTCTTTCTTACATGAGAATAACAAAAGGGTACACAAGAATAAAGAAAGGAAACGATTTTCATGTGTTTTCGTTTTAAAATCAACATCAGCGAGCTTACCCACCCATGACTAATACTGCAAAGATAAATATTATCTTATAGAGATGCTGAAGTAGAGTTCCTAGAATAATGCTGACGCCTACGGGTTGTCGGGCGATTCCAGCCGCTGGAGATGGCACTGCAGCAGATGGCCCTCGCCATCGCGCAGGTGCATACCGTTGCCCCGGCAGAACTTGAAGAGCTTGCAGTCGGCACAAAGCCCCGTGCGCATCCACTCCCGGTCGCGGAACCGCTCGAAGCGGTTCTCCCACACCTCCATGAAATCGTCGTGGTAGATATTGCCCTGATGGAAGTCGCTCCTGATGCTGGTACAGGCCGAGATGGCGCCGTCGGCCAGCACCGAGCCCACACAGATGCCGGCCTTGCAAAAGAAGAAACCGTCGCGCACCCCTCACGGCGGGTATCGCGTATAAAGTCCATGAGTTGGCGGAAGCGCCCGTTGGTAAGTAATGTCTCAGGATTTTCCACAGCGCGTCCCATTGGGAAAACATCGAACACCCGCCAGTGGTGCACCCCTTTGTCGATAAGGAACTCCTTGAGGCGGGGCAACTCGTCGAAGTTGCGCTGCGTGGCGCACGTCACCACATCGAACACGATTTCGGGGTCTTTCACCAGGATATCGAGCGCCTGACTCACCCGCTGGAAACTGAGCTTGTTTCCCCTCATCCAGTTGTGGTTTTCCTCCAGTCCGTCGAGACTAACGGTGAGGGTGTGCATACCGGCCGCCATAAGTTTTTCGTAACGCTCAGGGGTAAGATAGAGACCATTGGTGACGATGCCCCAGGGGAAACCCTTGTCATAGATTTTACGGCCCCAATATTCCAAGTCGTCGCGTACCAGCGGCTCACCACCTGTAATCACGACAAAGACTCCGTTGGGATTCAACCGCGCCGCCACGCTGTCGAGCACGCGCAAAAAATCCTCGCCCGGCATGTCAGGAGTCTGCGCCACGGTGCGGCAGTCGCTGCCGCAGTGCCGACAGTGGAGGTTGCACCGCAGTGTACACTCCCAGAAGAGCTGGGTGAGCGGATGGTTCTGCACAAAAGCCTTGTTGAGCTGGTGCTGCAGCTCCATGCCTAACCGCTTGCGCAGGGTGAGACGGCTGTAAGGCTTTGAATCACTCATTTGTGGAATCTTTTTCAACAGTCACCACACTGTCTTCCGGCAAGGTCACCGGATTGGGTATGCTGTCTCTTTTCTGATAGGCCTCGGGAGGTCCTCCATAGACACAGGGCTGGTCGACAATCTGCCGGCAACTGTTGAAACCGAGCAGTGAAAGGAAGCTCACCACAACGCCTGCCATCACTTTCTGCGTAGTAGTGAGGAGGCTCCAGAAAGGCATTCTCCTTTTCATTTCTTTTCAGGATTAGGGTTAGGGGTGTCATTCTCCAGCAGATGCGTGGAGAGCGAGTCAGCTGCCTGCAGCAGCGAGGCGAGAGGGAAGCGGTCGTTGGCCTCGGATATATTGGTTTTCTGTTCAAAGCTTTGGAAGGAGAGGTCCCAGGCCCCCATGTGCCACCTTATGGCCACAATTTCCTCCTTTTTTAGTTTCAGGCCCAGTTGGAGCAGCATGATGACCGACTTCTCGCCGTGCCCTACGGGGAATCGCGAGCTGTCACTCTCATAGGCATCATACGTCTCCCACCGTCCATACTCGTCTTTGCGATATTTCTGCACCTTACGGTAAAGGGTGGTCTTGCACACATCGTGCAGAAGTGCGCTGATGATGACGCTCTCCTCCGACAGCTTTTCGGCCAGTTCCGGTTTCAGGGCCACCATCTGCTCCCGCAGGGCGAGTGCCACCCTGCCGTTTGGCCGAGGCAGGTGCAGTGAAGAAACCGGCCTTGTCGAGATAGCTGAGCACAGGCTCAATCCCCTCGCGGCCAGTAGACTGCAACAGTTGGACATATTCTTCTTTAGTGGGCATATTACAAGTAGGTTTTTACATTCTTCATGGGATATAATAGCCCTCCTCGGTGGTATAGAGGGCAGGAAGTATCTCGAGGTAGCGCAATTGGAACTCCGCCCCCATCTGATGGTAAGCCGGTGCTATGACCACTATCCATCCATCGATGAAACCCGCATTAAGGGGATAGAGGCCCGAGGGATCGTCGGTATCAAGTTTCAGGTCGCCTCTATACTCCCACATGAGTTCCTTCAGCTCATCTTCGCTGCATTTGAAAATCTCATCGAGCAGGATGCGGTGGCCGTCTTTTTTGCTGAACGAGGCACAGTCGGCCGTGCGCCAGGTCTCGCTGTCCACATCCTTGATCCATGACTGGAAGGTGACTACGCGTTGGTCCTCATAAGTGCGTTCCACGGTGACGGTACGTTTCCATTTCTGCCCGCTGTTCATGAACGAGTCGCAGGCGCACTGCAGCAGCCGCTGTCCGTTGCCGGTGAAATCGCCGTCCACCTCGAGTGTCTGTGCAAGCCATGCCGCCACCCCTTCGAGCACGCGCCTTGGTCCCTCGACGGGAAACTCCACTGTCGCATCGAAGGCCACTTTTCCTACGGCCTTCTTCACTTTGTATTCGCGCGTGCCGAGGAAATCCTGTGCCATGGTCTGCACACCGCACACACAGGTGAGCAATGCCAGGAGGCAGCCCCTGAGAAGCGTGCGGAGCGGAAGCCGGCAGCACATGCGGTCACTTGCCGGGCTCCACATCGGTAGAATCCTTGAGGACACGGCGTCCCATCATCGACGGCCCGCCATACACCACTTTTGTCTGCCCCATCCTAACGATGCGCATACTGTCTTCGAAGGCTCGGCGTATGCTGTCCTGCCGCATGGCCTCACGCATCATCTCTTCTTCCTGGCGCAAACGGGCCTGCTCAATGCTGTCTCGGATCCGCGCCTCCTCACGGGCGGCTTTTTTGGCCGTTCCGCAACCGTTGAAGCCCAACAGGGTGAGTCCTGCCGAGGCAAGAAGGACAGTGAGTCGGGTCAATTTCTTTTTCATTTGCTATTGTTTTTAAGGCCCCGGGAAGACCATTGGACCATTTCCTTGTCTGTCTGTGTCAGTCTATCCTATGACTTATGCAAAGATATGGTTTTTCCATAAAATTACAAAGAAAAAAACGATGAAAGAAGAAAAAAGCATCAATTCTCTTTGCCTAATGGCGACGATTGTTTATCTTTGCTTGATAAAGGAGCCGACCCGAGGTTAAAAGGCTCCGCACACAAGCCAACCAACCTGTCAAAATGAAACGAATCCGACTGATACTGACCATTCTACTGCTGGCTGTCACCTGCAGTTTTGCCCAAAAGACCAACCCCCTCAAGGAGAGCTACAACTACAAGCGCGCCCTTGAGGCCATGCAGAATGAAGAAGACAACAGCACTATCATGCAATACCTGCAGAGGGAGCTGGAAGAACATCCCAAGAACGGCTATGCCTATATGCTGCAGGGTGTGGTATATCTCGACGAGCAGCAAGTGGGACAAAGTCTTGAGGCGCTGAACAAAAGCGTGCAGCTGCTCAAGAAAGACAAGGAGTGTCTGAAAGACGCCTATCGTTTGCGCTCCAAGATACAGGACGAACTGGAGAATGACACCGAGGCGCTGGCCGACCTGGACAGGGCGCTGAAACTGGACCCCAAGGACATGGACGTGCTCTGTGACCGTGCCGAGTTCTTCTACCAGCGCGACCGCTATGAAGAGGCCGACCGCGACTACGACGCCATGATACGCATAGAGCCCGGCAACACCCTCGGCTATATGGGTAAAGGGCGCAACGCCCTGGAGCAGGAGCGCTATGATGAAGCCCTCAAGATGTTCGACTACTGTGTGAAACTGTCGCCCGACTTCGCCCGGGCCTATGCCTTCCGCGGAGAGACCTACATGGGCATGAAAAAATACGACGAGGCCGGCAACGACCTCATCAGCGCCATCGACAAGGGGCAGGACTCACGGGCCTTCATCCTGATGCAGGACTTCAAGCAGCCTGCGCTCAACACCCTGATTGCCAAGGTGAAAGTGCAGATGGCCAAGAACCGGAACGACGACTACTGGCCCTACTATCTGGGCGTGCTCTATGAGGGCGACAAACAATACCGCAAGGCCATCGACGCCTACAAGACATCGTTCAAGATAGAGCCCGACCCCTCGGTAGCCATACGCATAGGCAACTGCTACGCAGAGCTGGGCGACTACGACCACGCCATAGAATATACCGACAAAGCCATTGAGCTCGACTCTACCGAGACATCGTTCGCCGCGCAGCGGGGACAGTATTACTACGACAAAGGCGACAACAAAACCGCCCTGCAGATATACGACCGGCTGGTGGAAGCCGACCCTGAGAACGCCACGCTCTACTACATGCGCGGCTTTATCCGCGACAACAGCGGCGACATCGACGGTGCCATCGACGACTACACGCTGTGCACCGTGCTGCAGCCCGACTGGGAGACCCCCTACCGCGAGCGGGCCGACCTCTACACCCAACAAGGCAAACAAGCCGAGGCCGAGGCAGACTACCGCAAGGCCATCGCCCTGGACAGCACCGGTGTGGACATCGGTACTGCCTTCTGCTACCTAGGAGTGGGCGAGACGGAGAAGATACGGCCGTGCATAGACACCCTGCTGGCCGACCCCGACCACACCAGCGGCGACCTGTACAACATAGCCTGTATATACAGTCTGATGAACCGGCCCGACTCCGCCCTCCACTATCTGCGTCTCGCGCTCGAGAACGGCTACACCGAGCTGGCCCACATACGGCTCGACAGCGACATGCGCAACATACGCGACACCGAGGCCTTCCGCCAGTTGCTCAGCGAGTATGAGGAGCAGATACGGCTCCGCAACGAGGACGCCGACGAGGAAGGAAGCGGCAGCGGCGAAGAAGCTGTGAGCGAGGTGCCCTTCACCAAGGAGAACGGTGTGTACAAAGTGAAATGCGAGGTCAACTCGCTGCCCCTGCACTTCATCTTCGACACCGGCGCCAGCAGTGTGTCGATATCGATGGTGGAGGCCACCTTCATGATGAAGAACGGCTACCTGACGAAAGACGATGTGGTGGGCAGCCAATACTTCCAGGACGCCAACGGCAATGTGAGCGAAGGCACCGTGATAAACCTGCGCCGCGTACACCTGGGCGACTGTGACCTGGAGAATGTGAAAGCCAGTGTGGTGCGCAACCAGAAAGCCCCCATCCTGCTGGGGCAGAGTGTGCTGTCGCGTCTCGGCAAGATAGAGATAGACAACGAGGCCCGCGTGCTGCGCATACGCTACCGCAAGTAAACCACCCCACCCCATCAAAAAGCCAGATGCTCATCGTACGCAACTCCTTCCTGCCCGGCAAGCGCTACGCCGCCATCAATCTGTGCGGTGTGCTCTTCTGCCGCCGTGACACCCTGGTGACACCCGTGATGATCAACCACGAGCGCATCCACACGGCCCAAATGCTGGAGATGGGCATCCTGCCCTTCTACATCTGGTACCTGGTGGAGTGGCTTATCAAGGTGCCCACCCCTGGCAGGGCCTACATGCGCATCTCGTTTGAGCGCGAGGCCTACCGCCATGAGCACGACCTCGACTATCTGAGCCACCGCCGCCTCTACGCCTGGTGGCCGCTGCAGTGGATGCGCAAGGGTAAGAAGAAAAGAAAGAAGAACAAGAAATCATAAACGACAAAGAATTATGGACGACAAAGAAAAAGACATGCTGCAGTTGCCCGAGAATGCGTTTCGGGAGCTGAAAGAAGGCGAGGAGTACAAACCCATCCTTTCGCCCGACAAGGTCTATCCCGAAGTGAACGGCTGGTCGGTCACCTGGGGCATCATCATGGCCATGGTCTTCTCGGCCGCCGCTGCCTACCTGGGGCTGAAAGTGGGCCAGGTGTTTGAGGCTGCCATCCCCATCGCCATCATCGCCGTGGGTGTGAGCACCGCCACCAAGCGCAAGAACGCGCTGGGCGAGAACGTCATCATCCAGTCGATAGGCGCCTGTTCTGGCGTCATCGTGGCCGGTGCCATCTTCACGTTGCCCGCCATCTACATCCTGCAGGCCAAATATCCCGACATGGCCGTATCGTTCACCAAAGTGTTCATCAGTTCGCTGCTGGGCGGCATACTGGGCATTCTTTTCCTTATCCCCTTCCGCAAATACTTTGTGAGCGACATGCACGGCAAGTATCCCTTCCCCGAGGCCACTGCCACCACGCAGGTGCTGGTGAGCGGCGCCAAGGGCGGCAGCCAGGCCAAGCCGCTGCTCATAGCCGGTATCGTGGGCGGTCTGTACGACTTCATCGTGGCCACCTTCGGATGGTGGAACGAGAACTTCACCACCCGTGTGATAGGGGCCGGCCAATACCTGGCCGACCATGCCAAGCTAGTGTTCAAGGTGAACACAGGCGCCGCCGTGCTCGGTCTGGGCTACATCATCGGATTCAAGTATGCCCTCATCATCTGTCTGGGCTCCCTCTCCGTGTGGTGGCTCATCGTGCCCGGTATGGCACTCATCTTCCCCGACACCGTGCTGAGCCAGTGGGACCCCTCCATCACCACGGCCGTGGGCGACATGACGCCTGAGATGATTTTCAAGAGCTACGGCAAGTCAATCGGTATCGGCGGCATCGCCATGGCCGGCATCATCGGCATCATCAAGAGCTGGGGCATCATCAAGAGCGCCGTAGGTCTGGCCGCCAAGGAGATGAAGGGCGGCAAGAGCGGTGCCGCTGAGGCCCAGCTGCCGCGCACACAGCGCGACCTGCCCTTCAAGATTATCGGCATCGGATCGGTAGCCACCATTCTGGCCACCCTGGCCTTCTTCTACTTCGGTGTAATGGACGGCAATCTGCTCCATGCCGTGGTGGGCATCCTGCTGGTCACCGTCATCGCCTTCCTCTTCACCACCGTGGCAGCCAACGCCATTGCCATCGTGGGCAGCAACCCTGTGAGCGGCATGACGCTCATGACGCTCATCCTGGCCTCGGTGGTCATGGTGGCCGTAGGCCTTAAGGGCCCCGGCGGCATGCTGGCCGCTCTCATCATGGGCGGTGTGGTATGCACGGCGCTCTCCATGGCCGGCGGCTTCATCACCGACCTGAAGATAGGTTACTGGCTGGGCACCACCCCCGTGAAACAGCAGACCTGGAAATTCCTCGGCACACTCGTCAGTGCGGCCACCGTGGGCGGTGTGATGATTATCCTGAACAAGACCTACGGCTTCACCAGCGGCCAACTGGCCGCCCCGCAGGCCAACGCCATGGCCGCCGTGATAGAGCCGCTGATGAACGGTGTGGGTGCTCCCTGGCTGCTCTACGGCATCGGTGCCGTGCTGGCCGTAGTGCTCACCTACTTCAAGGTGCCGGCTCTTGCCTTCGCCCTGGGTATGTTCATCCCCCTCGAGCTCAACATCCCGCTGCTTGTGGGCGGTGCCGTCCACTCGTATGTGACGAGCCGTTCGAAGGACAAGAAGGTGAACGAGGCCCGCGGCGAGAAGGGCACGCTCATAGCCAGCGGTTTCATAGCCGGTGGTGCCCTGATGGGTGTGGTGAGCGCCTTGCTCCGCTTCGCCGGCATCAACGTGATGGCCGAGGGCTGGGTGGAGAACCACTGGTCGGAAGTGGCCTCGCTTGTGGCCTATCTGCTGCTCATCGGCTACTTCATCTGGGCCACCAAGGTGAAAGAAGAGTAAGTTTTTAAGGACACTCTATTAGTTTATTTCATCTATCGACAAATCGCCAAAACTCTGTTTTATGGAGTCTTGGCGATTTATTATTTTATTCCCACTCAAGAACATGGGTTTCGGAATCAAAAATCACTTTTGTTACCATGCCATTTTCAATCACATAATCTACAGAGAAAACCGACCCGTCAGAGCGTTCGAATTTTACAGGTAAATATTTAGGCATTTTTCCCCATGCCCCTAATGGTTCTAAAACGGCATCCATATCTGTTCCTTTCCAATAAAATATAAAATTCTTAGGCCAGGGTATATTAGAATAAGAAATCGTATAGGTATATGTGTCAGAATCGTTGTTCCAGTGCTTTGTATATTGTTTGATTACTCCATCAGACCATGAAAATTGCAATTCACCATTGTTGGCTCCTCCATAAAATTTCTTTGTTTTTATATGTCCATCGGAATCATAATAATAATCATTGTTATTATGTTCCTGACCTACTCTAATTATCTCTTTTGAGACTATTCCATCAGAAAGAGTATATGTATGAACCTCACCATTATTCCAATCCCCTTTTGTCTGACTAATAATTGTTCCTTCCCCATAAGTATAAGTCGACGTAGCAGATTTAGTCCCTCGAGAATCTGCTTCTGTTTCATTCGTCTTTATGACTCTTCCTCGTGAGTCATAAAAATACTCTGTCATTACTATATTACGGCCATCATCATAAATCTCTCGGACGATATGTTTTGAGGAAGAGGCTCCTATCTTTTCATCGCCTTCATCATTACTACAACTTACTAATACAACACTCACAAACAAGGCCGTTATAATGGTCATTTCCGAATAAAAGATGTTCATATATATAAATCGTACAGTTTGAATATAATCTGAATCCATGATGGTCTTATTAGTTCTATTTCCAATATAACCTCCTCAAGACCACCTATGGATTCAGAATTGGGTATGAAAACTATTGAGCTAAGCGGAAGCCCACGCCAGAAAAACGGTAATTCGGGAGATCCCAGTCCCGATACGAAACCCGGCACGCTGTTTCTGCCCAAATATAACCGCCACCACGGTATACGCGATACTCGCCCGAAGTGGGACCTTTGGGGTTGGTTTGGGCATCGTAGTCATATCCAGCAATATAATCTTGACACCACTCACATACATTTCCACTCATATCAAAGAGTCCCAACTCATTAGGTGTTTTCATTCCAACCTCATGAGTTTCTTCACAATAATACCATGCCACCTCATCAATATTATTACTGCCAGCATACTTATAGTTTTTGGAATACTGCCCGCCACGAGCAGCATACTCCCATTCTGCTTCTGTGGGTAGCCGGAATTTCTTCCCTGTCAATTCATTAAGTTTTCTGATAAACTCTTGACAGTCATCCCAGGAGACTTGTTCTACAGGAAGATGCTCAGAATCCAAATGATATGATGGGTTATTTCCCATCACAGCACACCACAATTCTTGTGTTACCTCTGTCTCGCCGATATAATAATCAGAAAGTGTAACATCATGGATTGGTTCTTCTATGGCGGATTCTTCAGAACCCATTTTGAAAGTTCCGCCTGTTACATATACCATATTGAATTGCACTCCATTAACATAATAAGTCCCGCCAAAGGGACGTTCCTTATGTTCAGCTGCATTATTTGCAACACTATCAATAAACTCTTTTGCATAGCTTTTCATGTCGACAAACTGAGAACCAAGAGAACTAGAGCAGTCAAGAACAAGCATTATCACTGCTCCAGAATGATTGATGGTTGTCTGGGTATTGTTGGAAGGTGAGAACTCAGAATTTTCCTGCCAAGCCGTAGAAAAAGAAGATTTATAATACTGTCGGATATTATCTGTCGGTATCAATCCGTACCCATCCTCGCGCTGAAGGCCGTTGAACGTATAGGTGACAAAGATTCCGTCCTGTTTGCCGGATACGACATTCCCACTTTCTGCCTTTATTCCATGATATGTGACATTGTGTAATGAGCGGTCAGATAGTTGAAACGTCCCCTCAATATACATGTCACTACTTGAGACAGATTTGTAGTCGAAAGTAAAGCGTATAATTGTTCCGTCGCTTTGACCAGGAATAGTCATACTTATAGTTTGTTTGTTACTAATGCTGATAATCTGGTCAGAGATTTCTTGCAACCTTGCGTTGACAGAACTCATATTAGTAACCTCAATGGCTTTGTCTGCTGAACTTGCGAGTTTGTTAAGATTTTCAGTGAACAAATTGTAGTTGGTCACGTCATTGCCACGCAATCCAATAGAATAAGCCGTTATTGGGAGTCCTTTCACTTTGGTGTTGCCAATTCTTTGACCAATAGCTTCAAGGTACTGTTCATCAGTAGCATAGTTACTGTTCATCATCAGCGAACCTTGGTCAAGACCATCTGTAAATGTTATGAGGTTTACACTGCCAACCTGTGTGGGAAAGGAAGTGTTTTCCAACATATCAAGAGCTTGGTCGACACCATAATACAATAAGGTGCCATCTTTACGAGGGAGATTATTCACAAAATTTTTGAAGTTGCTAGCGGTCTTTTTCTCTAAAAAACCGAAAGGCTGTTCATACAATTCTTGATTAAAGCCCAAGATTCCTAAATATACCAAAGGCTCATCCTCTGTTTTAAAGACCTTGAGACTATCTACTAGTGTTGTCTTGGTATGAAAGAAAGCCATCCCTTCTTTATAGAAATCAAGGGAGTTGTTTTCTTCATTTACAACCATACTATCAACATCCGAAGCCTTAACAGAACCAACCACCTTATCATTCCTATAAACATCAAGAAAATTTTGTGCATTGATATTCAAGGCAAAGACAAATAGTGCCAGATATAATAATATTTGTTTTTTCATTATATGCTCCTTTCTTATTTTACGATTTTCATGTTTTTACTTAAGTCTTTATCAAAGACATTAACTATATAGATGCCGGAAGGTAATACATCGAGTGAGATTCTGTATGAATTGCTCTTCTTTTTGTTAACCATTACCGGTTTACCAAGAGAATCATAGATAACAAAACCAGATACGAGATGGTTACATTTTATCTGTAAGATTTGCGAAGAACTATAATAGTTTACGGAAACATCAAAATTTCCGCTGCTTAATTGTTCAACTCCGAGAGGCTGCATCACATTCTCGCTGAATGTCATCATAGAGATATCGCTATAGTTATAATCCGTTGGAGAATTATTCACCCACACGCTCATAACTTTTTCTCCAAAGGTTATCTTGTCAAGATTATCCAATGGATATACAGACATGTTTTTGTTCCCTCCTGTGAAAACATAAAAATTGTCACCGTCATCAGGATTTGCGGACTGAACGGGAGTACTTATTGCAATTTGCAAAAGTAATAACACGATAAAATAAAAATTTCGTTTCATAACTATTACTCATATTTAGTAATTATTTTCTACATTTTAAAACATATTTTTTCATCTTCTTTTTCAATGAAATAATCAAGGTCAGAAATCCCGCCTCGATAAACAAAAGCATAAATGCGATTCGGCTCTATTCTTTATTGCTTTCGTTATTTCACTAGTCAGAGTCTCAAGATTGTAACAGCCTCAAAACCGCAGAAAACCAGTTCTTGTTTTGCTCTGTTCTTTTCCATAATGAAGATTGTATTTTCCCCAAGTCATCAGGAATTGTCATTATTTGCTTTTAGTTGGTTTTCAAATGATTCAAAAAACATTCTCCATTGTGATGGTAGTATCGAATGTACTCTTACACGTTTCCATATTTGTTCTTTTTGTGTCTCCTCAAATTCTGATTTCATCATTTCATTGGTTGGTATATTAGGACACAATACTTTTTCGAATATAAACATCCTTAAAGGTTCATCTGCTTCATAAGATTCAAAATGGGCAAAAAATCCTGTTTTTCGTGAATCGTCAAAATGGACAAAAACATAATCTAAAAGATTATCATTATCCCCTTTTCGTACAAAGAGATAATTATTATTTTCATCATAGTAATCGGTTTTAGAATCTACCATAAACACACCTGTTATGCCTATAGCAACCCAGATTCAGCGGTTAAACATGAAATACGGAAAGACGTGGGTGCTCTACTCCTCACTCATCCCGTGTCCAGGCTCTCGCATTGCCCTCACCTAGGATAAGCAACTCGAGATAGCCCACGTCGTGATATATTGAGCCCGAGCACTCGAGAGGAGTGGACAGGATACAATACACCCATAGTGGACGTCCTAGTTGCAAATCTTCTAGGTGATGTGCAAATTTGCGAGATTTGGACACCGAAGATTACGTTCAGAAAACGTCCTTTTCCTTAAAAAGATCCCATACCCTTTCGGGCTAAAGGATTGTTTGCAAATATACAAATAATATTAATAATTTGCTTCTTATAACATAAAAAAAATTATTGATGTCCGTTATTTTTTTATGGTCACACAAATTTAGCAGACATCAATAATAAGAAATTGTTTCTTTCCACACTTCATCCACCCCTCACAGCTGGCGCTCGTGGTGCCACAGTTCGATGCTGTTGACGATGTTCTGCCAGAGGATGTAGCAGCCTGGACCCACCGAGGATAGCGGGTTGAGATAGGTGT